>CAZEJJ010000023.1:0-60127 GCA_964512185.1 uncultured Enterobacterales bacterium | reverse complement strand
CGCGCCCGACGACGAGGCCGGCGACGGCACCCCCAACTCCCTCGACATCGAAGCCGACGCCGACACCAACAACGACAAGATCGAGGCGGGCGACCACGACCCCTACACCGTGCCCATCGACTCCGACGGCGACGGCGTGCAGGACTTCATCGACACCGACTCCGACAACACCGGCATCTCCGACGCCGACGAGAAGAACCCCTCCGGCGACGGTCCCGGCGACACCGACGGCGACGGGATCATGGACTTCGAAGACACCGACAACGACGGCGACGGCATCCTGGACGAGATCGAGATCGGCGACGACCCCAGCTTCCCCCGCGACACCGACGGTGACGGCACCGCCGACTACATGGACATCGACTCTGACGGCGACGGCATCGGAGACATCTACGAGGCCGGCACCACCGAATGGGAAGACGACCCGGTGGACAGCGACGGCGACGGCACCCCCGACTACCTGGACGAAGACTCCGACGACGACGGCACCCCCGACAGCACCGAGGGCGGCGTCACCGACGGCGTCACCGAGCCCAACGACACCGACGGCGACGGCCTGTACGACTCCCAGGACCTCGACTCCGACGGCGACGGGCTGGGCGACGCCGAAGAGGCCAGCAGCTACGGCACCGATCCCTACGACGCCGACACCGACGGCGACGGCCAGTCAGACGGCGCCGAGGTGCTGGCCGAGACCGATCCCCTGGATCCAGACAGCACCGTCGAGGGAGTGTACGTCGAGGTGCCCGAGCGCACCGAGGCCGAAGAGCAGTTCAACTTCGACCTGGCCATCCAGATGGGCGACGTGGCCTTCCTCATCGACACCACCGGCTCCATGGGCTCCACCGCCAACGCCATGGCGGCCGAGTTCGGCAACATCGTCACCGGGCTCGAGTCGGTCATCGAGGACATGGCCTACGGCTTCGCCACCTTCGACGACTACGCCTGCTGCGGCTACGGCTCCGGCTCCGACCGGCCCTTCATCCTGCAACAGGCCGTAACCACCGACACCACCATGGTGCAGACCGCGCTGAACGCCTGCCCCAACCACAGCGGCGCCGACGGCCCTGAGTCCTCCATCGAGGCCCTGTACCAGGGCATCGTGGGCGACGGCTACGACATGAACTGCAACGCCACCTACGACAGCAGCTCCGACGTGCTGCCGTTCGTGGCCTACTCGGGAGACGCCTTCGGCGGCACCGGCGGCGAGAACTACCTCAGCAGCACCCCCGATGGCGGCACGCGCGGCGGCTTCGGCTTCCGTGACTACGCGCTGGCGGTGCTCATCTATGCCACCGACTACGACCTGCGCGATCCGGACAACATCGGCGGCTACGGCGTCTACCCCACGCCCGGCGGCTGCCCGCTGGATGCCGGCACCAACGCGGTGATCACAGAATTGGCCAACCTGGGTGGCTACCTCATCGGCGTGCACGTCAGCAGCTACACCACCACGCCCTACAACCAGATGATCGCCCTGGCCCAGGCCACCGGCTCCTACGCCGATCTCGACGCTGACGGCTCCGCCGACGACGAGCTGGTGCTGCAGTGGGCTGGCTCCTCCAGCCCGGACTTCCGCAACTCGGTCATCACCGGCGTGCAGCAGCTGGTGGACTCGGTCACCTTCGAGCGGGTGGAGCTGCAGATCGAGGGCGACGAGTGGGGCTTCGTCACGGGCATCGATCCCGAGTACTACGAGAACATCGACCCCGATGCCGTGGAGGACGGCCTCGACTTCACCCTGGAGTTCCGGGGTGTGGTGGCGGCCACCACCGAAGACCAGCTCTATCGCCTCACCCTGAACGTGCTGGGCGACGGCGCCACCCTGTTGGACACCTACGACATCCTCGTCGTCGTGCCCGGCACCTCCTACTGATCCCTCGCGCTCGCCACCGCCGCGTCGATGGCGGCGTGCAGCTGGTCGAGCCCCTGGCAGCTCAGGGCCGAGAACCCTACCAGCTCGCCCTGCTTGAGGGCATAGTCCCGCGCCAGGCGCTGGAGGGCCAGCCGGGCCTTCTGGCGCTTGAGCTTGTCGATCTTGGTGGCCACCACAAGCACGGGGATGTGAGCCTCGCGCAGAGCCCAGAGCAGATCGGAGTCCATGCCGCCGGCGTCGCGCCGCGGGTCGATGAGCAGCAGCACCAGGCGCAGGTCCCGGTCGTCGGACAGGTAGCCCTCCACCAGGCCCTTCCACTGCTCCTGCACCTCTTCGGGTACCTTGGCGAAGCCGTAGCCGGGCAGGTCCGCCAGCACGTAGCGATCCTGGACCTGGAACAGGTTGATGGCTTGGGTTCGCCCGGGCGTGCCGCTCACCCGGGCCGCCTGTCGCACACCCACCAGGCGGTTCAGGCAGCGGCTCTTGCCCACGTTGGACCGCCCGGCCACCGCCACCTCGGGCAGCCCCGTGACGGGCACCGCCCCAGGGTGGGTGCCGAGGAACAGGACGCGGCCACCGGCGAGCATGCGCTTCATGGGCCGGCGTTATCCCGGCGGCACCGTAGCGGGCCAGCCCAGGGGGATGCAGCGCTGTCCGTGGGCTATGCTTGGCCTGGAGATTCCGCCCCATGAACGCCTTCCCCTGGGCTCGCAGACCCGCGCCATCGCGCACCGTCCAGCTGCCCGAAGATCAGCCCCTGTACCTGATCTCCGATGTGCACCTGGGAGACGGGACCCGCTCCGATGCCTTCGTGGGCAAGGACCGGGAGCTGCTGGAGTTCCTGCACATGGTGCGCCGCGAGGGGGCGCACCTGGTCATCGCCGGGGACATCATCGACTTCTCCCAGGCGCTCACCTTCACCCGCGTGCTCCGCGCCCACGGCGACGTGCTGCGCTGCCTGTCGGAGATGGCGGGCCTGGGCGGGGTCACCTACGTGTGGGGCAACCACGACTACGACATGGCGCTGTACCGCGACCTGCTGCGCTGGGACGTGTGCTCATCGGTGGAGCTGGGGTCCGACATCCTCTTGGTGCATGGCCACCAGTTCGATCCCTACATCGCCAACAACCTGCGGGAGTCGGGGGTCACCACCACCATCCATCACCAGGTGGAGCGCGCGCTGGGCACCTGGCTGCGCACGCCCCTCGAGGAATTCTACACCGTGGCCGGCCGCCTGATGTGGTGGGTCTGCCGGCGGCTCTCCCAGGCCCTGCGGGTCTTCTTCCGGCTGCTCGAGCGGCTGGGCCTGCCCCCACAGGGGGCCAAGCTCGAGGCCTACCTGAACTACTGGGTGCAGACCCAGGTGGGGAACCCCCTCAACCTCTGGCCTCAGGTCCGGGAGCACCTGCTGGCCAGCGAGCGCCACACGCTGGTCTGCGGCCACTCGCACCTGCCCGGAAAGGTCCAGCTCACCCCTGATCGCACCTTCATCAACTCCGGCTCGTGGACCTTCCGCGCGGCCCAGTACGTGCACTGGGACGGCGAGCAGTTCCACGTGCGGGACTGGGCCAGCGACGCGGTCATCGGCGACGAGCACTATCGCCCTCTGCTCGAGGGCAGGCTCACCCAGGTGGACTTCGACCGCTGGTGGCGGGAAGAATACCTGGGCTGGCTGCGTTTCCGCTGTGGCGAGACCAGGCGGCGCGGCCTGGACATCCGGCCTTGGTACCTCGAAGATGGTGACAGCCCGCCCGCCCCGCAAGGAGACGCCGCGTGATCCTCCCCGCCCTGCTGCTGGCCCTGGCCGCTCCGGCGCACGGTGGCGGTCTCATCGATGCCTATGGCGGCGAGGCCGAGGCCCACTACGCGCTCTGTCGCCACACCGAAGAAGAGGCGGGCGACGATCTCTCCCGGGTGGTGGGTGTCTGGAAGGCCTGCCTGGGCGAGGCTGAGCGCCGGGAGTTCGCCTCCATCCTGCCCGCTGTTCGAGGCAGCCTCACCCTGGCCAGCGCCCTGTACGACGCAGCGCGCCTCGAGGACAGCAGCGAGGCCGAGCGGCTGGAGCTGGTGCTCACCTCGGTGGCGCGGCAGCGCGACGTGCACTTCCGGCTCGAGAGCCTCGGGGGCCTGTACCGCCGCTACCTGGTCACCGACCGCGGTCGGTCCCGCATGACCCCCTACCGCGATGTCACCTTCCGCTGGACCAACCAGGCGGCGCTCGATGCCGAGGGCCTCGGCCAGGTCAACAGCATCGTACGGCGCTATGTGGAGGACGCCGGCTTCCGCTGGGCCGAGTACGGCACCGAGGCAGGTTCCCAGGCAGACGTGCTCTGCAAGGGCACGGTGCGGGCCAGGGTCATGGAGTCCACCGGAGAACAGGTTCGCCAGCTCCCCATGGTCGAAGCGGTCTTCGCCATCGAGTCCGCCAGGATCTCCCGCGACGAGACGAGCATCCAGGGCTTCCTCTCCACCGGCCAGGCCACGGCCACCACCGAGGACGCCGCGCTGGAGGCGTCCCTGCATCCGGCCGCCCAGGCCATGGCTGCCACCCTGCTGCACAGGGTGATCCAGGTGGCCTTCGCGGGGGCCGTCGACCTGCAGGACTACCTGGATCCCGACGCCGACGTGTATTGAGCAGCGGCCCGTTGGGCGTTAGCCGATAGCCCTCGGCTGAGGTCCAGCCCCAGGAGTGTCCATGAACGTCGATGGTGTCCACTACCGCACCGTGTGGCTCGAGGGCCGCGAGCTCAAGCTCATCAACCAGCCCCTGCTGCCGCATCGCTTCGAGGTGGTGGGCATGCCCACCCACCGCGAGACCGCCCAGGCCATCACCACCATGATCACCCGTGGGGCCGGCGCCATCGGCGCCACCGGCGCCCTGGGCATGGTGCAGGCGGTGCTCGAGGCGCCCTCCCAGGGCTTTCTGGACTACGTGCTCGCCGCGGCCGAGACCATGCGCTGCACCCGCCCCACCGCCCAGAACCTCTTCTACGGCATCGAGCAGGTGCTCAGCGCGGTGCGGGCGCAGGGCGGAGACATCTCCGCCGCGCGGGACGCGGCGCTGGCCGCGGGCCAGGCCGTGGCCGACGACGACGCGGCCTGCTGCGAGGCCATCGGTCGCAACGGCCTGCAGGTGGTGCCCGACGGCGCTCGCGTGTCCACCCACTGCAACGCGGGCTGGCTGGCCTTCGTGGACTGGGGCAGCGCGCTGTCACCCATCTACGCTGCCCACAGGGCCGGCCGCAGCGTGCACGTGTGGGTCGACGAGACGCGACCCCGCAGCCAGGGTGCGCGCCTCACCGCCTGGGAGCTGGGCCAGGAAGGCGTCTCCCATGCCGTGATCGCCGACAACGCCCAGGGACACATGGTGCGCACCGGGCAGGTGGACCTGGTCATCGTGGGCTCCGACCGCATCGCCATGAACGGAGACGTGGCCAACAAGATCGGCACCTACACCTCCGCGCTGGCGGCCAAGGCCGCGGGCATCCCCTTCTACGTGGCCGCGCCCACCACCACCATCGACCCGGACTGCCCCAGCGGCGACCAGATCCCTATCGAAGCGCGAGACCAGGATGAGGTGCGCTGCACCTGGGGCTGGTCCGACGACGGCCGCTTCATGCGCGTGCGGACCACCCCGGAGGGATCCGCGGCCCACAACCCGGCCTTCGACGTCACCCCCGCCGAGCTGGTGGCGGGTATCATCACCGAGAAGGGCATCGTGCCCGCCTCCCTCGAGGGCATGCGCTCCGTGGCCCGCATGTGAGCTATTGCTTCAGCGTGCTGCCGCCCTCGGGCGGCCAGGCCCTGAGCACCTTGCTGGCGTCCATCACCAGGCTGGCGTCGTTGGGGATCTCCGTGCCGTAGCCCAGCACCACGCCCGCACCCAGGCGCGCGCGGTGGCCAACCGCCACGCCCACGAAGCAGCTCCCCGTGCCGGCCGGCCGGCCCTCGTCCAGGACGCGGATCTCCTGGTGGAAGCTGCGGTCCATCAAGGTGACCATCTGCGCGATGAAGGCGTCGCGCCCCACGACGCTGGCCTGCAGGCCGCCGCAGCGCGATACCAGCGCGCCGTCCATGAGCACGCAGAGGTTGACCTCGGCCCCGCGGGTGACGTGCACCCCGTCGCCCAGCACGGAGAACACCACCCCGGCGTGATCGTCGATGCGACAGCCCTCGCCCACCAGGGCCCCGCGCACCACCGCATGCGGGCCCACCTGCACCCCGGCGCCCAGCACCGAGGCCTCCACCACGGCGGTGGGATGCACCGTGCAGCCGGGCCCGCGGTGGCTCATGGCCGCCGCGATGCGGAAGGGATCTATGCTGCGGGCGCGCCCAACCAGCCCCAGCCCCGCGGCCAGGCGGCGGTACCAGGGCCCCTCGGTGAAGCGGCGGGACTGCTCGAAGCCGTAGGCTCCGAGGGCGAGCAGGTTGATGCGCTGCACGTGCAGCCAGTGATCCAGCTGGAACACCATCTCGTCGCCCTGCACCAGCTCCATGCCCAGCTCTGGCAGCCTGGGATGCAGCCCCTCGAGGGGCACGGTCTGCAGATCCAGGGGCAGGGGCAGGGGAGGGATGGGATCGAAGAGATCGGGGGCGCCTGGGGGGGCCAGGGCCAGCTCGTGCAGCCCGGGGCCTGGTAGGCGCTGCAGCGGCTCGGTGAGACGCTGGAAGGCCTCGTTGCGCACCTGGAGGCGGGCCCCCGGATAGCCCACGGGCCAGGCACCGCGCAGGTCCGCGCCCGCCTGCTCTGAGGCCTGGGCGATGAAGCGCCGCAGCAGCCGAGCAGTGAACCAGCAGCGTGAGCCCACCAGCAGGCGGCCCTGCTCTGGGGACGCCGTGGTGTCCGTGCCCAGGCCGCACTCGGCCAGCACTCGTCGCTGCAGCTCGGCCAGGGGCAGGCCCAGCACGGGCAGCTGGCTCGCGAGCTCCGCGAAGGGGGAGATGGCGCGCGCTGTGGGGACCAGGTGGGCTCGCATGCTGCCCCTCGGGGCTGGGAATCCGCGACCACCCTGTTAACCCTTCCAGGGCCTCGGGCCTCGCCGTTCTACCCCTGCCTCCAGGCTGCAGCATGTCCTCACCGAGCCTCGGCTCCACGCCCTTTGAAGCCCGCAATCCCGAGCTGGCTCCCCTGTTGATGGCCCACGCGGACGCGCCGGTCTTCCTGGTGGGCCAGCGCGGCCGGCTGCTGGCCACCAACCCGGCGTTCAACAGGCTGTTCGGCAAGCTCGACCTCGAAGCCACCGACCTTGGCGCGCTGCTGGACTCCTGCCTGCGGCAGGAGCAGGCGCGCACCGAGCTTCGCGCCCAGGTAGACGAGCTGCTCGAGGCTCGCGAAGGCACGGGTCAGCTCGAGCTGGCCATGCTGGCCTGGGACGGCACGCCGGTCCTCGTGCGCTGGGTGCTCTGTGCGGCCTCCTCCCCCGAAGGCCCCTATGTTGCTGTGGTGGGCAGCGACCGCAGCGAGCGCTGGAAGCTGGAGCGCTGGGTGCGCATGCTCTCCCAGGTGGTGGAGCGCCTGGAAGAGGCCGTGCTGATCGTGGATCTGCACGGTGGCATCGTCTTCTGGGGTGGCGGTGCGCAGCAGCTGCTGGGGCACGATCCGGCGCGCATCCTCGAGCGCGATCTGGCCAGCCTGATCTCCCACGAGGCGCCGAGCCAGCGCGCACGGGAGCTGCTGCAGCGCGGCTGCGGGCAGCTGCGCTTCGAGCAGCTGGAGGAGCTGCTGCGCAGCGACGGCGGCGTCGTGCGCTGCCGGCTCCGGGGCAGCGCCATCCGAGACGCGCTGGACCGCCCCGTGGGGCTGGCTCTGGTGGCCGTGCGCGCGCCCCAGGCTGACCCACGAGCCCACGAACAGTCCCCAGAGCTGGACGTCCTGGAGCGCGCCCTCGCCATGAGCGGCCAGGTGGCGGTGGTCACCACCGACGCGGAGGGCCAGGTCCGCACCTGGAACAAGGCCGCCCAGCGGCTGGGTGGCCGGGGTGCCGGGCGCGCGCTGGGCCGCAAGGTCATCGACGAGGTCCTGACCATCGAGGATCTCGAGTGGGGCGTGGTGGCCTCTCACCTGGAGTCCAGGGGGCGCTTCCATCGCGATCGCGCGCGGGTCGTGCGGCCCAACGGCACCGTCGCCTCCGTGGCCATAGAGGTGGTGGCTCTGCGCGACGAGTCCGCGGGAGTCACCGGTGCGCTGCTGCTGCTGGAAGACCGCACAGAGCAGACCAACATGGCCGAGGAGCTGCTCTTCGCCAAGCAGGGTGCGCTCAACGCCACCTTCACCGAAGGTCTCGTGGGGCGGCTCGAGGCCGTCGTCGCGGCCCTTGAGCCCGGCACCAGCCAGCTGGCCAAGGTGCTGGCGGTGCAGGGCCAGCTGGCGCGCATGGTGGCCGAGGGGCGCTCCGTCGAGCGGCTGGTGGCGTTCGCGGGCGAGCACGACATGGAGAGCGCGCGGACCGCGGGGGCCGAGGCCCTCTTCGAGCTGGCCGAGGGCATGCAGCGGCTGCAGGGCACTGTGCGAGATGTGCGCCACTTCTTCGATGCCTCCGCCGAGGCGCCGCGCTCTGTGCACCTGGAGCGCGAGCTGGACGCCGCGCTGGAGCTGGTGCGGCACCGCCTGGCGGGGCGCTGCTCGGTGGAGATCAGGCTCGGGATGCTCCCCGCAGCGCGCGCCATCCGCGGTTCGGTGCTGCGGGCCTTCTGCCTGGCCCTGATGGCCGCGGCTGACAGCTGCTCCCGCAGCGGCAGCTCCGGTCGCAACGTGGTGGTCACCGGCGCCGCCAACGAAGGCTGGATCCGGCTGTCCATCGCCGACGATGGCGAAGGCTACGGTGTCGATGTCAAGTCGCGCAGCTCCGATCTGGTCTACCTGGCCCGGCAGCCCGGCATCGGCGCGCTCATGCTCGGGCTGTGCCGAGAAGAGGTGGGCACCGCGGGCGGCAGCCTCGAGCTCGAGGGAGCGCCTGGAGCCGGCGCGAGGCTGCGCATGACCTTCCCCGCCGCGGCGGCCTCGGCCGGTGTGCAGCCCACCTTCGCGGCCTCCGACATGGCCGGGCCGGTGCTGCTCATCGAAGAAGACGACCTGCTCCGCCGCGCGCTGGAGCGTCACCTGGCCACCACCTACGTCGCCCAGGCCGCGCCCTCCGTGGTGTCTGTGCTCGATCGCGTGGCCGAGGGGCAGTTCGCCGCCGCCGTGGTGGGCTTTCCGCGGCCCGAAGGCTACGGGCTGCGCCTGGTCCGGCGCCTGGCGGAGTCCAACGCCCTGCTGTGGCGCAACACCGTCCTGCTGGTTCCGCCGGGGCTGCGGCGCTCCACGCGGCAGGCCCTGCATGAGTCGGGAGCCGTGGTGCTGCCCAGAGATACCGACACCGGGGCCATCAGCTCCGTGCTGGCCCGGCTGCTCAGCGATCTGGCCTGACCCAGGCTACTCCTCGCCCTCTCCGCCCAGCTCGCGGCGCCTGGCTGCTCTGATCTCGCGCAGCAGGCCGCTGTCGCCCGAGTCCCCGGCGGCGTGCACGGCGTGGTCGAAGGCCTCGCGGGCCTGGGCCATGTCGCCCTGTCGGGCGTGCCAGCGGCCCAGGAGCCAGTGGCCGGTGGCGAGCATGGGCAGGTCTCCCGCTGAGCGCGCTTCGTGCGTGGCTCGGCGCAGGCGCTCCAGGCCCTGGGGCTGCCCCTTGAGCGCGTCGAGGTAGCCCAGGAACACCGAGTTCATGGTCACGCCGGGCTTCCAGCCGGAGTCCCGGGCCAGGCGCTGGCTCTCGGCGAAGGCCGCGTAGGCCTGGGCGGTGTCACCGGTGCGGAAGTGGGTGTCGCCGATGTTGTGCAGGTTGACGATGACCCCGACCCGGTAGCCGATGCCTTCCCGGATGGCGAGGGAGCGGCGGAAGCTGTCCAGGGCCAGCCGCCACTCTCGCCGGGCGTGGTGCACGATGCCCACGTTGTTGAGGGCCCGCCCCAGGTTGATGCGGTCCCCGGAGGACTCGGCGCGCTCGCGCGCGTCGTCCAGGTGTTGCAGGGCCTCGTCCAGCTCGTCTCGACGGATGTGGTGGCTGGCCAGGCCCAGCAGGGCGCGGACAGCCACCGCAGATGTGGGACCTGCCCGTTGAAGGGTGCTGAGGTACAGCTGCTCGGCCTGCTCGTCCTCACCTTCGGCCATGGCGAGCTTGCCCTGGGCTTCCAGGCTGGCCAGGGCGAGATCGTCGTCGCCCAGCAGATCGGCCTGCTCTCTGGCCTGCTCCAGGTAGGCGCGGGCCTCGAGCCAGCGAGACAGGTCCACGCACAGCTTTCCGAGGGCGAGGCAGGTGGCGGCTTCCTCCTGCTGGAAGCCATGCTCCGAGGCCTCTTCCAGGGCCACCTGCAGGTAGCGCTCGGCGCGGCGGAGCTGCCCCAGCAGGTGCGCCACCTCGCCAGCCCGGCGGTGCAGGGAGATCTCGTTCCACGCCGCGACGCCGGGCAGCGCTGCGTTCTGGTCTCTGTGGTCGGTGTACAGGCCCAGCGCGGCCTCGAAGCAGTTCAGGGCCCGATCCAGGAATTCACGGCGGCGGTGGATGTCTCCCGCCTGGCTCAGGTGCCGCGTGGCCTCCACCCACTCTCCAGCGATGGCCTCGTGGCGGGCCAGGGCTTCCAGGTGTGGCTCGAGATCTCCAGCGTGCAGGCGCAGCATGCCCACCGAGACCAGGTGGTGGGTCTCGCGCCGCTGCTCTCCCAGCACCGAGCCGCGCACCACCTCCCAGAAGGCCTCGCTGGAGAAGACCAGGTTGGCATCCCGGGCGCGGTCGTGTCGGTGCCAGATGCGGCGCTCCACCAGCTCATCGGTGGCCGCCTGCAGCGGCTCCTCCCCCACGCACTCCGCCAGCAGGGCGATGGGGATGCGCATGCCGATGGTGGCGGCCACCTGCAGCACGCCCTTGCAGGCAGGATCCAGGTCGTCGATGCGGGCGGCGAAGAGCCCCCGCAGCGTGTGGGGGATGGGCACGTCCTGCTGCAGCCGCCTGAGCACACCGCGCCGCCCGCGCCGCTGGATGCAACCGGAGCGCTCCAGCGCCTTGACCATCTCCAGCACGTACTTGGGGTTGCCCGCGGTGTCGCTGGCGATGAGCTGGAGCAGGGCCGGGTCCAGCTCGCGGACCCGCAGCAGCTCTGCCACCAGGCGAGCGAGGGCGTCTTCGGACAGCGGGCCGAGCTTGATCTCGGCTGCGGCGCGGCGGCGCTGGTCGCGGGGCGCGGGTCCCGCGCGGGAGGCCAGCAGCAGCAGGGCCCGCTCCCGGGCCACCTCGGCCAGCTGGTGCAGCACATCGCGCTCCAGGCCGTCGAGGTGGTGCACGTCTTCCAGCACGATGAGCACCGGGCCGTCTTCAGCGAGCCCGCGCACCAGGCGCCGGGCCATCTCCAGCAGCTGGTCCCTGGAGGGTCGCGGCGGCCGGGTCCCCTGCTCTAGCTGGAACAGCCAGGCCACCATGGCCACGTCCGCTTCGGCCAGCCGCAGCTGACGCAGCAGCGCCAGCTTGCGCTGGATGACCGCCGGAGCGTCTTCGGGTGTGACGCCTGTGATGGCGGCCACGAGGTCGCGGTAGATGGCCAGGGGAGCGTCGGAGAAGGGGTATGCCCGCGCCTGGTACACCGGCAGGTGGCGCTTGCGCGCCAGCTCGCACAGCTCGCGGACCAGGCGGGACTTGCCCACCCCCACGTCGCCCTGCAGCAGCACGAAGCGGCCCTCGTCCTGGGCCAGCGCCACCAGCGCTTCCCGCAGGATCGCCAGCTCGCTGCCGCGCACCATCCAGCGACCTGCGCTGCCCGCCACCGTGCTGCGCAGGCCCAGCAGCCGGAAGCAGGGCAGCTCGCTGCGGCGCCCTTGGCTGCGGTAGGCCAGGGCCGGGGCCTGGTCGAAGCTGAACTGGTCCTCGGCGCGCTCCCTCACGGCGGCGCTCACCAGGGTCTGGCCCAGCTCGCCGTGCCCCGCGAGCCGGCGGGCCAGCTTGAGGGTGTCGCCGCGGCCCACGACTCGGGTGATGGCGTTGCCCCCCGCGTGCTGCACCGCCGCTTCGCCCTGGTGTACGCCGACGCACAGCGCGGCTTCGGCGTGGCGCCAGCCCGCGGAGGCTTGCGACGAGAGCATCTCCAGCGCGAAGCGCAGGGCCCGCTCCAGGTCGTCCTCGCGGGTGCGCGGGACGCCGAACAGCACCGTGAGGGTCTCGCCGGGTCCCGGCTGGATAAGGCCCCCGTGGCGCCTGGTCAGCTTGCGGAACCAGCGATGCCGAGACCGCTCCTGGTCCATGAGCAGCGAGGGATCTCCCTGCGCTGTGAGGTCGGTGTCTCCGCTGATCTCCACCGAGACCACCGTGACGGTCTTGAGCTCTTCGGTGGTGGCTGGAACCCAGGAAGGTGTGCCCGTGTGCGCGCCGTCGGTGGGTGCGCGCCCAGGTGGTTCAGCCGGCTCCTCAGGCTCGGCGCGTTCCAGGCGGGCCAGATCGTCGGCGAGGCGAGAGAGATCTCCCACTCCGGGATCCTGCAGCGCCTCCTCGCCGAAGGCCCCGCGCAGCCCGGCGGCCATGGCCGTGGCATCGGACTGCAGGCGATGCCGGAACAGGAAGGCCCGCAGGTCCTCCTCGAAGGCCTCGGCCCTGCGGTAGCGGTGCTGCGGGTCGCGGGCCAGGGCCCGCTGCAGGATGTCCCAGAGGTCATCGGGCAGGTCCGGGTTCTCCCGGCGAGGATCCGGGACGACGGCCTCACGGACCCGTCGCAGCTTCTCTTCCGGGTCGGCGTGCTGGAACAGGCGATGTCCCACGAGGAGCTCGTACAGCACGATGCCGCTGGAGTAGATGTCGGTGCGCCGGTCCAGCTCCAGGCCGCGCACCTGCTCGGGAGACATGTAGGCGAACTTGCCGCCACCGGGGCGCTCCACGTCGTCGCCCCAGCCCTTTCCTGCCAGGCGAGCGATGCCGAAGTCCACCACCTTGACCTCGCCCGTGAAGGACACCACCACGTTGTGGGGGCTCATGTCGCCGTGCACGATACCCAGTGCGTTCCCGTCGCCATCGGTCAAGCTGTGGGCGTAGCCCAGGCCCCGCAGCGCCGAGGCCACGGCGTAGACCGCCAGGGGCATGGGCAGCAGGCGACCCTGGGCCTCGAAGGTGCGCCGGATGCGGGTGAGGTCTCGCCCATGGATGTGCTCCATGGCGATGTACCAGTCCGAGTCCGATCGGTTCAGCTCGTATACCTGGACGATGTTGGGGTGGTTGAGGCTGACGGCGATGCGGGCCTCGTTGATGAACATGGCCACCAGGCGTGGGCTGCGGGCCAGCTGAGGCCGGATCCGCTTGACCACCAGCCGCTTCTCGAAGCCCTCGGCGCCGAAGGTGCGGGCCAGAAAGACATCAGCCATGCCACCCTGGGCGATGCGCTCCAGGATCTGGTACCGGCCTATCTGCGCGGGAAGGTCCATGGTGGCTCGGCGGGCTGCCTCAGCCCTGGCTGATCAGCTGCGGGGGTCGTAGGGGTTGAGGCGAGCGAACTGTTGGATGAGCTTGCGGCTCTCGTCGTCCAGCGCGTCGGGCATGATCACACGGGCGGCGAGGTAGAGGTCGCGGGGGGAACCATCGGCGGCGCAGTGGTTGCGACCCTTCAAGCGGAAGACGGTCCCAGACGAGGTGCAAGGCGGAACCACGAGTCGCACGGGCCCACAGGGCGTGGTGTACTCGATGCGGCCGCCCAGCAGCGCCTCGGTGACGCTCATGGGCAGCGGGAGAGGATCCTGCTCGGTGCCGCTGTTCTGGCTCGGGATCGGGCTGTCGTCGGGATCTTCTGGCTGGGAGTGCTGGGCCTGGGCTGGGGGACGCTGCTGGGTACCCGGGACCACCACGTCGCAGGTCAGGTCACCGGAGGGATGCCCGCCGAGCCCGGCGTCGCCCATGCGCTCACCGCGCAGCGTGTCGCCGTGCTGGGTGTGGGGCGGCACCCTGAGATCGTAGATCTCGTCGTAGCGCTCGAGCTGCGAGCCGTCGTCGCTGCGCCTGAGTCGGGAGTAGCGCAGGGTGACGATCCCGCCCCGCGCCGCGATGTCGGCGGGCACGTGCACCACCAGCGAGATGTCGCGGCCCGGCTGCGGCTGCCTGGGAGGGGGAGGGCGTTCCGTCCCGTGGGAGCCCGCGGTGGGCGTGGGCCCCTGGGCACCAGCTGCCGGCGGGGGAGGCTGCCAGCTGCTGGAGGGGCGGCCCGCGGGCGCGGGGGGCGGGCGGGCGGGGGGGCGGCCAGCGCCGAACCCGAAGTCGGTGAAGGCCCCGAAGTCGTTGAAGATGTCTTCCAGGTCGAGGTTGTTGCCGGGGCGGCTCGCGGCACGCTGGGCCTCTTCGGCTCCAGGCATCTCCCCCTGTCTGTCCCACCAGGCGCCTTCGAAGGGGTGCCGTCGAGGCTGGCGGCGGCGGTCGTAGCGGGAGCGCTCCACCGGGTCCACCAAGACCTCGTAGGCTCGACGCGCGCGCTTGAAGCGCTCGGCGGCCGTGGCGTTTTCGCCCGCCACGTCGGGGTGGCATTCCCGGGCGATCTTGCGGAAGGCGCGCTTGATGTCTTGAGCCGTGGCGTCCCGCGCCACCCCCAGGGTGGCGTAGTAGTCCTCTACAGTACCGTGGGAGGTGTCGGCCATCGATCTTCGGCGCGCGGTCGGCCCGCTGCCCTTCATGGAGAAGAAGGTCGCTGGCATCATACACATAGGGGACGACCAGGTCCAACCGGAGGGTCCTGCTCTGGCAGGATCACCACGGAGACGGGCCGTTGACGGTTCGCCGGGGGCGGCCTAGACTGGAAGCGTCGGCGACGCTCCACAGCCCCGCGCAGCAGCGAGGAACCATGGGCAAGTACAGCAACCCCAGCGGCCTTTCCTGCTCCTTCTGCCACAAGCCGCAGAAAGAGGTGGACAAGATCATCGCGGGCCCCAACGTGTTCATCTGCAGCGAGTGCATCAAGCTCTGCATGGACATCATCCACGAAAAGTCCCAGAGAAAGCCCATGGCCTGGGGTCACGCCAAGATCCCTTCTCCTGCCAAGATCAAGGAATTCCTGGACCAGTACGTCATCGGGCAAGGCCTCGCCAAACGCAAGATCGCGGTGGCGGTCTACAACCACTACAAGCGCATCGAGGTCAACCAGGGCCGGGACCTCAAGGACAGCGAGGTGGAGATCCAGAAGTCCAACCTGCTGCTCATCGGCGGCACGGGCACCGGCAAGACCCTGCTGGCGCAGACCCTGGCCCGCTTTCTCGACGTGCCCTTCGTCATCGCCGACGCCACCACGCTCACCGAAGCCGGCTACGTGGGCGAAGATGTCGAGAACATCGTGCAGGCGCTGTACCAGGCCTCCAACAACAACCTGGAGCGCACCCAGCGCGGCATCGTCTACGTCGACGAGATCGACAAGCTGGCCAAGAAGAACTTCACCTCGTCCGTCAGCCGTGATGTCTCCGGCGAAGGTGTGCAGCAGGCGCTGCTCAAGCTGCTCGAGGGCACGCAGGCCAACATCCAGGTGCGCGGCAACAAGCGCTTGCCCAACCAGGAATACCTGCAGGTGGACACCACCAACATCCTCTTCCTCTGCGGTGGCAGCTTCGAAGGCCTCGACAAGATCGTCGAGCAGCGCGTCGGCAGGCGCTCGGTTGGCTTCCTCACCGAAGACCACCACCAGGCCGACCCCGAGCGCTCGTCCATGCACGACGCGGCCATCGAGGACCTCGAGAAGTTCGGGCTCATCCCCGAGTTCATCGGCCGCCTGCCGGTGGTGGCGGTCATGGACCCCCTCGGCGCCGACGATCTCACCCGCATCCTCATCGAGCCCAAGAACTCGCTGGTCAAGCAGTACCAGAAGCTCTTCAAGTTCGAGAAGGTCAGGCTCAGCTTCACCGACGAAGCGCTCCAGGCCGTGGCCGAGCGGGCGGTAGAGAGAAAAGCCGGGGCGCGCAGCCTGCGCTCCATCCTCGAGAGCGTCATGCTCGAGGTCATGTACGAGATGCCCTCCCACGAGAACCTCAAAGAGGTCGTGGTGGGTCCCGAGGTCATCACCGATGGCGCCGAGCCGCGCTACGTTCTCATGAGGGACTACAAGGTCCCCGGATAGGGTGCTTCCATGGAACCCTGCCTGCTGGTGGCGTCACCCCAGATGAAAGACCCTTTCTTCGAGGGCACCCTCATCCTGTTGTGCCATCACAACGAGAACGGGGCGATCGGCCTGGTGATCAACCGGGAGACCTCGCTCACCATCGAGACCGTCCTGCAGCAGCTCTCCCTGGAGCTGGGCCGTGAGTTCGAGCAGAACGTCAACTGGGGCGGGCCGGTTGAGCCCGGGGCCGGCTTCGTGGTCTACGCGGGCGATATCTCCAGCGACGAAGGCTGGAACCTCACCGGCGGGCTCGTGGTCTCGCCGTCGCGGGATCGGCTCAGCGAGGCCTTGCTGCGCGGTCACTCCTTCCTGCTCTGCCTGGGCTACGCGGGCTGGGGTCCCGGCCAGCTCGACGGCGAGGTGCAGTCGGGCTCCTGGGTCATCACCGACATCGACCCCGCCATCGTGCTCAGCGCCTCCATGGAGGACCGCTACGACCTGGCCCTGGCCCAGATGGGCTTGAATGCCCAGACCATCTGGATGAAGCCGGTGGACGAGTAGCAAATCCGAGCAGCCGGGCTGTCCCTCCGAGCATCGACGACGTCCCCCCCAGCGTGATACCGTCCCCGCCATGAGGAAGCTCGCGTTCATCAGGACTCTGGGTAGTGGTGCGGTGGGCACGGTCTATCTGGCCGACATGGTCAGTGGCCGCGGCTTCCGACGCCAGGTGGCGGTCAAGGTGCTCATGGGCGGCCAGCCCGGCGCCGACCAGTTCCTCACTCGCATGCGCGACGAGGCCCGCCTGCTGGGCCTGCTCAACGACGAGCGCATCCTCGAGGTATCCGAGCTGGTGCGCGTCGCAGACCGGGACGCCGTGATCATGGAGTTCGTCGAGGGCATCGACCTCTCTTCGGTGGTGGAGGCGGGCCAGGTGGTGCCCGCCAGGGCCCTGGCCGAGATCGGCGCCATGGTGGCTGGAGCCCTGCACAAGGCCCACGGGGCGGTGCACCCCGGCTCGGGCGACCCCCTCAACGTCATCCACCGCGACGTCAAGCCGGCCAACATCATGGTCACCGTGCGGGGCTCGGTGAAGCTGCTGGACTTCGGCGTGGCGCGGGCCCACTTCGAAGCTCGCGAGAGCTACACCGGCCAGCTGGTGCTGGGCACGCTCAACTACATGGCGCCCGAATACATCGTCACCGGCGAGGTCACCCCCGCGGCAGACATCTACGGGCTCGGCATCGCCCTGTACGAAGCCGCGTCGGGCAGCGCCTTCGGTCAGCCGCGCATCCGGCGCGAACGCTTCGAGTCGGCGGTGGCCGAAGCCCTCGAACAGATCCGCTCCACCCACCAAGAGCTCGTGCCCATCTTCGAGCGCATGCTGCTCTGGGAACCAGAAGAACGCCCCGATGGCGCCTCGCTCGAGCGAGAGCTCATGGCCGCCGCCGACGAGCTGCGCGGAGCCAGCCTGCGGTCCTGGGCCGCTAATGCCATCCCGCCCCTGCTGCAGACCGACGGCGACGGTCCTGAGGACCCCATCGGCCTGGCCGGCCACGACTACCCCATCAAGACTGGCCCGGCGGCGCCTTCCCACACCATGCCCATCACCCTGGGTGAACAGCCCGCTCCCCCTCCCGATCCTGGCGCCATCATCGAACCATCCAGCATGGCCGAGCTGCCCCCCAGGCCGACCACCCGGCCCATGGAACAGCCCGAGGCGCCGCCCGAGCCGACGCCGGTGGCCGAGCCGGCGCCTCCCGTGCAGCCCCCCGCGCCCACTCCACGCCCTCCCGCCAAGCGCCGCAAGCAGTCCTCCAACCTGGCGCTGGCCGTCAAGAGCCTGCTGATCGGCGCGGGTATCGGCTTCCTGCTCGTGGTGGTCTTCGCGCTGCTGTTGCTGGGACGCTAGGCCCTGGGCCCGCCATGCAACTGCCCAGCCGGCAGCTGGCGGCCACCCTGGCCTGTCTGGTGCTGGCGGCGCTGATCGCCGCGGTGGCCATGGCGGCCTGGCGCCCCGACGAAGACGGGATCGGTGGCCTGCTCCAGCTCGCTGTGGCCCAGCCCGCCCAGCAGGGTCAGCTCGACTACCGCGTGCGCTCCGGCGAGACCGTCTCGGAGATCATGCAGCGCTTCGGGCTGCCAGCTCACCAGCTGATCCAGGCCAGCCGCGACACCTACGATCTCGCGCGGATCCGGGCGGGCCGTGAGATCACCGTCGGCTACCGCCGGGGCCACAGCCACGCCACCAGCTTCGGGTACGCCGTCGACGAGGACAACCGGCTGCTGGTGGTCTGGAGCGAAGAGGCCGGCTGGCAGGCCAGGATCGAGCAGGTGGAGTACCAGCGCTGGCCCCTCCTGGCCCGCTTCGCCATCGAGTCCAGCCTGTGGAACGCCGCGGTGGGCGCGGGGCTGCGACCCGGCGACATCGTGCGCCTCGCAGAGATCTTCCAGTGGGATGTGGACTTCAACAGCGAGCTACGCGCCGGCGACAGCTTCGCCTTGGTGGCTGAAGGCCTGTACCTGGACGGCGAGCTGCGCAAGCTGGGCGAGATCAGGGCCGTGCGGCTGCTCACCCAGGACCGCGAGCTGGTGGCGGTGCGCCATGAGCACCCCGATGGTTCGGTGGACTTCTACAGCCCCGACGGCGAGGCCACCCGCAAGCCTTTCCTGCGCTCACCCCTCGCCTTCTCCCGCGTGAGCAGCGGCTTCAACCCCAAGGGTCGCTTCCACCCGGTCACCGGCAAGGTGCGGCCCCACTATGGCACCGATTTCGCCGCTCCCACCGGCACACCCATCCGCGCGGTGGGCGACGGTGTCGTCTCCAGGGCCGGCACTGCGGGAGGCTACGGCCTGCTGGTGCGCATCCGTCACAGCAGCGGCCACGAGAGCGGCTATGCTCACATGAGCAAGATCCTCGTCCGCAATGGGCAGCGCGTGAAGCAAGGCCAGACCATCGGAAAGGTCGGGAGCACGGGCCTCTCCACCGGTCCCCACTGCCACTACGAGCTCAAGTACCAGGGCCGGCACATGGACCCCATGACCGCCAAGCTGCCCACCTCCGTGCCGCTGCCCTCGGGTGAGCGGGTCTCCTTCGAGGCCGAGCGCGATCGCTGGTTGCCCCTGCTGTTGCGGGCCGCTGAGGGTGCGCAGGCCGCTGCACAGGCAGGCGGGCCTTGAAGCTCGCCTCGGGCCTGCTGCTCCTGGCGGGCGCCTGCGGTCCTCCCTCCGAGCAGGGCACGCTCATGGCCGAGGCCCTCGTGACGGCTGCTCCGGTCGTCTCCGAGCAGCTGGAGCTCGCTCGAGCGCTGCGGGACGAGCAGCTGTCCGTGGACGGGCCGGCACCGGGATCCGGTTTCCGGGTGATCGGCTCGGCCGATGCGCTGGAGCGCCTCGAGCGTCGCGGCTTGCGGGTGCGGCTGCTGCGTCCCGATCACCGGCGGCCCCCCGCGCCCCTGCCCGCCTACCACGATCCCGAGGAGCTGAACGAGGCCCTGGCCGCCCTCGCGGCCACCTGGCCGGAGCGCAGCGAGCTGGTGGAGCTGGGTCAGTCGGTGGAAGGCCGGCCGCTGTGGGCGCTGCGCATCGGGCAGGGGGACTGGCGGGTGCGCGTGTTGGCGGCCCACCATGGAGACGAGCTGGTGGCCGGCGAAGCCGCGCTGGCCCTGGCTGAGCAGCTGCTGGAGCAGGAGCCGGAGCTGTCGGCAGAGGTCTGGATCGTGCCCCAGGTCAACCCCGACGGGGTGGCCCGGGGGTCCCGCTACAACGCCCGCGACGTGGATCTGAACCGCAACTATGGCTTCCAATGGAGCGACGCGGAGTTCCGCAGCGGCGACGAAGCCTTCTCCGAGCCGGAGACCCGTGCCGTGCGGGTCCTGTCGGGCTACCGCCCCTTCGCCAGCGGGCTGAGCCTGCACGCTGGCGCCGAGCTGCTCTGCTACGTGTGGAACTGGACCACCGTCGACAGCCTCGACGAGAGCCTGCTGCTCGACCTGGGGGAGGCCTACCGCGAGCGCTGCAGCCTGCCGGGCTTCTCGGTGGTCAACGGTGCCGCCTGGTACTTCACCCAGGGCGACTCCACCGACTGGTCCTACGGGCGCAGGGGCACCCTGGACTACACGCTCGAGCTGTCGCTGGACAAGTCACCCTCCGCCGATGAGCTGCAGGTGGTGATCGAGCACCACATGGACGCCATGGTGGCGTTCTTGGAGCAGGCTCCCGCGGTGCTCGGCACGGTCAGGGCGGCCGCCGATGGGCGCGCCCTGGAGGCCTGGATCTCACCCGTGGACGGATGGCCCTCGGTGAGCGGCCCCGACGGCAGCTTCGCGAGGTGGTTCGAGCCCGGGACGCTCACCTTGCAGGCCAGCCTGCCTGGCTACGCCGCGCAGGAGCAGCAGATCGAGCTGGTGGCGGGAGAGACGACCCGGGTGGAGTTCCTCCTGGAGGTCGACGCCCAGATCCAGGTCCGGCCCACTCCGGGCATCGTCCCCTGGGGGTCCGAGCCGCGCGAGCTGGAGCTGCCTGGCATCTCAGAGGGGCCCGTGTCCCTGTGGCGGCCCGGCTACGAGTCCTTCCTCCTGGAAGGCTCGGACGAGGTGTTCTCCATCACCCCCTCCGATCTGGCGCCCGGTCCCTGGGGCGTGGCAACTCCGCAGGGGGCCATGCCCCGCGCGCTCTTCATCGGTGAGCGCAGCGATCGAGTGTCCGTGCAGGAGGTGACCATCAAGGGTGACGCGGTCCTGGTGGGCGGGCAGGGCTTCGGCCAGGGCAGCCGCGCCTGGGCCCTGGGCTGGCCCGGCCGCACCATGCTGGCCGTGCCGGTTCTCGGGGAGCACAGCCAACAGCTGCAGCTGGACGCCAGCTTCCTGGAGGAGCTGGAGGATCCCGTGGACCTGTTGCTGGTGAGCGCGGGCGCACAGCTGGCCGTGCTGGATCTTCGCGAGCAGGCTCTGGTGGACACGGCCGCACCCGCCGACACCCAGCCACCGTGGCTCGACAGCGGCGGAGCCGAGTCCGGCACCGACGACTCCGAGCGGGGCAGGGGGGGCTGCGGTTGTGCAGGTGCGGGCGAGCGCGGCCTTGCCCCTGCGGTGTTCCTGGTTACCCTCGCCTCCGCCCTGCTGACGGCGGGCAGGCGACGGAACCTCGAGCGCCGTTCCTTGTCCGACGCGCAGTGAGGCTCGGTTGCCGCTCCGCAGGCAGCCACCGGGTGCATGGCGCACCCCTCCCGGGAGGTTGCATGATCTCGAAGCCCGAACCAGCTCTGTCGCGCGAATCCACCTCGCGGCTTCGGATCGCTCGCCTGACCCGCCTGGGCTGCCTGCTGCTGGCAGCCCTGGCCGTGGGTTGCGAGCGCGATGACCCCTTCGGCGAAGACAACTTCTACGACAATGTCTACGACGCCTACGCCTCCTGCCGCGAGTCGGAGATCAAGTTCCTCACCGGCAAGCACGGCATCCAGACCGCCTTCGCGGTGTGCGGCAGCAACAACTTCGGACCCTTCTCCTGGTCCCCCGACGGCATCCGGCTGTACTTCAAGGTCAGCCACGCGGGTCACATCCTCAACGGCGAGGAAAAGACCATCACCACGGTGCCCACGCCCCTGCCCGTCACCAACGGCGTGTGGCTCGACGATGATCGCTTGCTGGCCCTGCTGCCCCACCAGGAGGCCGACCTGCCGGGTCAGCGGGTGGGAGTCTACGACCACCGCAAGGCCACGCTGCAGGCCGTGGACACCGAGCTGCGCGAGCCGGAGTCCCTGCAGAGCGGCGCCGATGCGCAGCATGTCTACCTCACCGCCCTGGACGAGGCCGGGCTGCGCAGGCCCTACCAGCTCGATCTGACCACCGGAGAGGTGGAGCGCGCCTTCACCTGGATCGAGCAGCCTGTCAGCAGCTTCACCTACGAGCCCGTGCTGCAGCGGGTCGGGTGGAGCTTCGAAGGCAGCTCGTGGCTGGCCGCGGCCGACGGGAGCGAGCAGAAGGCCTTCGCCGACGCTACGCGCGCCCTGGCGCACCACGGCGGCCGCTGGGTTGTGCTGGAGCGCCTGGGTGCAGCCCTGTCCAACTTCGATCAGACAGCCTGGGACGAGCTCTCAGAAGAGGCTCGGGAACGCGCTCAGCGGCGCCGGGACGCCTGGGCCGAGCGCCTGCCGGAGTGGACCGACACGGAGACCCGGCCCCCCACCATGGACCTCTACGACCTCGACAACGACCTGCGCTACCGCTTCACCGAGTTCCAGGGCGACGAGTTCGAGTGGTATCGCGCCCGGGACCACTACCTCAGCTTCCGCATGTGGGGCATCGAGGAGAAGGAGCTGAACAAGAACGTGGCGCTGGTGGACCTCACCGACCGCATGCGCATGCTGGACCGCGGTACCTTCCCCAAGGGCATCGAGCTTGTCCAGGAGGTCGACGCCGGGGCCGGCGGCACTAGCTCCCCAGGCAGCGAGCCAGGTCCCGAGCGACCTCAGGGTTGAAGCTGACCCCCTGGCCGTCGGGGGTACCGCAGCGCTCCACCCCGTTGATGTGCACGCAGGGCGACAGGGTGCGCCCGTCTGGGGGGTTGCCGCCCGTGATGCCGAGCTGACAGCTGGTGGTGCCGTCGATGGCGAACAGGCGCACCGAGAAGTTTTGGATGCGGTAGTCGTAGCGCGCCGCCAGGCTGCTCCGGTAGGTGGCCAGAGCCATCGTGAGAGGCGCGAGATCGGCCAGCTGCAGGTGGCTCTCCGAGCGACGGACCGGTGTGCGCAGGGAGCCAGCGTGCAGGTCCAGCTGGATGGCGCCTCGGAGCTCCACAGCGTCGTAGGCCACCACCAGGCGGGCCGGGTCGGCCACCCTTCCCGCCAGCTCACGGCCCAGCTGTGCCCGCGCGTCGGCGTCGGCGAAGAAGCCCTGGTGCAGCGGTGCCACGCCCACGAAGGCGATCTCGACCCCCACCTCGGGGGAGCCGGGAGGGAGCGGCTCGGGTGGCGCTATCACCGCCGGCCGGGCCTGGGCCTCCGCCAGCTCTCGGCTCGGCTCAGGGGCCGGCGCTGGTTCGCACCCCACGCCCCCCAGCAGCAGGGAGGCGGCCACGGGGGCCAGGAACCCTGCGACTACTTGGTGCGCGCTGGCAGCAGGCCGTGGCGTCGCTTGACCTCCTTGAGGGCCTGGGCGAAGGCGATCTCGTAGTCCACGGTGCCCTCGGCCACGTTCTTCACGGTGGCCTTGGCTTCGTCACGCAGCGCGCGCTCGTCCACTTCGAGGCCGCGCAGAGTGTCGAGGGTCTTGCGGAACAGCGCGTCGTCCTCCGAGTAGACCTCCTCGATAAAGTTGGAGATCATGAAGTTCTCGACGAACTGCCGGGAGAGGTACTTCTTGACGCTCTCGCCGCTGGGATGCCCCCACTCCTCGGCGATCTGGCTGCGCACCTTGGAGTACTGGTCGTAGGGGATGTTGCGGTGCGCCATGGTGTCCTTGACAGCGTCTCGCAGGTCCAGGTCTCGCTTCAGGAACGTCTCCATGACGGCGATCAGGTCCTGCTCGGCCTCGGGGCGATCCTCGAGGGCGACGTCGATGTCGCCCTCGTTGCAGAGCCGCTCGATGACAGTGTTGGCGATCACGGGAATGCGCGTGCGGTAGAGCCTCATGACAACCTCGGTGCGTCGGGTCCGGCGGGGAGCGGGCCGGCACACGCCGTGCTGCCTCCGCTTCCTGCTCCGGTCGCGACGATGCCGAATAGCCCGGCGATGGGAGGAAAGCGACCCGCTACCGCCCGGAGATCCGGGTGCCCCTGATCCTGGCCTCGATCACGCAGTCGTTGGTGGAGAACTCGTCATCGTCCACCTGCACCTGGAAGCTGCCGCTGAGCACGCGCTGATCGTCCTCGGTCAGGAACACACCGCTGTGGCTCACGCTGAGGGTGGCGCCATCCCAGCTCGCGCCTCCGCCGAAGTGGTAGCTCAGGGACTCATCCACTGCGCCGGGAAAGGACATGTCATCGCGGAAGGTGAACTCGAGGTCCACGGGGCTGGCGCCCGCCACGGTCAAGGGGCCCTGGGCCCAGTCGGTGACGTGGTAGAGCTGGTCGGCGCAGTCGGCGGCCACGGAGTATTCTTCGATGAAGACCTGGTACTGGCCCGACACCTCATCGAGCGCCTCCGCATACCAGGCTGTGTCGGAGCCACCGGGGTCTCCGCAGGCAGCCAGGAACAGCGGCGCCAGCTGCAGGGCTAGCCGGGGCGCACGGGCCTGCTGCACCCCTCAGCCCTCCAGGAGCTCGAACGCCGACTCCAGGCGCTGCATCTCGATGGGCCGACCATCGAGATCGGTGGGCAGGGGACAGGAGAGGTCGGAGCGCGGGACGAAGCGCTCGGCCACCTTGTCGCGGAGGAAGCGCAGGTAGGCCTCGTCGAGATCGTCGCCGCAAGGGTACTCGTGCACGTCCAGCAGGTGAGCCCCATAGCGGTGCCCGAACAGCACCGTGTTCTTGTGGGTGATGAACACGTTGTAGCCGTTGAACATGAAGGAGAAGTCGGGCAGGGTGCGGCTGCGGCCACCCGATGCGATCTTCTTCGCACCGTCGGCACCCTCGCCGTCGCGGGAAGGGGGAGCGAATTCCCTTGAGTCTACTTCGTCATCGGGAGGGGCTGGGGCTCCGGCGAGATCGGAGTCCGGGCCGCCGGATTCATCCTCGTCGAACAGAGAGGAGAGCGCGCTGTCGGGTTCGCCTTCGGGTGGGTGTTCGGGGCTGTCAGATTGCCGTAACGCGAAGGGGTCATCCGGCTCGTCGTGGGCAGCGGCGGCCGCCTCGGCGGCGGCGAGCACCCGGTCGTCGACCGTCACGTCGGAGGAGAGCTCGTCGTCTACGCTGGCTTCGGGCTCCGCGGGTGGGATCGCGTCATCCTCGGTCGGGCTAGCAGGCGGCTCCAGCGCGAAGCCGTCGCCCTCGTCGTCGTCGGCGAAGAGGCTCTCGAAGGCATCCTCGGTGCCCGGGCCCATCAGGGGGTCATCGTCGAGGCCGCCGTCGTCGATGTCCCCCAGATCGTACAGCTCACCCACGGCGGGAGGCGTCATCGGTGGCGACTCCTCCTGGGGAATGTCGGCGAGCCCCGACGATTCGGTGGGTGCAGGCTGCTCGGGCTCATCCCCGAAGCCGCTCAAGAGAGAGCTGTCGGGAAGCGCCTCACCCGACTCGTCCTGGTCCAGCGCTTCCTCGGTATTGAAGGCGCCAGCATCGCCGTCTTCCTGGGCTCCCCAGAGATCCTCGGGTTCCTCTTCGGGCTCTGGTTCGTCGCCGGCCGGGGTGTCGTCCGCCATGGCGAGGTCCAGCTCGGGTTCTTCCTGTGCGGGCGCAGGGGGCTCATCGTCGGGCCCTGGTGCCGCCTCGGGCGGTTCGGCCAGGCCGGGCATGTCCAGGCCGGGCTCCTCCTCGGGCTCGGGCTCGTCATCCTCCCGGACGGCCGGGGCGGGCTCCTCGACTTCGGGATCTTGCTCGAGGTCTTGTGGGGCCTCCGGCCGCGGATCCTGGAGCAGCGTGAAGGCGGCTTCGCCTTCGCTGCGCTGGGCGGGAGGGGGCGCAGCCTGGTCTTGGGGCCCTCCGTTGCCGATGAGCGCCAGCAGCGACGCCGGCATGCTGGGCATCTCGCTGGGAGGGGATGGAGAAACCCCGGCGGGCGGACGTCGCCGCGAGGGCAGCACCACCTCGTGGGCGACGGCGGCGTCCTCGGTGGCGTCATCGGCAGCATCGACGGGAGCAGGAGGCAGGTACCCCAGCGGGACCACATCGGGATCGTCCGCTACGACTTCGGCGGGCGGTAGAAACCCCAGGGAGTCGGTCGCTCCCTGGTCCTCCTCTTCAGCGGGGGGTTCAGTGGTCTCGGCGGGCTCCTTCACGTCCAGGGGGCTCGCCTCATCGATGGCCTCGCCGGAGAGCTGGTAGCTGGCCGGATCCGTATCCGTCACGGTGGGCTGGGAGTCTCCGGGTAGCGGCTCATCGTCGAGGACCTCGTCGGGAAAGGCGAAGAGATCCGCGACGCTCTCCGAGGCATCGGAGGCGGGCTCGCTGTCGAAGGAGAAGGTGCTCTCATCCAAGGACGATCCGCCCAGCTCGAAGCTGGAGGAGCCGTCGAGATCGTCGCTGGGCTCGTCGTCGTCCACCTGGAAGGCTGGTGCGTCGTCGAGCACCAGGACCCCTTCGTCTTCCTCCTCGAAGTCGTCGTCGAGGTCGGCGAACCCCAGGTGGTCGTCGTCGTCATCGAGCTCGAAGACGGGCGCCGGGCCGTGGGACTCGGAGTCCTCGATCTGGAACTCGTACTCTTCGCCCTCCGGGTCCACGCCGTCTGAATAGTCGGAGTCGTCTTCGAGGTCGTCCAGGTCGTCGTCTTCGTAGTCGAATTCCACCTCTGCGGTGGTCTCCACCGGGGGGCCGCCCAGCTTGTCTCGGAAGGGATCGGTGTCGAGGGCCTCTGTGAAGCTGGGCCCGCTGCTGCCAGGGCTCGGGGTGAAACCGCCGGTGGCGCTGCTGGCGGGGGCTGCTCCACCGAAGACCAGCTTGCAGGAGTCAGGGGGCAGCTCCACGTCCGCTGCGTGCAGCTCCTGGAAGGCGTCCAGCCCCATGAAGATCACTTCGATGGGTGCGGTTTTGTCGTCGGGCAGCATGGCCAGCAGGACGGTGACGGAGCGATCGCCGGATTCGCGGACGCCGTTGACGGGGTAGGCCCGGAAGGCGCTGTGCACCCCGGCGACCATGGGCACCGCGCCCGGAGTCTGGAAGGTGCGGCCCTGACGCAGGCACTCGTCCTGGAGCTCGTCGATGTACTCGGGTGTGGCGAGGATTCCGCGCGAGAGGAGGCCCATGGGGCTGAGGCTGGCGCTTCGCACGTCCAGGGGATCACCCGGGATGTCCCCCGGACTGCCCGCGCCCGACAGACAGATGGCGGCGTCGACGGCGGCGCCGCGGACCACGCAGCGGCTGCCGTCTGTGCCGCCGTGGATGGTCCCCGCCGCCAGGCCGATGCCCACACCGCTTCCCCGCTCGAGGTCGAGGTTTTCGCCCAGCGGAGCCGACTCGATGGTGAGAGGAGGGGACAGTGAATCCTGGATGCCGCGAGCGGAAGCGAGAGCGGCGCTGGCCGAGGGGTGCAGGAGCACGGCGTGCGTGCTGTTCTCGTGTACTTCGGCGCCCTGCTCCACGGCTTGCTGGATGGCGCGGCGGAGCGCGGCCTCCATGGACGTGGGCAGCAGTGAGTCGGATCCTTCCCTGGCCGCCTGCAGGGCCGCGGACTGCAGGTCGCCCAGGCGGACCGCGGCCACATAGGCCGTGGTCTCCCCCAGGTCACCTCGAGGCACCGCCAGCTGCAGGCCCATGCGCGGAGCCCCCGCCTGTCCATCGAGAGATTCGGTGGGAGTGAGCAGCTTGAGCAACCCACTCATGAGATCCCAGCGTTGTCGAGCCAGGAGCAGGTCATGCAGGCTGGCTGTCAGCGCGCGAGCCTCTGCGGGATCGAGCAGCTGTCGAGCCTGCTTCTTGGGGATGCCGGCCTTCTCGAGCTCGCGAGCGCTGTGGAAATCCGAGAGGCGCAACAGGTAGGCGGTGACGACCTCGGGATCGTTTGCCAGCGCCTGGGCGCGTTGCTCCGCGCCCATGGACAGCCGGTGCCTGGAGACCACCGCCGCCTGGAACTGGGCATCGGCGGGCTTGTGCTTGCTCGAGTTGACCCGCTGCTCCTGCGCCAGCAGGCCCGCCTGGACGACGCGGAGCAGCCCGTCCAGGACCGCTGGATCACCGGGAAGAGACAGCATGCCCAGCACGAGATCCGTGCCCGGGAGCTCCGCCGCGTCCGATGGGCAGACGAGGCTCAGCTTCGAGCGCATGAAGGCCTGGAAGAAGCGCGAGGGCTGCAGGCTGGGATCAACGTGGTTGGCCAGGCTCCAGGCGGCGCTGCAGCGGGCGGACACCGACCATGCCACGAGGGCGAGCGCCTCTCCCTGGCGGCGAGGGGCGAGCTCGTTCAGCTCGGGCAGGGCGCGCGTGATGGCCACGCCGCCGGGGCCTCGGCCCGACCCACGAGGTGGCCGCCCGGCCAGCAGACCGGACACCAGGCGCGCCACCTCGAGGAAGGGCAGGCCGGTGGCATGGTTCGAGACCAGGCCAGCTTCGAGGACCAGCCGGGCCAGGATCGCCGCCAGGGGATCGGAGGCCCAGTCCTGCAGGCCGTGCTCCGAGAAGCTCTCGCGCTCGTCGTCGTCGAGGGCTGCCTGCAGCGCCTGGGCCACCAGGTCGGTGACCGGTTGCGCGAGGGCGGTCGTGCAGGCGATGGGGATCACGTGCGTGAGATCTCGCTGTTCCGGAGAACCGACGGTCCAGACTCTGGGGGCGTCGACACAGAGGTCCGGCGCGAGGCGTATCGCCTGCTCGGGTTCTACGATGAGGTGGCAGTGCTTGGTGACTGCGGTGAGCCAGTCGATGACATCCATCGTGCCGGGCTCCCTGCTGGGTAGGTGATGGTTGCGGATTCTACCAGATGTGTCGCGGAGATGGGTTGGACGCGGCGACCTGGGGTTGCCGCTGGGCCCGCCAGTCAGCGCGGGCTGAGCTCGTTGCTGGGATTCGCATGCCCACGTCTGCCGCTCACCATGGGCATCAGTGGCACGGGATCCACCCCCAGGACGGTTCGGATCTGCAGGCGTTGGGCGCCGTCCAGCGTGCTGGGCAAGGCGAGCAGCAGCGGACCTCTGGGGCGCGGTGAGCCGGTGGCGGCGGGGTAGGGCTGGACCTCACCGTCGGCCCAGGTGATCCGGTAGCTCCAACCTTCCGCCGATTCGTCGTGGGAGGGAAAGAGCAATCCCAGCGAGACCGTCTCCAGACAGGCGACGAGGCTCGCGGGACCCGGGGCGGCGTGCAGGGCAGCGGCTGTCACCGTGCCATCCCCCGACAATGTCAGCTGGAGCTCCGCGGTCCAGGCCTGGGTGGCGGGCGGATGCTCAGCGAAGCAGCTGGCGAGGAGCCCTGAGCTGCCGTGAAGCACCTGCAGCACCCGCTGGTCGGACAGGTAGAGCGGCAGGGGCTGGCCATCGGCGACGGTGTCCTGCCCAGCCAGCGCTGCGCCCACCAGGAGCATCCCCAGGTTCACGGTCACTCCCCGGACCTGGACAACAGCCCGTGGTGGTGCTGGTGCTGGACGACGCGGCCTCCGGGATGCTGGCCGGGTTCGTCGGTGACGGCGGGCTGGATGCTGGCGGTGATGGTCCAGGACCAGTCGAACTCGTTGCGCAGCAGCTGGTGGTCGGAAGCCGAGAGCCACGCCTCTCCGCTGATCTCGCCCTCGAGCTGGTAGTGGGCGGACCAGCGCTCGGTGCCGTCCAGACCCTTGCCGCGCAGAGGCCCGCTGTAGGAGAAGTGCCAGGCCTCTTCACCCTGTGTCAGGGTGGTCAGCTCGAGCAGCTCCCAGCTGATATCGGCGACGGCGCGCGCACCATGGCGGCTATCCACCATGAAGGGCAGGTTCGTCTTCTGCTCGCGGATCTGGCCAGGATCGAGGCTCGGAATCTGCGGCGAGCAGGCCGCGAAGAGGGGCAGCAGGAGATCCCCGTGTCGGGGCGCGCCCGCCAGGTGGGAGAGTAGGTCGATGTCCAACATCTCCCCCGAAGGGAAGGTGCGCAGCTCGACGCTCAGCCCCGTGAGAGCCGAAGACACAAGGGAGGCGGCCTCCAGCTCCTGGGGAGCCGTGCTCACCTCGCCGAACCGAAGCCTGTCGCCGAGCGAGCCGTCGCGGAACCGCCGGGCTGGCTGGCGGCTCAGCTCCCCGGTCCATGAGCGGGAGCCGTCGGCTCCGACGAGGCTCGCGCTGCTGCCGTCGGCGTCCACGAGCTCGGTGCTGTAGGCCAGCTCCAGCTGGAAGTCGTAGCGCAGAGGCGGCGCATCAGCACCGGTCCCGACAGCGGGCAGGTGAGCGCAGGCGCAGGCCAGCGCGAGTGGCAGGAGTCGGCGTACCAGTGACTCGTCCCGGCTCAGCTCTTGGCCAGCGCCTGGAGGCGGTCCTCGTCGAGCAGGACCACCCGCTTGTCCTCCGTGAGGATCAGGCCGTCCTTGCGCAGATCGAGGATCGCGAAGCTCACGGTCTCACGCGATGCGCCGATGAGGCTGGCCATCTCGCGGTGCGTGAGCTTGAGGTTGAGGATCGTGCCGCGGGCGTCGCGCACACCGAAGCGCGGCTTCAGGTCGAGGAACAGGTTGGCGAGGCGCGCATGAGCGGTCTTGAACAGCAGGCTGTCGATGCGCCGCTCCAGCGCCCGTCGTCGATGGGCCACCAGCCGGGTGATCGTCATGGCCAGCTCGGGGTGCATCCGCATGGCGCGGAGGAACTCCTCGGCTGGGATGGAGTAGATGGTGCTCTCGTCGAGGGTCTCGGCCACGGTCTCGTGGGGTTGACCGGTGGCACCGTGCAGCACCAGGGCGGTCTCTCCCAGCAGATCGTTGCGCTGGAACAGGTGCAGGGTGAGCTCGCGCCCGTCTTCTGAGATGCGGCTGGTCTTCACCAGCCCGGAACGGATGAGAAAGACGTGCCGGACGCCGTCGCCCGACAGCCACAGGGACTGCTTCTTGCGGATGTCCTTTTCTTCGGCCGACCTCTCCAGGCGGTCGCGATCCTGGAGCGCGAGATCCTTGGTGTAGGGATTCTGCTTGAAGAACCAGGACTTGTCTCGTGGCATGTAAGCCTCTGCTCGGGCGCCCCTTGTTGTGGATCCGCTCGGATCCGCGGACGAGGCATCGCGTGCATGGAGGAATATAGGCTCCTGTCACAGAGGTCAACCGGTGCCCCACGCCATCATCCCCGCCGCCGGCGGCTCCCGGCGCATGCGCTTTCCCAAGCAGCTGATGAAACACGGCGGTACATCTCTGGTGCGCCTGCAGGTGGATGCCCTGCGGCGACACGCCTCGCGCACGGTGGTGGTGGTGGGTTGGTGTGGGGGTGCCGTGGCTCGGCAGGCCCTGGCTGGCGCCGAGGTGCTGCAGTGGCCGGAGTGGTGGTCGGGCCACCAGGCCGACAGCGTGCACCGTGGCCTGCAGATCCTGCCCGAAGGCCGCGTGCTGGTGCAGCCCGTGGACGTACCGCCTCCCTCACCCCGGGTACTCGATGCCCTGCTGGCGGAGCCCGGCAGCGCTGTCCCCACCTGGCAGGGCCGCCCCGGCCATCCCATCGTGCTCGGCGGGAGCCAGGTGGCCCGGCTGCGCCTGGGCGCGCCGGAGGGGGGCCTGCGCACGCTGCTGGCCCACGCGCCTCGGATCCCGGTCCAGGAGCCCTCTGTCTGCTGGAACCTCAACCGCGCTTCAGACCTGGTGGCCTGGTTGCGCTGGCAGCGCGATCACGGGCCATCCGCGGTGCCTTCCGGGAGCTGAGACGAGCCGAGTGAGCTGGAGAATCCCGCACTGTAGAGCCGGGCATAGCTCCCCTGGATGGCCAGCAGCTCCTCGTGGCGACCTGTCTCTACGATGCGGCCGGCCTCCATCACGGCGATGCGGTCCGACTGGGTGATGGTGGACAGTCGATGGGCCACCACCAGCACGGTCTTGCGCTCCAGGATGCGGGCGATGGCCGCCTGCAGCGCCGCCTCGGTGACGCTGTCGATGCTCGCGGTGGCCTCGTCCAGCACGACGACGGGGGCATCAGGAGCCAGGGCGCGCGCGAAGGTCAGCAGCTGGCCCTGCCCCACCGACAGGCCTTGGCCGTGGGGTCCCAGCATGGTCTTCCAGCCTGCGTCCAGCTGGGAGATGAAGCTGTCTGCCCCCACCAGGGCCGCGGCCTGGTCGGCGGCGTGCACCTGCAGTGTGGGTGAATCCAGCGTGACGTTGAAGCGCATGCTGTCGGGGAAGAGCTGCACGTCCTGCAGCACGGGGCTGATGGCGTGGTGCAGCGTGGCGGAGCTGAGGGACGACAGCTCCACGCCGTCGAGCTTGATGGAGCCGGAGTAGCCGTCGTAGGCACCGCAGATCAGGCGCGAGAGTGTGGTCTTGCCACAGCCGGTGGGTCCCACCAGGGCCACCACCTCGCCGGGCCGCAGCTCGAGGTCCACGCCGCGCAGGATCTCTGGGCCGTCGTCCGAATAGCGGAAGTGCAGCGCGCTCAGCTGCAGGTGACCGCGGGGCGCTGCGAGGCTGTCGTGGCCCTCGTGGGCCTGGTCGTCTTCGTCCATGAGCGCGGTGATGCGGTCCATGGCGGCCAGAGCGCGTTGGATGACGGAGATCTTCGAGGAGATCTCCCGCAGCGGTTGGAAGAGCCGCTCCAGGTACTGGATGAAGGCCACCAGCAGACCGATGCTCACCTCCTGCCCCAGGCTGGAGGCTCCGTACCAGATGAGCAGCGCCATGCAGAGTGCGCTGGCACCGTCCACGGCGGCGTACATAAGGGCGTCCCAGACATTGGCCGTGACCGTGGCCGTCCGGTAGCGCTCGTTCAGAGTCGCGAAGGCCTCGCGGCTCTCCGCCTCCGCCTGGAACAGCTGGATCACCTCCAGCCCGGCGATCCGTTCGGCCATGTAGGCGTTGGAAGCTGCCAGGGCTTTGCGCACCTGGAGATAGAGCTTCTTGAGGCGGCGCCGGCACTGGTCCACCACCAGCAGCACGGGGGGAGCGGCCAGCAGCAGCACCAGCGTGAGCTCGAAGTCCAGCAGCAGCATCGCCACCAGGGCGCCCACCATGACCAGCAGATCCAGCACGATGGTGACCACCCGCGAGGTCAGGGTCTCGCCCAGGGCCTCCACGTCGCTGGTGAGGCGTGTGAGCAGTGAGCCCGTGGCGGAGTGGTCGTGGAAGTGCAGGGAGAGCGAGAGGGTGTGGGCATACAGGGCCGAGCGCAGCCGCATCACGGTGCGCTGCCCGGCGTGGGCCAGCGCCAGGGTGCTGCCCAGGTCGAGCACCAGGCCCAGGGCCACCGCCCCCAGGTACAGCCCCATGAGGCCATGCAGGCCTTCCAGGTGGGCCGCGATGATGTGGTCGTCGATGGCCCTTCGCACCAGGGCGGGTTGGGCCAGGCTCGAGAAGGCCGCCAGCGGCGTGGCCGCCACCGCCAGCACATACCAGGCCCCGTCGGGCCGTGCGAATGGCAGCAGGCGGGACAGCAGGCGCAGGTCGCCGCCCATCCCCCGTGGTGCAGGTCTGGCTGACGACGCCGCGCTCATCCGGCCTGTCCATGGTGGGAGGGTGGCTGTGGCGGCGCCTCCTGGCCCAGCTGCGCGAGCCAGGCCTCCCGGTAGGGTCCCGCCCTGGCGATGAGCTCATCGTGACGGCCCTGGTCCACCAGAGCTCCCTCGTGCAGGACCAGGATCTTGTCGGCGTGGGCCAGCACGCCCAGCCTGTGGGAGACGACGATGATGGTGGGGCGCGCTCCGTTCCCGCCCGCGGCGCGTTGCCGGATGGAGGTCACCAGCTGTTGCTCGGTGGCGTGGTCCACCGCGGAGAGCACATCGTCCAGCAGCAGCAGGTCGAAGTCGCGGCAGAAACCGCGGGCCAGGGCGACGCGCTGGCGCTGGCCACCGGAGAGGGTCACCCCGCGTTCGCCCACCACCGTCTCCAGCCCCTCCGGCAGGCTCGCCAGGTCTGCGCTCAGGGCGGCCTCGGTGGCAGCAGCAGGTGCGCGCGCGGTGTTCGCCTGCCGGTCCATGGAGATGTTTCGAGAGATGGTGCTGGTGAACAGGAAGGGCACCTGGGGTACCACCGAGACGCGCTGTCGCAGGCGCTGCAGCGGGTAGTCGGACAGCGGGCAGGCTCCCCCTTCGGCGTCCAGGAGGACCACCTGGCCTCGCGGCACTTCGCGCAGGCGGGCCAGCACCTCCAGCAGCGTCGTCTTCCCTGATCCCGTCCTCCCGAAGATCCCCACCATCGACCCGGGTTCGAAGCGCGCCTCCACGCGATCGAGGATCGATCCCTCTTCCTGGTCGGGCCGGGGCACCGTCAGGCCCGCGAGCTGGAAGCCCAGGGGCCCTGGCGCCAGTGTGGGCGCGCTGCGCGTGGCCCCGGCGTCGGTCACCGGAAGGTCCAGCACCTCGAAGATGCGCTCCAGGCTGGCGCGACCCCGCTGGACGATGGCCACCATCCACCCGAGGCTGCGCAGGTGTGGGAGCAGGTAGAGCAGGTAGGCCGACAGGGCCACCAGCTGGCCGATGGAGAGGCTGCCCTGCACGGTGAGCTTGCCGCCCACCACCAGCAGCAGGTACAGCGCCACGGCTGCGGAGCCTGCCAGCACCGGCTGCACCGCGGCGGCCAGGGTGGCCACCCGCAGGATCGTCTGCATGTAGCTGCGGTTGTGCTCGTCCAGGCGGCGCTGGAACGCGGGCTCGGCGGCGAAGGCCTGGACCGTCGCGATGCCCTGGAAGCTGGACAGCACGTAGTTCGACAGGGAGGCCAGCTGGCGCTGTGCGGCTCGGGTCAGCGGGAAGATGGTGCGGATGGCGCCGCTGGATGCCAGCGTGGCCAGGGCCACGGGTGCCAGGGTGATGCCGGTGAGCAGCGGGCTCAGCTCCAGCATCTCGCGCCCGGCGAGGACCATGGCGGAGCTGATGTTGAAGACCTGCAGCGTGCCGTAGCCGATGAGCGCGCGTACCAGGGAGATGTCGTTGGAGGCCCGGCTGACCAGGTCCCCCGCACCGTGTTGGCTGATCACGTCGCGGCGCAGTCGCAGCACGTGGGCCATGATGTCGTTTCGCAGGTCATTCTCGATGTTGCGACCCGGAGTGAAGATCAGGGCACGGGAGAGGGTGCGCACCAGGATCACCGCCAGCCCCATGGCGGCGATGATCGCGGCGGCTTCCCGCGCCAGCGGCAGGTCACCGGACTCCAGGGCGTCGGTGGCCCGGCCGAGCTCGAGGGGGATCCGCACCGCCAGCCAGTTGGTCAGGACCAGGCAGGCGACGCCCCCGAGGTACCAGGCCCGGTAGCGCAACGCATAGCGCCGCAGCAGTCGGACCAGGTGGCTCAGGGCGTGCCCTGCTTGCTCGGCGCTGGAGGCTTCGATGAAGGGGGGGTTGGCAGCGCCAGGCCGGGGTCCACCGCGAAGCCGTGGCTCATCAGGTCTCTGCCCAGCACCAGGTCACCGGCGGTAGGATCGGCGCTGATGGCCAGGGAGAGATCGATCCGACACCCCGCGACCGACAGCTTGACGCGGATCCTGGAGCTGTCGGCCCATGCATCGCCCACATGGATGAGCCGGCCATGGAAGCGCAGCAGATCGCCTTCGCGGGTGGCGCACAGCGTGGAGATCGCGCAGGTGGGGTCGCAGCGTGCAGCGGGGACCACGATGTCGAGCTCCGGTAGCTCGACGCGTTCGCGCAGGCCCAGCAGGCGGCAGCCGGGGCGGAGCTGCAGTCTGGGGTCGGAGATCTCGGAGAACAGCGCCGTTTCGGCTTCGGCGCGGTGGTCCCGGTCCTCGTCCAGTGCCGCGTGGAAGGCGGCGAGATCCGTCTCTGTTCCCACGGGCACCTGCGGCCACTCGTCTGCGGCACCGGAGTCGTCCCGGTCATCGAAGACCTGCCAGTCGTCGGTCTCGCCAGCTTCTTCGGCCGGCCAGATCTCCTCTCCCGGGTCCTCGTCTTCATCGGAGGGCCAGTCTTCTCGCGGATCCCCGGCGGGCTTGGGGAGGGCAGGCACGGGCAGCCTCGGCGGTGGGTCTAGTTGAGCTGGCCGTCGCGAATGGTGGACTGCTCGCGGAGCCGATTGAGGGCCTCGCGCTCGATCTGCCGGACCCGCTCGCGGGACAGCCCCATCTCCTTGCCCACCTCGGACAAGGTGCGGAACTCGCCGTCGTCCAGGCCGTAGCGACGCACCAGCACGAAGCGCTGGCGCTCGGTGAGCACGTCCACGAAGGCCAGGTGCATGCGATCCAGCTCCTGGGCCTGGATGGCCTCGCCATCGGGCTGCGTGGCGTGCTCGTCGGAGAGGAAGCGTTCGAGAGGCCGCGGGCGCGGGCCGTCGTCCACCGGCTGTTCGAGGGAGATGGTGTTGCCCTGGGACAGGAGCAGCTCGGCGCGCTCCTTGTCGATGCCCACCTCGTCTGCGAGGTCGGAGGTGGAGTACTCGATGCCCGCGGCTTCGAAGCGCTTCATGGCCTTGCGCAGGTTGCGGGTCTGCTCCACGGCGCAACCGGGCAGCCGCACTGGCCGGCCGGTGTGGTCGATGGCGCGGGTCATCTGGGCGCGCACCCACCAGCGAGCGTAGGTGGAGAAACGGATGCCACGATCGGGGTCGAAGCGCTTGGCTGCGCGGAGCAGGCCGATGTAGCCTTCCTGGACCAGGTCCTCCTCGTCCATGAAAGGACCGGCGAGCTTGCGGGCTTCACCGTGCGCGATGCGGCGACCGCTCATGGCCAGGCGCCAGCGCAGATCTTCCGCAGCCTTCCAGGCGCCCACGGCCTTGCGGGCGTAGGGCTTGAGGGCGGGCTCGATCTTGGCGGCGTCTTCGACGGCTCTCACGGCCTCCTCGAGGCGATCCACCGCACCGGCACGGGTGCGCTCGGCGCGCTCCGGTCGGCGAGAGAGGATGTCCTCTGCCTGGTCGATCCCCGCGATGGCCTCGCGGGCAGCCTGCTCGGCCTTGCGGATCTCCCTGGCGATGGCCTTCTCCTCTTCGGCGGTGAGACGCTCGGAGCGACCTTCGCTCTGCCGGTTGGGATCAGACCCGGAGTTGAAGTGCAACATGCGCGTTGCTCCTTGGAAGACTGGCTGCTGTTCGAGGCCGCTCCCCCGGGGATCGGCTGCACGATCCAGGGGGACCGGTTATGCAACTGATTGGATGCCGGCCGAGAGGGCGGGCGTCTTGAGAGAGAGAGAAGGCACAGACCGTGCACAGAACCCCGATAGGGCCGGGGTCCATCCGATGCTGGCGCGGGATTAAACGTCAATTCTGCCGGACTGTCAAGTCGGTCGTAATGCCAGTCGCGGCGCGCACACGCGAAAGCGTACCTTTCGCCATGTTTCTGGCGCGCTCGCCGCCGGATGTGAGAATGTCATTAATTGTCTCTGGGCTGTCCATCAGCTGGTGATAGCGCTTGCGGGCCCCGGAGAAGTGCGCCTCGAGCAGCTCGAACAGCTCCTGCTTGGCGTGCCCGTAGCCCAGCCCGCCGGTCCGGTAGCGCGCCGCGAGCTGTGCCGCCTGCTCGGGCGAGGCGAAGTGCCTGTACAGCCCGAACACCCCGCAGCGGTCCGGATCCTTCGGTTGCTCCATGGGGGTGCTGTCGGTCTTGATGCGCATGATCACTTTGCGCAGCTTCTTGGCGGGCAGGAAGAGGGGGATGGTGTTGCCGTAGGACTTGGACATCTTGCGGCCGTCCACACCCGGGATCGTGGCGACATCCGGCCGGATGACCGGCTCGGGCACCACCAGCTGGTCGCCGAAGTAGTGGTTGAAGGCCGTGGCCATGTCCCTCGCCATCTCCACGTGCTGCTTCTGGTCGCGCCCCACCGGCACCGCGTGTGAGTCGTAGGCCAGGATGTCCGCGGCCATGAGCACCGGGTAGAAGAAAGTGCCGCCGTTGATCTCGGTGTCGCGAGACTCCGCATCCTTGAGGGCGTGGGCCCTCTTGAGCAGGCCCAGCGGGGTGACGCAGGACAGGAACCAGGCCAGCTCGCAAACCTCGGGCACGTCCGACTGACGGAACAGCACGGTGCGCTCGGGATCCAGGCCGAGGGCGAGCCAGGTCGCGGTGACCTGCCGGGTGTGGAAGATGAGCTGCTCGCGGGAGCGCAGCGTGGTGAGCGCGTGGTAGTCGGCGATGAAGTAGTAGGCCTGGTAGTTCTCGGTCATGGCCAGCGCGGGGCGGATCATGCCCAGGTAGTTGCCGAGGTGAGGCATGCCTGTGGGCTTGATGCCGGTCAGCGAGCGCTCGATCCTTGATCCGCTCTTCTGCTGTTGGGTGGACATGGCGGTCTCCGTTGGCCCCTTCTCCTGGGCGGCTGCGTAGCGGGCGGTTCTTATCCACGCGGGGTGCGCGGGCAAGCCCAGGACCGTGAGGGTGGTGCGAAGGAGCGGCGCTGCCGGGAGAGGACCGCCACGTCGGGGGTAGCTTTGTCTGGACGCACTCCGGTAGGATTGAGGACGATGGAGTCCCTGTTTCTCGCCATCCGTCCCGCCTTGGCAGATGAGGCAGCCGCCTCAATGGGCTTCTTTGGCGATGACCTCGACACGGGCTTCCTGCTGGTGGCCCTGCTGCTGGCCTTCCTGCTGCTGGCGCGCGTGCATCGCCGAGATCGCGTGGTGGAGCTCCGGCCACCCACCCGTAGCCACCCCACCACCTACGACGAGCTGGCTCGACAGGTCTACCGCATGGTGGTCACCGCCGATCTCGCAGGCTACCGGGGCCTCTTCATGGCAGGCGGAGAAGCGGCGGAGGTGCTTGGAGAAGGCGCCGAAGACTACCTGGCCTCCCGGGGGCTGGAGGTGCTCGAGGAGAGCCTGGTCACCATCGGGGCCACCATCCCCGAGGGCGCGAGCTACCACGGCGTGCGCTTCCTGGCTGGCGAGAGGTTGGAGCTGCAGGTGCGCAGCATGGACGACCGGCTGGTCAACGTGGACCTGGGAACGGTCACCCGCATCGGGGCAGTGGTTCGGCTGGTGGAGCCACCCTTCAGGGGTTGAGGCTGCCCAGCACCCTCAACAACCTGTCGCCGAGGGCGGATCGCCGCAGTCCTGAGCCATCAGGGGCCGCAGCATCTCCATGCCGCCGTGGGTCCTGCACAGGGGAGGGGACTGGAGCTGACCCGGCCGGCAGAGACGCTCGAAGTCCAGCGCCTGGAGGGCGTCCGCGTCGTCCAGGTCGCTGGCACAGGCTGCGAGCCATGCCCGCCAGGGCCGCAGGAGATGGCGGCCTTCATCCAAGTCCCGGATCGGGTGCACGGGCAGGAAGCCGGGGAGCGCCGCGGCCTCGAAGAACCTGGCCTCGAGGCAGGCGCTGGCTGCACCTCCGGTGGTCTCCAGGCTGCCCAGGGCTCGAGCCAGCCCCGTGCGCCTGCGCCACTCGGGACCCTGCAGCGGGTCCCGGGGGCCTGGTGGCAGCTCTGCCTGCAGCGCGCCCATGGCGCTGGAGATCCGCGTCGCGAGGGCGCGGGCGGCCTGTTCGCCCCCCAGGTGCAGCACCGCCACGGGCGTGAAGCAGCCGCGGCCGTCGTAGAGCAAGGCGTCTAGCGCAAGCTGTCGGGCCAGCTCTTCGTCGCTGCCCTGGACCAGCGCCACGCTGAAGCGGTGGCCGTGGAGAGAGAGCCGTGCGCGGGCGTAGCGCCCGGCGAGGGCTGAGATGGTCTCGTCGCTGCCCATGGCCACCAGCGCGTCCGCATCGGGAAGCTCGCGAGTGCTGATGCAGGAGACGGGCAGGCCTTCCGCCTGAAACGCTGCAGCGAGGGCCTCGCCGAAGGCCGGGGCCGCGGCGGGCACCTTGAGCCACAGCTCGCTGCCCACAGTGGCCAGCAGGCAGACCCACTCCAAGGGGGCGGTGAACACCCCGCGCGCCGCCACCACCCCCGCGCGGGTGGGGCCGCGACCCGGGACGGAGACAGCTCGCTGGAGAGCCGGCCGCGAGATGGCGTCGCAGGCCAGGTGGAGGCAGTGGCTGGCCATGGCAGGGGACAGGCCATCGGCCAGCTGGGCCGGTGTTGGGTGGCGGGAGAGGCGCCGCACCGCCGCGCAGACAGCGGCGACACCCTGGTCACGCTTGATGTCCATGCCTGGCTCCCTGCGCTGCTGGCCGGTGCGGGTGGCTCGCGGGGCGACAGGATATCCCCCCCTCGTACAAGGAGGAAGGCTCCGTGGTGGAACGCAAGCTCGAGGTCGCGCTGGCGGCATGGGAGATCGGCCGCCAGGCCAGCGGGTTCGGCGCCCGCGTCGGCGGGCTCGGGGTGGTGGTGCAGGAGCTCCCGCTGGAGCTGCTTCGCGCCGCCGCCTCACGGCACCTGGGGCTGTCGGTGACCACCCTCTCGCCCTGCTTCTCCTGGTACGACCGCAGCCAGATGGCGCTGCTGTGCGACGATCTCCCCGTGGAGCTCGATGGACAGCGGTTTCACTTCCAGGCCCTCTCGAAGACCTTCACCGAGGAGCTGGAGCTGGCGTCGGGGCCGCTGCGGCTGCGGCAGCGCATGGTCTACTTCTGGGACCCGGCGCAGCTGGCGTGGACAGCTCCCGGGGCCATCTACCCGGAGGATCCGTGGACGGCTGCCAGGTTGTACAGCGCGGTCAGCCAGGCCATGGCCGCCTGGCTCGCCCGTGGACGCCCGCAGCTGCTCCACATGCACGACTACCACGTGGGCCTGGTGCCCTTCTTCATGACATCCGACCGGCTGGCCCAGGTGCCGGTGCACCTCACCATCCACAACGCCAGCTACCAGGGCGCGGTGCCCCTGCAGGGTGGGGGCTTCGAGACCCTCGATCGCCTGGGGCTCGATGGTCCGTCCCTGTTTCACAGCCACTTCGAGCACCGCGGCCGCCTGAACCTGCTCAAGGCGGCGGTGCTCCAGGTCCATCGATGTGGAGGTCGGATCACCACCGTCAGCGGAGATCTGGAGGGCAGCTGGGGCTACGCCGCGGAGCTGCGCGCCACGCGCGAGCTGCTCTGGAGCCAGGCGACGCAGCAGGTGGGCGGTGTCCCGCGCCAGGTCTTCCAGCCCAACGGTGGCCTGGATCTGCTGGAGAAGATCCCCATCGCGGGCATCACCAACGGGCTCGCGGACAAGAACAGGCCGGAGCTGCTGGCGGAGCTGCGGGCCGGGCACCTGGCCTCGCTCCAGTCCCGCCGTCCCGGCCAGCCACTCTTCCGGAATCCGGAGGTCCAGCGCAGCATGCTCGCGCGAGACCACGACTTCGACGCGCAGCGCCTGCAGGTGAAGGCGCGCCTCAAGCGGCTGCTGCTGTTGGAGTGCTTCCACCGAGAGCCCGCTGCAGATGATCCGCCCGTGCTGGCGGTGGTGGGGCGCCTGGTGCACCAGAAGCACCTGGACTTGCTGCTCCATGTGGTGGATCCGGTCCTCGAGCAGGAGCCCGAGGCTCGCTTCGTGGTGCTGGCGTCGGCCACGGACCAGGAGGGGCGCGAGCAGCAGCGCGCCTTCGCGGCCCTGGCCGATCGGCTGCCCTCCCGCGTGTTCTACGAAGATGGCTTCAACCAGCCGCTGGCGCGCCTGATGCTGGCGGGGGCCGACTTCGCGCTCGTGCCCTCGCGCTTCGAGCCCTGCGGCCTGGTGGACTACGAGGCCGCCCTGCTGGGCACGGTGGTCATCGCGCGCCGCACCGGGGGGCTGGCCAAGATGCAAGGCCGCGGCTACCTCTACGACTGGCTCGACCTGGGAGATGCCGCCGGCGAAGCGCGCGCGTTCCTGGCGTGTATTCTCCAGGCGCTCGACAGGTTCAGGAACCGCCGCGAGGAGCACGGCAGGCTACAGCAGGCGGCCATGGCGGTGGACGCCAGCTGGGCGGCCTCCGCCGGTCGCTACCTCGACCTCTACCTGCAGAGCTTCGACGCCCTGCGCTGGCAGGGCATGCGCCGCCAGGCCCTGTCCGACTTCGCCAGCAGCCTGGGCCCTGACCGCGACCGTTTCCTGCGCTTCTTCCGCCCCGCCCTCGAACCCTACGCCGATCCTCTGGACTGGCAGCTGCTCGAGACCTTGCGCGACGGCGACTGATACCCGAGCGACACATCGCGTTCAAGGAACGTAGAGCTCGTGGCGGTAGATGTTGGTGGGCTGAAGCTGGCCCTCGACCCAGGACAGGTCGCTGCCGTCGGGATCGTTGGAGTAGTTGTAGACCGCGTAGTGGCCGTCGCCCAGATCCATGGCCGAGGGGAAGCATGTGTCGCCCCTCGACGGCAGGTCGAGCACGTGCAGCACCACCTTCTCGTCGGGGAACACCTGCCACAGCGAGCAGCGCTTGGGCGTGGCCCAGTAGGCTGCTTCGTACTGCAGCGACTGGTCTTCGTGGGAGAGGTCATGCATCTCGAGATCGTAGTCGCCGCTGTCGGTGAGGTTGCGTCGCGCGATGAGCCAGAAGCGGCCGGCGCGCTTGAAGAGCAGGGGCGAGTCGTATCTCTTGCGGTCGTGGGTACACTCCCAGCTGCCGATGGAGCGATGATCGGCGGTACAGATCAAGGAGCCGAAGCCGAGCTCGTCGCCGGCCTCGTTGCGGGCCACCACCAGCAGATCGCCACCGTCCTGGTAGGCGTAGTCGGCCTCCGAGGCGCCGCCGGTGTGCACCACAGGCTGATCCTCCACCAGCGGCTCCCACTGCATGCCATCGTGGGTGGTGAGCATGCGGATCTCGATCTCGGGCAGATCCTCGCCGGGATCATAGACCTCGCCGCCGCCCGTGTAGCCGATCAGCTCGGGCTGGTTGCCCACCGTCTTGACGCGCCAGGGGATGAAGGTGTCCTCGAACAGCCACTCCGGCTCGCTCCAGGTGCCGTCGTGCTCCCGGTAGCTGTACATGGTGCCCTGGGGCTCGAAGGCCATGGGATCGTCACCCAGCACAGCGAAGTACAGGAACAGGCGTCGTGGCTGCTTCAGGTACACCAGCCTGGGCTCCCGCAGGTCGGTGTCCAGGTTGATGGAGGTCTCGAAGGTCCAGCTCTCCTCGTCGCTGGAGCGCACCACGTACAGCGTGGCGTCGCTGCTGGCGAAGTGGGTGGGCGCCGTGCGCCAGGCCAGGAAGACCTCGCCGTCCACCTCCAGCACGTCCAGGTTGTTGTTGGCGTCCTGCACGACCACCTCGGCGGGCAGACCGTCCGAAGGCACCACCTGCACCTGGCCCTCGAGCCGCGGCAGGTCGCTGGAGCTGTCTCCGGAGTCGCGCGGGCAGGCGGTGAGCAGCGCGGCGGCGATGAACATGCGGGCAGGTGGGAACACGACCGTCTCCGGCGAGAGCAGGGCGGGTCTGTATGGCTCCGGTATCCCCGTCGCAACGCTCCGGGGTGCGCGCTCAGTCACGCAGGCGCTGGGAGGCGAACCAGCGCGGCCGGGCGTCCTGCCCGCTCAGGACCGGCGCGGCCTCGACCAGGGCGACGCCGTCCCTGGCTCAGGGGGCGTGGCGGGTGAAGCCCGCGAGGATCGGCGGGGGAATCCAGCCGCGCATGGCGGTCAGGATGGCGGCGGATTGACGGCCTGCCACTCTCAACTCGAGGCTTGAAGCCTGAGTGGTTGTGGGATTGGAATAGACAAGATAGACAATAAAGAGGATTCTGTAAAACTCGTCAAGCCGAGGTAGGCGGATGGAACCGCAGCGCGCAGCCTCCGAGGCTCCCGGTGGCCGGGGCTCGGGCAGGCTGGTCCTGGTGCTCATCGCGGTGGTGCTCATCGCCGCGGTCCTGCTGCGCGCCGGCCAGGCTCTCCACGAGCGGCTGCGTCACCGGGATCCCGTCGCGGCTCCGGCGCGGGTGGTCAAGGTGATCCGGCTCGAGCCCCAGCCTTTTGAGCACACCGTCAGCATCTCCGGCACCCTGGAGCCGGTGCACTCGGTGGATGTCTTCCCCAAGCTGGGCGGCAAGGTGGTCCGGCTGGACGTCAAGCTCGGCGACAGGGTCCAGGAAGGAGACCCCCTCGCCCGGGTGGAGTCCACAGAGTGGGGCCTGCAAGCCCAGCAGGCCCAGGTGGGGCTCGAGATGGCGGGGCAGGCCGCCGACCTGGCGCGCCGCAGCCTGGGGCGCCTGGAGCAGGTGCACGAGCAGCTCGGCGATGGGTCCTTGAGCCTGCAGGAGTTCGAAGAGGCGCGCATCCAGGCCGAGGGAGCCGTCACCCAGTACGAGGTGGCGCGGCTGCAGCGCGACCTGGCGCAGCAGATGGTGCGCAACGCCACCATGAAGGCTCCGGTCGCGGGGGTCGTGTCCCGGATCCATGCCCGCCTGGGGGGCATGGTGGGCAGCGAATACCCAGCCTTTCATGTGGACGACACCTCCTCCCTGGTGCTGCGCTGCCAGGTAGGCGAGCTGGACCTGGTGGCTCTGGCGCCCGACCAGGAGGTGCGGCTGCGCAGCGACGCCCTGCCGGATCGCCTGCTGGTGGGCAAGGTCACCGCTGTGGCGCCCACCCTCGACAGCATCACGCGCAGGGCTCCGGTGGAGGTGGCGGTTCCCAATCCCGATGGCGACATCACCGGCAACCTGTTTGCGCGGGGGACCATCATCACGGGCCGCGAAGAAGCGGCCTTCGTCCTGCCCATCGAAGCCGTGCAACGCCAGCGTGGTCAGGCGCATGTTCAGCTGGCGCGCGAAGGGAGCGTGCTGGAGCTGCCCGTGACCGTGCTGGGTGAAGCCCACGACAGCGTGGCGCTGGACGGCCTGAGGTCCGGTGACCTGGTGATCCTGCCCGGTCCCGAGCATCTCGCCGAGGGTGAGCGGGTGGAGACGGTGGACATCACCCGGGACCAGGGCTGATCACGTGTGGCTGAGCCGCATCTCGGTCCAGCGGCCGGTGTTCACCACCATGGTGGTGGCCGTGCTGATGATCCTCGGGCTCATCGGCCTCACCCGCCTGCCCGTGGACCTGTTTCCCGAGGTCTCCCTGCCGGTGGTCACCGTCATCGTGCCCTTCCCCGGTGCCAGCCCCGTGCAGGTGGAAGAAGAGGTGGTCAAGCCCATCGAAGATGCCGTCGCGGGCCTCGAGGGGCTGTCGGAGATCCACGGCTCAGCGCGGGAGAACGTGGCGGTGGTGGCGGTGGTCTTCGACATGGGCACGTCCGTGCAGGAGGTCTCGGCCGAGCTGCGGGACCGGGTGAACGGGCTGCGCGCCTTCATGCCGGACGGGGTCGAAGACCCAGTCTTTCGCCGGGTGGATCCAGCGGCCACGCCGGTCATGACCCTCGCCGTGGCCTCCTCCATGAGCGCCATGGCCACCCGCCAGCTCGCCGAGCGCGAGATCAAGCCGCGGCTGGAGCGCCTGCCCGGCGTGGGGGCCGTGCACCTGCACGGAGGTGAGCAGCGCGAGATCCACCTGGAGCTGGACCTGGCCAAGATGGCCGAGCTGCGCATCCCGTTGATGCAGGTGGCGCAGCTGGTGGGCTACGACACCCTGGACATCCCCGGGGGGCACATCGAGCTGGGCGAGGCGCGCATCGCACTGCGCTCCCTGGGCCAGGTAGAAGATCTCGAAGAGCTCGGCTCCATCGTGGTGCAGGGCTTCCCCAGCGCCATCTACCTGCGGGACATCGCCCGCATCGTGGACGGCACCACAGAGCAGACCAGCATCTCTCGGGTGGACGGCCGGCGAGCGGTCACCCTGGAGGTGGTCAAGGAGGGCGGCGCCAACACCGTGGCGGTCTGCGAGGCGCTGCGCGCGGCGGCCGGGCAGCTCGACCTGCCCGGGGTGTCGGTGATGCCCGTCATCGACAACTCCACCATGGCTGCGGACATGCTGCACGAGATGCAGCGGGCGCTGGTCATCGGCGCGCTCATGGCCATCCTGGTGGTCTACCTGTTCATGGTGGATTGGCGCTCCACCTTCATCTCCGCCACCGCGCTGCCCACCTCGGTGATCACCACCTTCTTCTTCATGTGGCTGCTCGGCTTCTCTCTCAACGCCCTCACCCTCATCGCCATGGCGCTGGCCATCGGCGTGCTCATCGACGACGCTGTGGTGGTTCGAGAGGTGATCTACCGCCACCTGGAGGCAGGGGAAGACCCTGTGCAGGCGGCGCTGTCCGGCACCTCCGAGGTGGCGCTGGCGGTGCTGGCCACCACCCTGTCCATCATGGCCGTGTTCGTGCCCGTGGGCTTCATGAGGGGCATGGTGGGCCAGTTCTTCGCCCAGTTCGGCCTCACCGTGGCCATCGCCGTCGCGGTCTCCATGTTCATCGCCTTCACGGTGGACCCCATGCTCTCTGCGCGCATGTCCAGGGTGGTGCGGCGCGAAGATCGCGGGCGCGTGGGCCGGGCCCTGCTCGACTTCTGGGCTCGGGTCGACCTGGCCTACGGGGGCCTTCTGGCCTGGGCTCTGGACCACGCCCGGGTCGTGGTGGCCGTGGCGTCGGTGCTCTTCCTCGCCAGCCTGGGCATGGTGGCGGTGACGGGAGCCGAGTTCATCCCCGACTACGACCGCAGCCAGTTCGTGGTGGATGTTGACCTGGCCCCCCACACCGCGCTGGCTCCCGCCGAGCACACCGCCGAGCAGGTGGAGCGGGCGCTGCGCGCGATCCCCGAGGTGCAGCACATCTACGCGCTCGTGGGGAGCGAGGGGGCCACGGATCGCATCGAGCTGCGCGTCTCCACCCTGCCCAAGAGCGAGCGGGAACGCTCCATCTACGCCATCCAGGACCAGGCGCGCGGCGTGCTCGCTGCGATCCCCGGGGTCACCATCGGCGTCCGCGATCCACCCATGCTGGAGGGCGGCGCCATGGGCACCGCGATCGACGTGGAGATCCGCGGCGACGACATGGAGGCCCTGCAGGCCGCCGCCGACTCCATCAGGCTGGGCATGGCCCGCGTGGAGGGAGCCCTCAACATCCGCAGCAGCTACCGACCCGGGAGGCCCGAGCTGCAGCTGGATGTAGACCGCGACAAGGCCGGGGCCGCAGGGCTGTCGGTGGGACAGGCCGGCATGACCCTGCGCATGGCGGTGGCCGGCCAGGTGGTGGGCAAGCTCCGTGAGGCGGGGCGCAGCCACGACATCCGGCTGATGGCTCGCGAGGAGGACCACCATCCCCAGGCCCTGGCCTCCAACCTCCTGCTGCTCTCTCCCATCCCCCGCGTGGACGACCCTCGGGGTCGGGGCACACCGGTGGCCCTGGGCAACGTGGCGCGCCTGGCCTGGGCGACCGCCCCCTCGGTCATCGAGCGGCATGATCGGCAGCGCCACCTCACGGTCAGCTGTGGGGTGCAGGATCGTCCTCTGAGCGACGTGGTGGCCGACGTGCAGATCCTGCTGGACGAGCTGGGTGATCTGCCCGGCGTCGACACGGAGATCCTGGGCATGGCCGAGGTGGCCAGCGACGCGCTGGCCGATCTGCTCTTCGCCCTGGGTCTGGCGGTGGTCTTCGTCTACGCGGTGCTCGCCAGCCAGTACGAGAGCTTCCTGCACCCCTTCACCATCATGCTCTCGCTGCCCCTGGCCGTGGTGGGAGCTTTCGCCACGGTCTTCCTGGCGGGTTGGTCCATCGGCATCGTCACCATGCTCGGGATCATCCTGCTCATGGGCCTGGTCACCAAGAACGCCATCCTGCTGGTGGACAGGGCCAACCAGCTGCGAGGCGAGGGCTTGCTGCCCAGAGCCGCCATGCTGGGGGCTGGACAGGCGCGGCTGCGGCCGATCCTGATGACCTCCCTGGCCATGATCCTCGGCATGCTGCCACCGGCACTGTCGTCGGGATCGGGCAGCGAGATCTTCCGGCCCATGGCGGTGCCCGTCATCGGCGGCCTGGTGGCCTCCACCCTGCTCACCCTGGTGGTGGTGCCCGTGGTGTGGCTGTGGGTCGAAGGGCTCCGCCAGCGGCTGGGGTCGGAGAGCAGCGCTGGTCCGGCACGACAGGGCCGGCCGCACCAGGAGATCACGTCATGAGCAGCAGGCAGGAGCGACGAGAGCAGCTGTTGGACGCCGCCCGCGAGGTGATGCTGCGCTACGGCTACCGCAAGGCCACCCTCGAGGACGTGGCCCAGCAGGCCGGCGTCAGCCGGGCCACCGTCTACAACTACTTCTCCAACAAGGAAGAGCTGTTCCGGGCCATCATCTCCCAGGTGGTCCAGCGCCTGCGCGAGGCGGTGGCGGCCGATCTCGACCCCACCGCACCGCCCGACGAGCAGCTGCTCGCCTTCGTGCGGGCGCGCGAGCGGCACATCAAGCAGATCAAGGACTTCTACGTGCTAACCCTCAACGTGGGCCGCGAGATGATGCCCATGGCCCAGGGCGAGATCGACCGGCTGCAGGCCCAGGAGAGGTCCTTCGTGGCGGGCCTGCTGCAGCAGGGTGTACGCACCGGTCGCGTCCGGAACGTCGATCCCGTCCGCCTGTCGGCCGCCCTGCTCTCGGCTCTGCGAGGGCTGCACGAGGACTACGTGTTCGACAGCAAGGAGGAGCTGGAGGGCGCCGGGTCCTACCTGGTGGAGATCCTGCTACAGGGACTGTTGGAACCGGCCGCCCCCGCGAGCACCGAGCCCATGTCGTCCACGGAGGAGCCATGAACCCCGTCATCCTGCTCGGCCTGGGCCTGGCAGCCGCCGGCTCGGAGCCCCGCGAGGTCAGCCTGGAGCAGGCCCTGGAGCTGTCTCGCGCCGGCAATCCGCGGGTGCTCGTGGCCGAGCGCGGCGTCGATGCCGCCGCCGCCAGCAGCAGGCAGGTGCGCTCCTACCTGCTCCCCACTGTCAGCATCGAGGGCAACGCCTTGTGGTGGGACTCGGCCTCCGAGGTCAGCCTGTTCTCAGAGGACCCTTGCGCTGATCTCGATGAGTTCCTGCAGGAAACCTGTGAAGCCATGATCGGCGACTTCGCCGAACCCATGCTGCTTCGCTCGGCGGCCACCCAGCAGCTGCGGGTCACGGCCGTGCAGCCCCTCACCGGGCTTTACGGCATCACCCAGGGCTGGAGCGCGCGCCGGGCCCTCGAAGAAGCCGCCCTCGCCGAGCTGGACGCCACCCGCTCCCAGGTATCGGTTCAGCTCGTCCAGGCCTGGTTCGATGCGCTCGAGCTGGTGAAGCTCGAGGCCGTCGCGGCCCAGGCCCTCGAAGCTCTGGCGCTGCACCAGGCGCGCGCCACCGCCTTCTTCGAGGCTGGAATGATCGGGCGCAGCGAGCTGCTGCAGCTGCAGGTGGCCTCGAGCCAGACCCGCCTGGACCACGAGCGAGCGCTGGTGGGTGTCGAGCTGACCCGGCGCAGGCTCGCCCTCGTGGCGGGCGCCGACGAGCCGGTCCTTGCCCCGCTGGAGCCTTCGCTGGATCCGCTCCCCGATCTCGTCCTGGGCGAGCGGTCGCTGGCGCAGCTCAGGCTGGGCGCTCCTCAGCTTCGCGCGCTGCAGTCCCAGGCCGATGCCGCCCGCGCCAACCACCGAAGGCTGCAGGCCGAGCGCATACCCCAGCTGGCGGCCCTGGCCGCCTACGAGCAGAACTGGGGGCTTGGCGAGCTCTCCGTCCCCGAGTCATGGTTCATGGGACTGGGCCTGGAATGGGAGGTATGGGCCTGGGGACGCAAGCACTACGCGGCCCAGGAGGCGGCCGCACAGCTCGCCCAGGCCGACGCCGGCGTGCAGGCGCTGCGCTCCGGAGTGCTGCTCCAGGCGCAGGCAGCCCTGGCCGAGGCGCAGCTGGCCCGCCAGGCCCACGAGTCCAGCCACGCCATCACCGAGCATGCCGCCGAGAACCTTCGCATCCTGCGCGCCCGCTTCGAGGCCCACACCGCCACCGCGGCCGATCTGCTGCAAGCCGAGACACTGCACACCAAGGCGGCCACCGCTGAGATCGGGTCCGCCATCGACTACCTGGTGGCCATCGCCATGCTGCAGGACATCCTCGGCCTCCCGGTGCAGCCCTTGCGAGGGCTGGCGCTCAGCGACGCCTCGCTGCTGGAGCGGAGCCCGTGACCACCACCGCCCTCTGTGCCCTGCTCGGCATCCAGTCCGTCGCCGCCGATCCGGACGCCGCGCTGCTGGAGCTGGCCAGCGGTCGCTTCGTGCTCGCCGAAGCCCCCGCCAGCTACGGGCCCCGCCTGGACACCGCGGTTGAAAAGGCGCTGGCGTCGTTGAACTTCGCCTTTCGCCCCTTCGCCAGGTACAAGCTGCGGCCGGCCGTCTACCAGACCGTCTGTCCAGAGCTCGCGGTGCAGCTCAGCGATCAGAGCTTCACCGTGCAGTGCGGCGCCCAGCCACCGGTGACGCGACCGCTGGGAGGGGATCGGGGTGTGCTGCTGGACGATGGAGATGAGTACGAGGTCCTGGCCGAGGTGGTGGAGCGGGGAGTCTGCATCACCTACACGGGTGAGAAGGGCGGCCAGACCAACAGCTACCTGTTCCGGGAAGACGGCGGACTGCAGCTGCGATCCAGCATCTTCAGCGCCTCCTTGCCCCAGCCGCTTCGCTGGAGCCTCAGCTACCGCCGCCTGAGCTCGGATTGACGGTCAGGGCAGGGTGGAGATCTCTTCGATGACGTGGGGCTCCTCGGGCAGAGACCGCGTGCCCATGCCCCAGGTGGAGATGGTGAGATCCTGGCGCTCCACCTGCACCACCACGAAACCCAGCTCCGAGTCGTTGGCGCCCTCGCTGAGGTCGGGCCAGTCCACCAGGGCCAGGGTCTCGGCGGCTCCCTCGTCGAAGTCGGGGTTGACCACCGAGGTGCTCGCGGAGTAGCCCGCCGAAGGCAGCACCATGTAGCCCACGCCGTCGTCGGGGCCGATGCCATAGCTGCCCGAAGGCGCCGCCAGGCCGCTGTAGCGTATGGGCACGAAGCGATGCGCCAGGTGCTCGTGGCCCGCGAACATCCAGTCCACGTTGCCGTCGAGCAGCTGGGTGATGTCCCGGAAGGTGGCCTGCTGATCGTCGTGGCGCCCGCCGGCGTTGTAGGGGGGCACGTGCCAGTAGGCGAAGACGTGGTCAAAGGCCCGATCTGCGCCGTCCCATGTGGTCTGCAGATCTGTGTTGGCGAAGTCGTACTGCACGCCGTGCCCGGAGACGAAGTCCTGCTCCGACTCGGAGTTGAGGGCCAGGAAGTGGGCGTTGCCGTAGTCGAAGCTGTAGAAGGCGCCCGAGCCCGACGAGAGGGGCAGGGGAAAGTAGCGCTCGAAGTGGGTGGTGTCGGGATCGTGGGCGGCTCCACTGGGGGTGTCGTGGTTGCCGGCCACCGGCATGATCACGTGGTTGTCCAGGTAGTCCCGGCCCAGATCGAAGAAGATCCACCAGGACGCCGGGTCGTCGTCGGCGGCCAGGTCGCCCGGGATGATGGCGAAGCTGGTGTCGTCCTGGCCGGCGGCGAGTTCCTGCGCCACGTCGCCCCAGCGGTGCGAGGTGCCCATGTCCTGGGCATCGGAGAAGGCCACGAAGGAGTAGGTGTGGGCCTCCTGGGGCGCGGTGCGGAAGTGGTACGGGCCGGAGGACCGGCCGGTGCTCTCATGCACCCGGTAATTGTAGCGGGTGTCGGGCTGCAGGCCTGTGATGGCCACGTGGTGCAGGGTGTCCTTGGTGCTGCCGGCGGCGAAGCTGTCGGGTTCCTGCCCCGTGCCCCAGGACACCACACCCAGGCAGGGGATGGAGGTCTCCCAGCTGACCACCACGCCGGTGCGGGGATCGGTGTCGTCGTTCCAGGTGAGGTAGGGGCCGATGTAGGGAAACTGCAGGGCGTGGTGGTACTCGAGATCGTCGTTGTCGTCGGTGACCACGTCGGCGCCGCTGGTACCTGAGAAGTGCATGTGCATGGCTCGCGCATCCAGGGGGATGTCGAGATCCACCTCGAAACCGCCCTGCAGCCGGCGGTCCATTGACAACACCAGCACCTCGTTGGGCGGTGGAGCGCTGGGCAGGCCGCTGTCGTCGGGCTGCTCAGGGTCGAGCAGCCAGGCGTTGTAGCCCAGGTAGACGTACAGGGAGTCGGCGTCGGAGAGGGAGCCCTTGTAGATCAGCGTGGCGGATTCGCCGGGGGCCACGTCGGCTGGCTCCACGTAGACCTGGGGCTCTTCGTAGGGATCCAGGGGATCGGTGTCGGCATCCGTGTCGGAGTCGGAGTCGGAGTCGGAGTCGGAGTCGGAGTCGGAGTCGGAGTCAGAGTCAGAGTCGGTGTCCGGGCCGCCGCCGGTGTCCGGGGGTTCCGGGCTGTCGACGCCCTGCCCGCAGGACCTGCACGCCGGGCTCAGCGCCATCAGCGCCATCAACAGGAAGTGAGGGTGGGGGCGTGCGAGCATTGGATGGGCGGCCGGGGGAGGGACCAGTGTGAGTATAGAGCCTACCGTGGCTCATGGCGGCGGAGGAAGCAGCAGGGCCACCAGCTGGGCCACGAAGACAGCGAGCTCCGGACGGGGCTCACAGCGCTCCATCAGCTGGTGGGCCGCCCGGCCTTCGAGGGAGGAGAGCAGGATGCGAGCCATGGCGTGGCTGTCGCCGGGGCGCAGCTGGCCGCGCGCCTGGGCACGGGCCAGCCAGATGGCCAACGCGTTGTGCAGCCGCACCTGGGAGCAGGGGTCGTCGCCGGACAGCCTGGGCACAGGCTGCGGAGCGTAGCGGGCCGCCAGCCGCAGGGGGACCGCGGTGGCGTACCAGGTGGCCAGGCGCAGACAGAGCTGGTGGAGCTGGGGCGCGAGCTCGCCCGGGAGAGGCTCGGCGTAGAGCTGTGCGAGCACGGCCGAGGGGAGCGCCGGTGGGCGAAGGGCCGCCTGGGTGAGCGCCTGCTTGGTGCCGAAGCGAGCGACGATGGCCGAGGGAGTGAGACCCAGCCGGCGAGCGATGGCGGACAGGGGTGCATGGGGGCCGCGTTGAAGCAGCACGGCTCGCGCGGCTTCAAGGACCTGGGCGTCACTGCGGGTTCTTGGGCGTGCCATGGCCTGAAGCTACCACGGAAAAGAGTAACAAGGCAATAAGAAAAAGCAGGTAATAAAAGAGGAAAAGGAAAAATAACGAACATACGAAAACAAACCACTGATCCAGATCTCGCGCCCCTGTGGCCGAGAATTCCGGCCTCTCCCCTGCTGGCGGCGCCTCCCGCAGGTGGCTTCGATCTAGTGACAAGCGCGTGATAGGGGCCCTTCCGCGCATCCTTCTGCAGGATCGGCGTAGCGGCGCACAGGGAGCGTTTCATGAGCCAGAACGAAGCCGCAGTACGGAGCCTGGACCAGCTAGCGGTCCCCCCCGAGCTCCGTGAGCGGGCCAAGATGCTGTGGTTGATCACGGCGGCGGGTGGCCTCTGGGGCTGGGCTATCTGCAAGTTCGCCTGGAAGGTCGAGGGCCAGGACCACAACGCCTGGTACCAGGGACAGCTCAAGCAGGCGCTGTTCATCGGCGCCGCCGGCTGGGTGGGCTACCCGGTCTGCGGCCTGGGCTGGCTGGTGCACGCTGGGCTGGGCGTGCTCGGCTTCATGGCCATCAACAAGGGCCAGGACTACCAGGCACCGGTCATCGGTGGGATCGCAGCCAAGACCGAGATCCCTGACGTCGGTGGGGCAGGGGCCACCCCCTCCAGCGCTCCGCCGCCTGCCCAGGATTCGCCGCCTGAGCCAGAGCCCGAACCGGAGATCGATGCCGAAGGCGACTCAGACTGGGTGCGCGACTACCAGCTCGAAGCCGTCGACGACTCGGCCTCCTTCGATCTGCGCCGTGACCTGTCCGCCTGGTTCCGCGCCGAACGCCACATCGAGGCCAGCTGGGAAGATCGCTCCCAGCGACGCATGGCCCTGGCACGCCACGGCATCCGCGACGAGCCACACTACTTCCAGGTGAAGGCCACCGTCGAGCGCTTCGTGGCTGGCGCCGAGGCGCGACAGATCTACGGCGGCCCCATGCAGATCCAGCAGCTGATGGTGGACGCCGCCATGGACGACGCCAAGGCCCAGCACCAGCAGAACATGCAGGCTGAGCCCTCACTGCTGGAGCCGGTGGAGGGTGTGGCCCTCGAGCACTGGGCCTGGGCCCAGGCCCACATCGCTCAGGGGCACGATGCTGCGCAGATCATCGGTCAGCTGCAGATCGACCAGGCGCGCTGGGAGCGCGTGAGCGCAGCGTGGAACGACCGCATGTCCCGCGACACCAGCCAGGTGATCACCACCGAATACGGCAAGTACTTCAGCGGCGCTGGAGCCGGCCAGTTCGCCGAAGCCGGCCAGCAAGCAGCCGCTTCCATGACCACCCAGGGCGCCGAGCCGGCAGGGCTGGAGCCCATTCCCTTCGAGCGCTGGGTGGAGATCAGCGTGGCCATGGACGTGGGCGCCGACAAGGGCTGGGATCCGGTCCAGCTGCTGGGCAATTTCAGCATGAGCGCCGCCGACTGGGGCATGGCCAGCGCCTGGTGGAGCCAGAAGTTCCAGGTCCACGCCCACGATCAGGCCATGCTCGATCGCTACAATCAGCTCCAGCAGTACTACCAGGCGCACTACAGCGGCGGCAGCTGAAGGTCCCGGTTGTGTGCCCGCCACCCGGTCGCCAGGCGGGCGGCTCCCCCGGTGGGAGTCCACGGCGCTCGCTCCGTTGATCCACCTGTGTCTACTCGCCTGCCGAGACATCGAGCCGGCCTCGGTCGGCGTTGGAGGTTTCGATGAAGAAGAAGAGCTGCCTCGTGGGCATCCTGTTGGTGCTCTCGGGCACCGCCTGTCACCACCCACCTCCGGAGGCGAGCAGCATGACCCTCGACGCAGGTCAGGTCTTTGCACAGCTGGGAGACGACTTCCTTCAGGCCTGGCTCCAGGCCGATCCCGTCTCGGCCACCCAGCTGGGAGACCACAGCCAGGACGGCCGCTGGCCGGATGTCTCCCTCGAGGCAGAGCGCGAGCAGCTCGCCTGGCTGCGGGCCGTGCAGGCCGAGCTGGCCCTGGTCCCCCTGGAGCAGCTGGACGCCGAGCAGCGGGTGGACGCGGCCATCCTGGCGCACGAGCTGGAGGCGGAGCTGTTCAGCGTGCAGCAGCTCAGGCCCTGGGAGCAGAACCCGCTCTCGGCGGTCTACACCGTGGGGTCCGGGCTCGACGGGCTGGTCTCCCGCGACTTCGCCCCCATCGAGCAGCGCGCAGCGAGCCTCACGGCCCGTCTCGAGGCCCTGCCCGCCTTCCTCGAGCAGGCCCGGTCCCGCCTGGATGCCCCGCCGGAGCTGCACACCCTCACCGCCATCGACCAGACCGCCGCGCTGGTGAGCTGGGTCGACGGGCCGCTGCGCGAGCGGGTTCCAGCTGAACAGCGCGCCCTGGTGGAGCCCGCCGCCGACCGGGCGGAGCAGGCCCTCCGGGAGTTCCACAGCTTCCTCCAGAGCGACCTGTTGCCCCGCTCCACCGGGGAGCTGCGCCTCGGTGAGGAGCGCTGGGAGCGGAAGCTGCGCTTCTCGCTGGACACGGATCTGCCCGCCGCCGAGGTGCAACGCCGCGCCTGGTCCCTGCTGGAGCAGACCACCCGGGAGATGGCCGAGCAGGCCCGCCTGCTGGCGCCCGAGCTGTTCCCGGGCGAACCCCTGCCCCCGGAGGAAGACAGCGAGGCGGCCGTCGAGCTGGTCCGACGGGTGCTGGATCGCATCGCCGATGAGCACCCCGACGACGACACCATCATCGCCGTCGCCCAGGAGGCCCTGCGGCAGACCACCGCCTTCCTGGCGGAGCAGGATCTGGTCACGCTGCCCGACGAGCCCGTCGAGGTCATCGTCATGCCCGAGTTCAAGCGCGGTGTGTCCATCGCCTATTGCGATGCACCCGGGCCCCTGGAACAGAGCCGCGAGACCTTCTACGCCATCGCGCCACCACCCGCGTCCTGGCCCGCGGAGCGTCGCACCTCGTTCTACCGCGAGTACAACAACACCATGCTGCAGGAGCTGACCATCCACGAGGCCATGCCGGGCCACTTCCTGCAGCTGGCTCACGACGCGCGCTTCGATTCACCGGTGCGCAGTGTCTTCCGTTCCGGGACCTTCGTGGAGGGCTGGGCCCTGTATACCGAGTGGCTCATGGCGGAGCGCGGCTACGGGGGCCCCGAGCTGCACCTGCAGCGCCACAAGATGGTGCTGCGCCTCTGCCTGAACGCGATCATCGATCACGGCGTGCACAGCGGCACGCTCACCCACGACGAGGCCGTGGCCCTCATGACGGAGCGGGGCTTCCAGGAAGAGGGCGAAGCCGAAGGCAAGTGGAAGCGGGCCTGCCTCACCTCCACCCAGCTCTCCACCTACCTGGTGGGCCTGCTGGAGGTGATGCAGATCCGCCGGGATGCCGAGGCTCGCGCGGGGGCGAGCTTCGACGAGAAGAGCTTCAACGACGAGCTTCTGGCTCACGGCTCGCCGCCACCCAGGCACCTCCGCACCCTGCTGGGGCTGGATGCCGACCAGTGAATGGAAGCCTGGTGCCTGGTGGACGACGGCGGCCGCTGCTTCCCGCTGCGCTTCGACTGCGAGCGCTGCGTGATGGAGATCCTCGGGCCTGCTGGAGGTGCGGATGAGTGAGATGGAGCGCCTGCGGGCTGGCATCGACCGACAGGACGAGCGGATCCTCGCCGCGGCGGCCGCCCGGCGGGAGCTGGCGCGCCAGCTGGGTCAGGTCAAGGCGCGGCTGGGTCTGCCAGTGGTCCAGCCCGCACGGGAAGCGCGGCTGGAGGAGCGCTGGCGGCGGCGGGCGCTGGAGCTGGGATTGCCGGCCGAGCAGGCCCTGGCGCTGCTGGACCTGCTCCTGGTGGCCGGACGTGGGGTCCAGGGTTCAGGATAGCTGGGGAGCAGTGGCCTTGGCGAGCAGCGCGAAGTCGGCCAGGACCACGGCGGTGGCGGCCTCCAGCACCACGGGCAGGCGCAGGGCGAAGCAGGCGTCGTTTCGTCCCCTGGCGCTGAGCTGCACCTGCTCGCCGCTGTGCAGATCCAGACTGGTCTGTGGCTTCTCGATGCTCGGCGTGGGGCGCGAGACGACGCGGAAGACCAGCTCGTTGCCGTTGGAGATGCCACCGCTGATGCCGCCGCTGTGGTTGGTGGCGGTGAGGCCGGTGGCGTCCAGGAGCGTGTCGTTGGCCTCGCTGCCGCGCATGCTCGCGAGCCCGAAGCCTGCACCCAGCTCGAAGCCTCGGATCCCTGGGATGCAGAACAGCTGCTGGGCGAGCCGCCCGTCCAGGGGGTCGAGCAGCGGCTCACCCCAGCCCGCTGGCAGGCCCTGTACCCGGCACTCCAGCAGACCACCGAGGGAGTCACCCTGGGCCCCCGCCGCGGCGGCCGCCGCCCCCCCCGCCCGCCCGACCCCCCCCCCCCCCAACCCCCCCCGGAACACCACCCCCACATCACCCCGGCGGGCGCGGCGGGGGGCGGGGGCGGGGGGGGCGGCGGCCCGGGCGTCGCAGCGTCCGCCCGCCTCCAGAAGCCGCGCCTGGATGCGCACGCCGGGGAGCAGCCTGCGGGCCACCGTGCCCGCCACCACCAGGGCTGCGGTGAGGCGGCCCGAGAAGGCGCCACCCCCGCGGGCGTCATGGAACCCGCCATAGCGTCTCGAGGCGGCGAAGTCCGCGTGGCCAGGGCGCGGGATCCGCCGGCGATCGGGGGAGCCGTCGTGCGTCGCCTCCTGGTTGGCGATCCAGATGAGCAGGGCCTGGCCGCTGGTGCGGCCCTCGTAGGTGCCCGCCAGGATCTGCGGCCTGTCCGGTTCCACCCGCGCCGTGGTGCCGACGCGGCCGCCCGCCCGCCGGGTGAGCTGGGCGGTGAAGTCATCTTCGCGCAGGGGCAGGCCGGCGGGGCAGCCCTCGATCCAGGCCCCCACACCGGCGCCGCGGGAGCTGCCGGTGAACCCGACTCGAAACAGACGTCCGGTGGTGTTCACGAGATGTTTCCTCCCAAGGCGGACAGGTCGTGGAAGAAGGCGGGATAGGACTTGCTGACAGTCTCGGCCCCCGCGATGGTGCAGGGGCCATCGGCGGAGAGGGCCACCACGGAGAGCGCCATGGCCACCCGGTGGTCCCCGTGGGCGTGCAGCTCTGCGGCGCGGGGCCTGCCTCCCCAGATGTGCAGTCGATCCCCGTCCAGGGCGGTGCGCAGGCCGAGGCGACCCAGCTCCTCCGTGAGCGCCCGGGCCCGCGGGGACTCCTTGTGCTGCAGCCGGTGGATGCTCTCGAGGGTGCTCCGGCCGGGGCAAGCGGTGGCCAGCGCCACCAGCGGCGGGCCGAGGTCGGGGCAGTGCCGCAGATCCGCTCGGAAGGGCCGCAAGGAGCCCCGCTGCAGCTCCAGGTCGCCGTCTCGCCAGCGCAAGCGGGCGCCCGCGGATTCCAGCACGCTCGCTATGGCGCGATCCGCCTGCTGGCTGGTGGGGGAGAGGCCGCGCAGGCGGCATCCTCCCGCGATGGCCCCCGCCACCAGCAGGAAGGCGGCGCCCGACCAGTCGCCCTCCACGGTCCGATCTCCCGGCGCGTAGGCCTGCCCGCCCGGAACCAGCAGCCGCTCCAGGGGCTCGTCGGCTTCGATGTGGATGCCCGCGCTGCGCAGGACCTCGAGGCTCATGCGCACGTAGGGCCTGCTCACCAGCCCCCGCACGCGTAGCCGGCTGTCTCGCGCCGCCAGGGGGAGAGCGAAGAGCAAGCCCGAGAGCAGCTGCGATGTGTCGCGGGCGTCCAGGGTGGCGGTCCCGCCGCGCAGAGGACCCGTGACCCGCAGCGTCCCAGGCGCGTCGGAGCCTACCCGGGCGCCCAGCTGGGTCAGCGGCGCCTGCAACATGCTGGTGGGGCGGCGTCGCAGGCTGCCCCGCGCTCGAAGGGTCCAGGTGCCGCCCAGGGCGGCGGTGATGCAGACGAAGAGGCGCTGGCAGAGGGCGGACTCTCCGCAGTCCAGCTCCCCACCCGCTCCGGAGCTGCGCGCCGAACCCATTCCCTGGACCAGCAGGTCATCACCGCGGGCTGTGCCCCGGGCTCCCAGGGTCTGCACTGCGCCCAGCGCAGCGAGGAAGTCACCGCAGCGCGGCACCTGTCTGAGTCGGCTCGAGCCGCCCGCCAGCGCCGCGGCGGCCAGCGCCCGGATGGCGTGGCTCTTGGAGGGAGGGGCCCGCAGGCTGCCTCCCAGCGGCTCGCCAGGCTGTGGCGTGATGGTGCGTGTCGCGATCATGGCTCAAGCCCCCAGCCCCGCCCGGCTGAGCTCCATCTCGAGCCTCGCCGCGAGCTGCTCGGGGCTGGAGTCCTGGATGGGCATGACCAGGTCCGCGGCCGCCAGGTAGCGAGGAAGACGTCGCTGCAGCAGGGCGGCTGGTTCGGCTCCCGCTCTCAGCAGGGGCCTGCCGATGGATGTCGCCCTGTCCTGCAGGCGCTGCAGTGAACCCCACAGCAGCACCACCAGCGCGCTCTCGGAGAGGAGGCGGCGGTTGGCGGGCTCCTCCAGGGCCCCCCCGCCGAGGGCGATCACGCAGCGATCCAGGGCGAGTGCGCCGCACAGCGCGCGGCTCTCCCGGGCGCGGAAGCCGGCCTCGCCTTCGCGGGAGAAGATGCCTGGAATGCCCTGGCCCGCTTGCTGCTCCACCATGCGGTCCGTGTCCATGGCCTGCCAGCCGAGGCGGCGGGCGAGGGCAGGGGCCAGGCTGCTCTTGCCACAGCCCATGAAGCCAGCCAGGGCGACGCGGCGAGGTTGCCTGCGCGGTGCCTGCGCCGCCAGCCGACGGATGTGCTCGCGCTGATCGGCGCCGATGGCGCGATCCGTGAAGCGCTCGAAGGACGCGGCGGCCTGCAGCGCCAGCCAGTCGCTCCCTGGGATGAACCGGCAGCCCGCGCGGTGGGCGGCCCGCTCCAGGGAGCCGGCCTGGTAGTCCGCGTCCAGCACCACCTGGCGGGCCCGCAGCCAGCTCGCGCGCACCAGCCCCGAGTCGGTTGAGACGCACGAGACCACGATGTCCACCTGGCGTAGCGCCATCTCAAGCTGGTCCAGCGGCACCCATGAGGCCCCCAGCGCTGCCGCCAGAAGCTCGCCGCGGCGCCGGGTCCGGTTCGCCACGAGCAGGCCATGCACGCCGGCTCGCCGCAGCGCGGCTCCAGCGGCCCGGGCGGCACCGCCGCCTCCCAGCACCAGCGCGCTCCTGCCTCTGGCGAGGACACCGTGGACCTCCAGCGCGCCCCGCACCCCGTGGATGTCGGTGTTGTCACCCCACCAACCTCCGTCGGTCCTGAGCACGAGGTTGACGGCCCCTGCGCCCATGGCGGCATCGCTCTGTCCCGCCAGCAGTGCTGGCAGCTCCGCCTTGAGAGGTGCCGTGATGTTCATCCCGTCCAGGCACAGGGCCTCACCCAGGCCCAGCGCCTGGTGGGCCGTGTCCACCGCCAGGCGGGTGTAGCAGCCCTCCACATCGCTCGCGGCGAGGAGCCGGGTGTACAGTCCTGGGCTGCGGCTGCCCAGGATCGGACAGCCGGCCACGGCGAGGGCGAATGGGGCTGTTTTTCTGGGTCTCATGGAGCGTTCTGGGGGATTGGTGAGCTGTCCTGTTTGAGAATTAGCGTTTTGTAGTCTGCGTCACTGGTCCTGCCGGGGCCCTGCGGCGAACTTGCCTGTGGCACGCGGAATCCCGTCGGACCCATGAACGAGGTGCAGCATGCGCGCGGAAGAAGCTCTCCTGAGAGCAGGCGACAGAACCGGGAGCCAGCCTCTGCGGGTGGCCTGCGCCGACA
>CAZEJJ010000022.1:17335-61311 GCA_964512185.1 uncultured Enterobacterales bacterium | reverse complement strand
ATACGCTATGGACGGCCAGCCATCTTCTTGGCGCCACATGGCAGCCTGGCGCCCTTGTCCGCCATGCCCTCGGCGCCCACCTTGTCGAGGGTGTAGCGATCGGAGCCCGGGGCCAGGGGAGCGCCGCCCGAGGCCCAGCCCTCGCGCCAGCCTTCCCAGGCGTAGTCCACGCTGTTGGGGTGGCCGTCGTCGGGGTTGGGGTCGAAGTACTGGAAGTTCTCGGGCCAGTGGTCGAACTTCATGACGGGACCCGGCTGGTAGCAGTCGTAGATGCGCTTGTAGGTGTCGCGGTAGACCTGCTCGGGGAGCCCCGTGAGGTTGAGGAACTCGTCTTCGTGCAGGGCCTGCTCGATAGAGAGCCAGTTCAGGTGGTCGATCTCGCTCTTGATGGTGCCGTTCTGGAGGCACTTGTGGTAGACCGAGGTGCCAGGCATGGAGGACAGGTACTTGACCCGGACGATGTGGTGGTATTCTTCGGCGAAGCGACACATGTAGTCCAGGGACTCGGCGGTCTCGCCCGGCAGGCCCACGATGAAGAGGGTGCCGAAGCGGATGCCGGCCTCGACTGAACGATGCATGGCGCGGATGGAGATGTTCTCGGTGGTGGGCTTGCGCGCCTCCTTCAAGGCGGCGGCGCCCAGGGACTCCACGCCGAACAGGATGACGTCGCAGCCGGCTCGCTTCATGGCATCGAGGCGCTCCTTGTCCGCGTCGGCGCAGCGCGTCATGCAGGTGAAGCGCATCTTGCGACCCTCGAGCACCTCGCACATCTCGCGGGTCTGCCGGGTCTCGGCCGAGAAGGTGAGATCCGAGAAGAACATGAAGTTGATCCCGTAGCGGGACTGCAGCCAGTCCAGCTCGCGGGCGAAGCGCGCGGGGGACTTGGCGGCCACCTGCGGGGTGGTGCGGAAGCAGAAGGAGCAGTCCTGCTTGCAGCCCCGTGAGAAGCTCGAGATGATCTGGGGCTGCAGGCCCTTGGAACCCAGCGCCTGGGGCCAGAGGTCCAGGCGCATCCTGGGCAGGTAGTCCAGGGTGGTCATCTGCCCGCGGGGCGGGTTCTGGTGGGCCTGTCCTTCGTGGTCGCGGTACCAGATGCCCCGGATGGACTCGAGATCCTTGGCGGTGAAGCCTCCCTTCGAGTAGGCGTACATCAGCTCCAGGATGGTCAGCTCACCCTCGGAGATCACCGCGATGTCCGTCTGCGTGTGATCCATGAAGATGTGGGGCACCGAGGTGACCAGGGAGCCCCCGCAGATGATGGGCATGCCCGGCTCGGCGGACTTGACCTTGTCCATCAGCTCGGTGACGAAGGGGAAGTTGTCTTCCCAGGTGGTGATGCACAGGACGTCGGTGCCCTCCATGATCTGCCGGAAGGCTTCGTCGACGGGATCGAGGGCGTAGCGCACATCGACGATGCGCACCGGGAAGCCCGCGTTGAGCAGCACGGTGGTGATGTGGGAGGGGCCCTCGAAGGGGGTGGTGAGGTAGTACTCCCAGCCGCGGGGCATGGTGAAGGGGGAGTGCCCGACGAGCATGGTGAAGCGCGGCAGCGCGCGGTCGGTGGGGACCGGCGCCACGTCCTGTTCGCGGAGCTGCTCCATCAATTCCAGATCGGTGGGCTGCTCCGCCTTGCAGTAGAGCTCAGGGGCCAGGGAGGGCTTCTTGGCCATGTTCACGAACCTCCGACCAGGCTGCGCAAGCGGTCGCGCAGCGCAAGGTATTCCATGGTGGCATCTCGTGACCACCGTCGCCAGTGGTTGGCGTCTCGCCGTAGCGAGCGCCACTCCACCTTAGCCCGGCCTGCGAGATCGTGGGCGCGGTAGCTCAACAGCGTGGTGTCGCTCGGCAGCTGGGCTGCCTGGGTGGCTTCCGGGAACTCGAGTGGGTAGTCGAGGCGCCGCATGAACCGGCCGGTGATGCTCTCGACGAGGCGCACCTCGGCCGGGCTGAGCTCGCTGCGGTACTTGCCGCTGTTGCCGGCGATCACGGGACGGGCGGTGTTCTGCCAGGACTCCGAGAGGCTGGCGGAGCGGCGCGCTTCGTCGCCGCGGTGGAAGGCGAGCATCTCGGCCTCGTAGGCCTCTCCGAGGAAGCCGCAGAGCGCCTCGACGCTGCCCTGGGGATCCGCGAGCAGGTCCTCGTAGCGCAGCAGGTGGACGCGCTCCGGGCCCAGCCGCCCGAGCAGGGCCAGGCCCAGCTGCTGCTGCTCCTGCCACAGCCTGGCGGTAGGCCAGGGGTGGCAGGGGCTGAAGACCGAGCGTCTGGACGAGGCCGCCACGTCGCGCGGGTCGCGGACCAGCAGCACGAAGCTGGCCTCGGGATCCCTCTGCAGGGCCCTGTCCACGTGGTGCACCATGAAGGTGCTCTTGCAGCCCCAGCGGCGCTTCCCCGCGGCCTGCAGGAGCTGGTCGTACAGGGCGCACTGCACGCCGAAGACGTCGCGTGGACGCGCTCGTTCCAGCACCCGCTGCTTGTCGATGGGCAGCTCCCAGGGGTGGATGTGCACCCGCAGCAGCCACAGCACGTCGTCCACCAGGGCCTCGAAGCGGCGGGCGTCGTAGAGGTCACCGTAGCCTCGCTCCAGGGGAGCGAAGTAGCGCATGATGTGGGGCGGGTGGGGGATCGCGATGGCGCTGTGGGCGTTCAACACCAGGCGCAGCAGGTTGGAACCGGAGCGCTCGGTGCCGATGATGAAGATGGGGCGGCCGGACATGGGGCCCCCCTATTCCGCCGGCCGTGGGGCGGCTCCAGGCGCTGGCGTCAGGCTGCCTGCGACCGCCAGGTGATGGCGCTGTGCTGGAGGAGAGCGTGGAGACGCCGTGGTGCGGAGAGCCTGCTCGCCATGAGGGCCGTGACCTGCCTGTCCCGGTGCGCTGCGACGTGGTGGTCGTGGGAGCCGGCCCGGCGGGCCTCTGCTGCGCACTGCTGCTGGCGCAGGCGGGGGTGGACGTCACCCTGCTGGAGGCCGCGGATCATCTCGGAGCAGGCGCCTTCGGGTGCTGCTCGGGCGTGGCGCTCGGGTGGCTGCACGATCACAGCCATCGCCTCGCGGCGGCCCTGGGGCAGGTGGAGGCCGCGGAGCTTCATCGCTTCGCGAGGGAGAACAGGGAGCTCGCCGCCGAGCTGTTGAGGCCCCACGGCGCATGGCAGCAGACGGGAGGGCTGCTGCTGGCGAGTACAGAGCAGGAACGGGACGAGCTCCAGGCCAGCTGGGCTGCTCGCCAGGGCACTCCGGAGGCCGCGTCCCTCTGGAGCCCGGGACGGTGGTAGCCTAGCTCGCGGCAGCGTAGGCGGCGGCGGCGTGCGCCGGGTCGACGCCCGTAGGCAGCTCCGCGGCCTGTCCCTGGCTCCCATCGCGGGCGGCGGCGATCTCCGCCTGCGCCTTGGCCTCCATCGCGTTGGCGGCCGCCGCGGCGGCGGCGTCGCTGGAGGAGTCACCTCCGGCGCTCAAGGCCGCGGCGCGGATTGAGCGGGCCTTGGCCAGCGACCGCTCGGGGGTCGCGGCCGGCGAGGTGTCGAGCTGGACGTCGGCCGCCACGGCGTAGCGCCTCCCATCGGGCCCTGTCTCGTACTCGACGGTGAGGCCGCCCGCCGCACCGCCAGCGGCAGCCATGCGGGCCATGTCCTGCGTGCGCACCTGGGAGTCGCGCTGCTTGAGCTCGGCGAGCTCCTGCTTCTCCTCCGAGGACAGCTCCTGCTCGCTGCGCAGGCCCCCCTCGGGTCGGTCCTCTCGTTCCTGCTGCTTGTGCCGCTCCACCTCGCTGGCCCGCACGTCCACCATCTGCTCGGCCATGCCGCTCTCTCGGGCGGCCAGCAGCGCCTCCTCGGAGAAGGAGACCACGACGCCGGGCTGAGGGCCTGAGCGGTGGCTGGTGCTGGCGCGGACGGTGGAGACCTTCTGGGCCTGGGTGCTCGCTGGCTTCTGGCTGGCGGGTGCACCCCCGGCGTCTACGTAGGCGGCGACGCTGGCGAGGTAGGTCTGCATGGCTCCACCTGGCCTGTCGGATCATCGCTCCAGCGTTTTAGGGTTCAGCGGGATTTTTCTCACACCCGGCCCCAGCGTCGTGGTCGAAGAGCACCAGGAGTGGACCCAGGACGGCGAGATCGGCGATGACCGCTGCGATCACACAGAACGCCGTGAGCAGCCCGAACGAAGCCATGGCCCCGTACTCGCTGACGGAGAAGACCGCGAACCCTGCGGCCAGCAGCAGGGAGGTGTCCACCAGGCTGCGCCCGATGGATCCGGTGGTGGACACCACGGCGCTCTCTGCGCCGTGACCTCGGGCGCGCAGCCGCCGGTAGGAGGCCAGGAAGTGGATGGTGTCGTCCACCGCCAGCCCGAACGCCACGGAGAACACCATGGCGGAGGCTGGCCCCAGCACGAGGCCGGACCAGCCCATCAGCCCCAGCAGAGCCAACAGCGGCAGCAGGTTGGGCGCGAGGGCCAGGCCCACGAGCCGGAGCCGGCGGAGGACCCCGGCGCCGAGCAGGGCCACCAGCACCAGCGCCAGCAGAAAGCTGCCGCCGAACTGCCGGGTGAGCGTGCGGTTGATCTCCTGGGCCAGCCAGGCCACCCCGCTGACCTGTAGCTCCGCACCCAGCGGGTGCAGCAGCGACGCGGCCTGCTCCTCCAGCTCCGACACCAGCCGCACGGTGCTCTGGTGGCCGCGATCCCGGACTCGGGCCCGGACGCGCACATGCCCCGGGCCAGCCACGAAGCGCGCGGTGATCTCCGGATCCACGAGATCGTAGAGCAGCAGCGCCTGGGCGGCGGCGTCTGTGGTGGGGGGCAGGCCGCGCTCTCCCAGGGCTCGCCATGCGTGAGAGATGAGATCGGTGGGACCCAGCACCTGGCCCACCATCTCTCGCTGGCGCAGCCAGCTCTCCAGCCGGGCCATGGCCGCCAGCGCCTCAGGTGAGCGCAGGTCACCCTCGGGAGAGAAGATGTGCAGGTCCAGGGGCAGCACCGCCCCCAGCTGCTGCTCGAGGAAGGCGTTGGCAGTGGCTATCTCGCTGTGCTGCACGTCCCCGAGGATTCGCGGGTCCACTCGCAGGCGTTGAGCCCCCGCCAGGCCCGCCGCCACCACCAGCAGGGCGAGCGCGGGGCCCAGCCAGGGCCGAGACGCCAGGGACCGGCCGAGGCGCCGCATGCGCCGCTGACCCCGGCGGGCGCCCCGCGCGGCGGCGGCGCGAGGAGGACCCAGCAGGATCAGCAGGGGAGGCATGACGATGAAGGTCAGGCCGAACATCAGCATCACGCCCGCCGCGGTGAACGCGCCGAAGCGTCGGATGTTGGGGATGGAGGTCACCAGCAGCGACATGAAGCCGAGCGCGGTCGTCCCGCTGGTGGCCAGGCAGGCGGGCCCGACGCGACGGACGGCCTCCGCCACGGCCTCGCGCAGCGGCAGCCGGTGCTCGGACGGCCGAGCGGTCAGCTCGGCGAAGCGCTGCACCAGGTGCACCAGGTCGCTCGTGCCGACCACCAGGACCACCGCCAGCGCCGCCGGCGTGAAGACGGTGAAGGGAGTCCCGGACAGCACCAGCAGCGACGCGCTGGCCGCGGTGCCCAGGGCGATGGTGGCCGAGCAGGCCAGCACATGCCGCCAGTCGCGCAGCGCGTTGGCGAGGAAGGCCAGGGACACCAGCATGGCCAGGGGCAGCAGTCGGTTCAGGTCGCTCTGCAGCTGCCGCACGTAGGCCACCCGGATGACCGGCACACCTCCCAGGTGCCAGCGACCACCCTCCTCGTCCAGCACCCGCTCGATGCCGGACACGATGGGCTCGCGCCCAGCGTGGTGGTTCTCCCGCTCCGCGATCCCCAGCAGGATGGCGCCTGACAGACCGTCCTCGCTGACCAGGGTGGCGCGGGCGAGGGGATCGTCGTCGTCGGGCCGCAGCGGGCGGGCCTCCAGCAGGCCGGGGGAGGGGGAGGCCAGGGTGTGCAGGCTGGCCGGGGAGGTGCTCCACTCCACGCCGGCGACAGCGGCGAGGCGAGCCTCGATCCGCGCGACCCTCGGGTGGAAAGGATCACCTTCGAAGCCCAGGATCACCGTACCATCGTCCCGCCCGAAGATCTCCGCCGCGCGGGCGTGGAACCTGGCCTGGGGCGAGCCGCGTGGGAACAGGTCCTCCAGGCTGAACTCGTAGCTCACACGCGGCAGGCACCAGGCGGAGCTGAGCACCAGCGCCAGGGCAGCCAGCGCGGCCGGCCATGCCCGCGCGGTGGTGGCCTGGAAGGTGGCGTCGAGCCAGCCGCGCCCGCCGCTAGTGGTACCAGGGACCCTCATCTTCGTCCTGGGAGGATCGGCCACCCTGGATCACGTCGAAGCGCTGGTCGCCGCGGCCCTGGGGACGGCGCATCATCCAGCGCATGCGCAGCTTGCGCAGCAGCCGGCCTGGGCTGCCGTCGGCGTACATCCAGACCACGGCGCCACACCAGCCGAAGAAGGCGATGGAGGAGCCCAGGCTGCGCTCGTAGAGGAAGTAGAGCACGGCGATGAAGCCGGTGCCCCAGGCCACCCAGCCCGCCTTGATGGGGATGACGAAGAACAGCAGGATGCGCGCGTGGGGCCGGGAGAGCCCAAACACCACCACCAGGGCGGTGAGGAAGCAGTTGAGCCCCAGGTAGGGGGCGGGGGCGCTGATGACGTGGAGGAAGAGCAGGGGCAGGCTGACGAGCACCGCCACGAACCAGGAGGTGGCCAGCACGCTGAAGGTGCCCTTCTTGCCCAGGATCTCCTCGGCCGGAGGGAAGAAGAAGAAGAGCACCAGCCAGTCCACCAGGGCCGCGACGGGTGTGGGGCCGTTGATCAAGAAGGCGCTGAGCGGCTGCCAGGGCTTGAACATGGCCCCCAGCCCCGACGAGCCGCTGGGACCCCACCAGGCCACGTAGGCGAGGACGGGCAGGCCGAGCCAGTTCTCGAGCACCAGCTGGATCATGTAGAGCGCCACGAGCGCGATCAGCAGGTTGCGGGTGAGGCGCGTGAGCTTGGGGCCCATGCGCATGGTGACTCTTTGTTGGTACATCCAACACCTTGCGGTTCGGCGGACGAGGTCCGGGAGGGTAACTTGGAACCCCCAGCGTGGCGATGCGCTGCCGATCCGCCCGAGAGTCGCGCCATGTCCCTGCAGCTCCAGCTCCTCCCTCTGGCTCTGGCGACCCTGTCCAGCGCCCCCAGCCACGGCCGCCCCCACCATGGACCTGCCGCCATGAGCTGGTCGGTGCGCGAGGCCCAGCTGGCCTGGGAGCGAGGCCCGCAGGCCCACGAGGACTGGCGCATGCTGCGGCGGGGGCCTCCAGCGCCCGACAGCCTCTCGGTGGTGGCGGAGCTGCGGCCAGGCTGCGCGCCCGAGGAGCTGCTGGAGTGGCTCGAGGCGCAGCTCCCCAACAGCTGGGCGGAGCTCTGGACGTCCCTGCCGGGCGCCGGCCGCTGGTGGGTCCAGCTGTCGGTCCCCTACGAGGATCTCGCCACGCTGGCGTCCTGGCGGTGTGTCACCCGCCTGCGGGAGCCCCATCGAGCGCGCCCACGGGAGGTCACCACCGAGGGCTACGAGGCCATGTTCCAGCAGGACTGGCACGCCCAGGGCGCCACGGGGCGCAGGGTGGACGTGGCGGTGCTCGACGTGGGCTTCAGCGGCTACGAGCAGCTGCTGGGCACCGAGCTGCCGTCCAGCGTGCAGACCAGCTTCCTGAGCGCCGCGGGGGTGGACGCCCACGGCTCCGCCGTGGCCGAGATCGTGCACGACGTCGCGCCGCGGGCCGACCTGACGCTCATGTCGTTCTCCACCGACGTGGAATACCTGGCGGCCATCGACGAGCTGGGCGAGTCCCGCGTCGAGCTGGTCAATGGATCGGTGGGCTTCGACAACCTGTGGCACGCCGACGGCTCCAGCCCCTACACCCAGGCCGTGGATGCCCTGGTCACCCAGCGCGACATCCTCTACCTGGCAGCCTCGGGCAACGAGAACGAGCGCTACCGCGTGGGCGCCTTGACCGCTGCGGGCAGCGACGAGGTGGCCATCGGTGGCCAGAGCCCGGTCTGGGTGGCCAGCCAGGGCGGCTGGGTGGACGTCTCCTTGCGCTGGTCCGAGCCTATGGGCGGCTCGGGCACCGATCTCGATCTCGAGGTCTACGACGAGACCGGCAACCTCTGCGGGCGCGGGCTGAACCGGCAGGCGGGCTCGGACGATCCCTACGAGTCGGTGAGCTGCCACGCGGGCTCCAGCTGGGCCGCCGTGTACGTGGTGGCCAACAGCCACGACCCGGCGGGCCTGACGGGATTCCTGTACAGCTACTACGGCCTCGACGAGGCCGATGCCAGCGGCGAGCGCAACCTCACCCTGCCCGGGGACACCGTCGATGGGCTGAGCGTGGGGGCGGTGGACCTGCCCGACCTCCAGAGCGTGGCCTGGTACTCCAGCCGCGGCCCCACCGACGACGGCCGCAGCCGTCCGCACCTCGTGGGTCCAGCCGCGGTGTCCACCAGCTCCTACGTCGGCAGCTTCTCGGGCACCTCCGCGGCCGTGCCCCATGTCACCGGTGCCGCAGCGCTGGTGCTCGGGGCGGACAAGCGGCGCATGGGCCCGGCCGAGCTGCGTGACTTCCTGGTGGACTCCACCTTCGACATCGGACCTGCCGGCGCCGACGAGGAGAGCGGGGCTGGCTTCCTGCTGCTGTCGGACATCCCCTGGCGCGGCTGCCATTGCTCCCACGGCGGCGCGCCAGGGGCGCGTCATCTCCTGCTGGGCCTGCTGCTGGCTCCCTGGGCTCTTCTGTCCCGCCGGCGCAGGGGGTAGAGTGTGGCCATGCGATCCTGCCTGCCCCTGTCCGCGAGCCTCTCCCTGCTCTGCGCCTGCGGTCCGGTGGGCAGCGAGGGCTTCTTCGTGCAGCTCTACGGCCGCGTGCTCGACGAAGAAGACGCGGCAGCGGCTGGCTTCGCCGTGTCCCTGGCCGCCGATGATGGCTCCTTCATCGCCACCGCCTCCACCGACTCCGACGGCTGGTACTCAGCGCCCCTGCTCATGGACGAGTGGACCGGCCACCAGCTCCGCGTGCGCGTCGAAGGCGACGACTACGCCGCGAGCGTCGCCTGGTTCGACCTGAACCTCGACGCGGGCGAGTCGCAGCTGCTGCAGGCGCACCCACCTCAGACCTGGAGCTCGTGGAGCCGCCAGCTGCCGCACCTGCGCGTGTCGCAGGACCGGAGCGCGGGACAGGCCCAGGGCGCCCTGGTAGACGCGCAGACCGGAGGCCCGCCTGCGGAGCTCCAGGGCGACGTGCTGACCCCGGTGGCGCTGGACGTCGAGCTGCGCCTGGGCTGGAACGCTCCCAACAGCGAGCCGGTGGTGGCAGCCGTGACCAGCGTGCTGGGCGATGACGCGGGGGAATTCTCCTTCGAGGGGGTCGCCCCCGGGCTGTACACCGCCCGCGTGGTGGCCGCTTCGGGCTACACCAGCTCCCGCTTCCCCCTGCTGCTGCGCACCGGCAGCGACGGCTTCACCAGGGCCACGGTCACCAGGCCGCTGGCCACCGAGGAGCTGCGCGTCTCGCTCAGCTGGCAGGAGCTGCCCGCCGACCTGAACCTGCACCTCACCGGACCCAGGGCTTCGGTCACCACGGGCGAGTCGGAGTGGGAGCGATTCCACGTCTGGTCCGATGCGCCCTACCATCCCGGCAACGCCTCCGACGAGCACGACCGCGTGGTGCAGATGGACGCGCTGGCCGACGAGGGGGAGGGGCCCGAGACCGCCAGCGTCGTGGAGCTGCGCGCCGAGGGTCCGTACCGCTTCTCGGTCTACGATCGCAGCAACGCGGCCAGCAGCACCTCGGATGCTCTCTCCTGGTCCGGCGCACTGGTCCAGGTCTGGGTCGGTACGCGAGATCCGCTGTTCTTCGAGATCACGCCGGGGCTGCGGGGCAACACCTGGATCGCGGGCGCCTGGGACAACGGCTCCGAGCAGCTGTACCGCTTCCAGGACATCGACTGGAACGAGGACGAGGTGCAGGCCGACAGCTTCTGAACCGGGGCCACTGCCCACCCGCCGGTCTGGTTCGAGCGCATTTGCCGATCTGCCGACGCGGGTTAGCTGGCGCTCGCTTCGAGGATGCCTATGGGCCTTTTCTCAGATCGCCTGGTGGAAGACATGCAGCGCTTGCCAGGCGCGCCCCACAGCTTCCTGCAGCAGGTCTGCGCCGCACAGGGTGGGCGGCAGCGCAGCGCCCTGGACTCGCTGCTCGAGGCGGCGGGGCCGGCCCTGGCGGAGCGCGCCCACGAGCGGCTCACCTCGCTGGACAATCGCCGGTTCTTCCAGGGGTATGCGGAGCTCGCCGTCGCCTCGTTCCTCGCGCGTGGGCGCCTGCGGGTGCAAGAAGTGGTGCAGCCGGGTGCCTACCTGCGCGCCTCCACCCTCTCGGGCCAGCAGCTCAACCTCGCCGTCATGTCCTTCATCCACAAGGGTCGCCTGGTCCCCGATCGAGCCACCGTCGACCGGCTCCTCGCCGCTCTGAACCGGGTCGGCAGCAAACAGCGCATGGTGGTGGTCGTGCACGGCCGCCTGCCCTCTGACTTCGACAGCGAGGAGGTGCGACGCGCCGTGGATTCCTGGCTGTCCGAGGTGGAACGCGGCACCTGGGAGGGGCGCTACGCCACCTTCATCGACGAGGCGGCGGGGATCCACCTGGAATTCGGTCTCACCGGTCGCACCACGCGCCGAGGGTCGCGGGTGTGCCTCAAGCTGGGGCCGTTCACGGGTCCGGCCAGCCTGGCTGCCGTGGAGCCGCGGGTGCTCGCGGAGCTGGATCGGTACCGGCTCGGAGCACACAGCGGCGAGCCGCTGATGCTGGTGTGCGCGGCCGACCAGCCGTGGCTGATCAGCCGGGGCTACATGCGCGACTTCCTCTATGGCCTGCCACGTTCCATCGAAGGCTACCGCGATCGGGACAGCCACGACGTGGAGCTGCTCTACTCCGGGGAGCGCAGCTCCACGCTGTTCAGGGATCCCCTCTTCGCCGATCTGTGTGGGATCCTCTGGATGGGGCGCGACGGCCAGGATCCCACCCGCGCCCACGCGCGGTTCTACCTCAACCCCTGGGCCCGTGAGCCCATCGATCCCGAGCTGCTGCCAGCCTGCGCCACGCTGGCGCTCAGCCGCTGGCGGGACGACTCGGCGGTGCTGCGCTGGCGCAGCGCGGGCGAGACCCGCGTCTCCCTGCTCTGAGCCTCCTCAGCCGGCGGGCGGAGCCTCCCAGCAGGGGACAGAGCCCCGAATCTACCGCGGCACTACGTCCGTCCTGCAGCCGCTACTAGGGCTGGCCCTGCTCGAAGCGTGCTCGGTCGATGTGTTGAAGACACAACTCGCTCGCCCACTACTTCGCAGAACCAGCTTCGCTACGCGCCTGCTGGCCCTCGCTACGATCCAGGTCGGCCGCCCTGCGGCGGCCTGCTGTCCGCCAGGTTGGCTCCGAATTGCAGGTGCTCCTGGGAGGGGGTGAAGTTGTCGGGATCCCAGCACAGGCGGCAGCGCGCTTCGTAGGCGTCTTTTTCGCCCACGAGCACCCTGGTGTCGCGGTTCACCGTGCGCTGGGACCGGTCGGCTGGGTTGCCGCAGACCACGCAGATGGCGAGCACCTTGTCGATGTACTCCGCGGATGCCAGCAGGGCGGGCATGGGATCGAAGGGGCGTCCGCGGTAGTCCAGGTCGAGGCCGGCCACGATGACCCGCTTGCCCTGGCGCGCGAGCTCGTTGACCACCTGCACCAGGTCGTCGTCGAAGAACTGGCCCTCGTCGACCCCCACCACCAGCGCGTCGCCCGCGAGGGGCGCGATCTCGCTGGCCCTCTTGACCATGAACGAGCGCAGGCTGTGGCCCGAGTGGGAGTCCACCGAGTCTTCGCTGTACCGCTGGTCGATGGCGGGCTTGAAGACCACCACCGCTTGGCGGGCGTACTGGGCGCGGCGAATGCGCCGGATGAGCTCTTCGGTCTTTCCGCTGTACATACAGCCGACGATGACCTCGACCCAGCCGACGCCACGTGGGAGCAGGTGCGCTTGCATGCGCCCCGATAACCGGCGCAAGGGAGGGTTTCAGCAGCGGACAGGCAGTTTCTGGCGGCGGAGCGCCGGCCGTCAGCCTCGGCGCCGGCTCAGCGCCAGCCCGCAGATCAGCAGGCCCAGCAGCGCGGCGGCGGGGGCCTGACCGTCGCGGGATGCGCAGCCGCAGAGCCGCTTCTCCTCCTCGCCGTCGGGATCGCCGGTGTCGGCGGTGTCGACGGGCTCGGGCAGCGGCGCCACGGGGATGCCCTCCTCTTCACACCACGCCCGCGTTCCATCGGCGCAGCGCTCACGGAGCTCCTGGTCGATCCAGTCGAGGTAGGCGTCCACGCGCGTATCCACGCCGCCGGTCTGCCGGCAGTCGCTCTGGTCGTAGGCGTGGGAGGTGACGCCCACCAGCCGGTAGGGATCGACGGTCTCGGTGTCGAACTCCATGAAGCTGGGACCCCCCGAGTCGCCGTGGCACTTGCGCACGTCGGAGGCCTGCGCGCCCACCTGGAACTCGAAGTCCCCCAGCTCGGAGATGAAGCTGGAGCCCATCTGCTTGTAGCCGTAGGTGCCCTGGGGGGGATTGTAGTCGGAGGTCTGCTGGCCCCAGCCCACCACGGTGACCGCGTTGTCCTCCAGGATCTGGGATGCCTCCTCGGTGGTGGGCAGGTAGGCGAAGGGCACCTCCAGCACGGGCTGTTCCAGGAAGAGCAGCGCGATGTCGTAGGAGTGGCCGATGCCCGTGTCCAGGCCCCAGAGATCCCACTCGGGGTGGAATTCCCAGTCCCAGGCGGTCACGGCGTCTTCGGGCCAGGGCGCGATGGTGGAGCCGTCGTGGGCCGACAGGTCGGCCTGGCGGGACCAGCGGATCTCCGTATCCTGCAGGGTGCCGTAGCCGTAGGTGAAGGAGTCTTCGTCTACACAGTGGGCGGCCAGCAGCACCACGTCGGGGGCGATGAGGGTGGAGGAGCAGACGAACAGGCGCAGGTCCTGGGAGCCGTAGCCCTGGATCACCATGGTGGTGTCCATGAGCATCGCCCCCGTCATGGGCCAGTCCTCGGCCTGCGCGTCTTCGCCGTTGATGATGGGGCTGGGATCGCCGCTGCGCGGGTCGGGCTCGTCCAGCAGCAGCGCGCGCTCGCCGCCTGCCGGGCCATCCGGGCTGGCGGCGCCGGGCGGGTCTGCCTGGGTAGGAGGGAGCAGGGCGAGGGCGAGGAGGCAGGTACCGAGCATGGTGACTCCCGCGTGCGGAGACCAACAGCGATACATCCACCAGCGCACACCCGCAAGCACCACCCGCGGCCGGTCCCCGCCTCCGGGCCGGTAGGCCCGCGCGACCCTGGCGCTTGTGGAATGTGACGTTTTCGTGAGGGTTCAGAGCAGCCCGGGGTCCCCTCCGGGACCGGGCTCATACCATGACGGGATTCTCACCCGCCTCGGTTGACCGGGACCGCCCCGCCACGGTACGAGAGCGCCTCGCAGGAGGTCTGCCATGAGCCTTTCCAAGCGTCTCTTCCCTGCCGCCGCAGCGCTGGTCACCCTGGGTGCCAGCCTCGCCGTTCCACCTGCGGCTGACGCCGCCCCCGCAGCTCGGGCGCTGGCCAGCTCCGAGCACCAGGACGACCTGGGAGAGCACGCAGCCGAGGCGGCCTTCGACGGCCTGCTGGCCTCGGGCTGGGGCGAGGGCGAAGACGGGGCCGGCAAGGGAGCCTGGCTCGAGCTCGATCTGCGGGTCCCCACCGCCATCGAGACCCTCTCCATCTGGCCTGGCAACCTGCGCGAAGGCAAGAAGAGCTACCGCGAGTACAGCCGCCCGCACACCCTCAGCGTGCTGCTCGACGGCAAGCCGGTGGGCAACCCCATCCGGGTCCTGGACGAGGTGCAGCGGCTCGACGTCCCCGTGGCCAGCTCCGGACGCAAGCTGCGCATCGTCGTGGACGAGGTCTACGAGGGCTTCGTCTTCACCGACTGCTACATCGCCGAGGTGGCGCTGGACTACGCCAGGGAAAAGGACGCCCGCCACGAGGAGTTCGAGGAGTGGAAGGCCTCCGACGAAGGACGCGCCGCCCACGGCGCCTACCTCGACAGCCTGGACAACCACTACAGGGCCCACAAGGGCGCCGAATTCGGAGCTCCCGACTCACTGGCGTGGATCATGGATGCGGCCGGTGACGGGGCCCAGTACCTGCGGGAGCAGGCGCTCAAGTGGGTCCCGCTGGGGCACCGCGCCCAGGCCATCATGGCCGACCAGGAAGCCATCGACGCCCTGCGCAGCCTCAAGGACGCCAACAGCATCCCGGCTCTGGAGATGGCGCAGCTGCGCGCCCTGGGCCAGGAACGCGCCTGGCTCGAGGAGCTGGTGGAGATCTTCTACGCCTACCAGCAGCTCATCGGTGGGCCCGATCCCAACGTGCCCTACTGGGGGGCCGAGGGCTGGGCTGAGGGCGCCATCCAGTCCTTCGGTGAGCCCGTGCCGGTGGCCATCGACCGCTTCGGCAGCGTGTACGTGGTGGATGTGGGCAACAACCGCGTCCAGCGCTTCGCCGACAACGGTCGCCCTGACCGCGTCTGGGGTGGGGCCCCCGACATCGCCGACATCTGGTTCACCAGGGGCCGGCCCTGGTACGTGTCGGGCTCGGCGCCCGGCGACGGCCCGGGCCAGTTCCACAACCCCATCGCCGTGGAGCTGATCCCTCAGAAGGAATTCGACATCATCTCGATCCTCGACTCCCGTGGCCGCGTCCAGCTCTTCGACCCCGAGGGCCGCCAGCTCATCGGCTGGAACCTGAACACCCTCAAAGTAGTGGAGCCCGGGCTCGGGGGCGAGGGCCACCTGGCGTGGCTGCCTGGCAAGGACCTGCTGTACGTCTTCTTCGGCGACGAGGCCATCGCCTTCGACATCCACGGCCAGGAGATCATGCGCTTCGAGATCGATGACGGCACCCCCAACGACGTGGAGGTCTATAAGGGCCGCTTCCTGCTGGTCTACCGCGACGAGGTCATCCGCTACGAGTTCGACGGCTTCCGGGATCGCAAGATCCTCGATCTCGACGACGTGGACGCCGGCTTCGAGGACGTGGACATCGCCTTCGATGACGAAGGCAAGCTCTGGGCGGTCACCGACACCGGGCGCGCCTTCCGCTACAAGCGGCCAGGCAAGCTGGAGTTTCAGATCGACATCTCGGAGTACTCCCTCGAGCATCCCCGCTTCTGCGTGCGCGACGGCATGCTCTACGCCACCGACCGCGACCGGGTGATCGTCATCGACGCCTACCAGATCCGCATCGACGCCGAAGACGAAGCGGCCCGCCAGGCCGAAGAGGCCGCGCGCCTCGACGCCGAGGGCTTCGAGTAGCGGCGCCGACAGGCCGATAGGAACCAGGTTGATATGATTACGTTTTTGCAAGCAAAAACGTAATCATATCAACCTGGTTCCTGGCCCGCCTGGCCCCTGGCCCGTGGTTCCTGGCCCGTGCCCCAGTTCGCTGCTCACCGAGGTGAACGCCGGCCTGGGGCAGCGCGACCATCGGGTCCGTGCAGGCGCCGCCCCGCGCTACTGGTGCACGCGCTCGGAAGTCCCTGGCCACCCACGCCCAGCTCGTCTGCGCGTGCTCAATACGACCACGAAGCGGTCGCCTGGGGGAGCGCCGAAGGCGCGTGGGGGGCGAGGCCCCACGAGGAAGTCTGGTGACCGTGTGCCGCGGAGCGGCATGTACTGTCGCCAGCGGCCGTACGGCCGAAGCACCCGGCCGCCCAGCGGGGTGGGCAGATACTACTGGGCACGGGCACTATACAGCCGGATGCCGGCTCAGCGGCTGGACGCGGGGGGAGGCCTCGAGGTCCAGCACGTAGCGCCGCATGTCCTTGCCATAGAACCGGAAGCCGCGGTCCACCTCGAAGCCCCAGGAGGCCAGCTGCCGGGCGGCGGCCTGGTTGTCGTCTTCGCTGGTGATCTTCACCTTGTGGTGGCCGCGGGCCAGCAGGTCGTCGAACAGCACCTTGTTGATGTGTCCGCTGATGCGCTTGCCGCGAAGATCGGGCTCGAAGGAACAGAACAGGCTCTCACCGGGGATGTCCTGCCCGGACTCCTCGAAGTAGCTGGCGGTGTAGAGCAGGGGCAGCAGGGTGGTGGGGCTGCGCAGCAGGCCGCCGAGGGTGGCCACCACCAGCTGCGGGTAGTGGGCGCGCAGCGTCTCCCGGTACATGCGCGCGGTGTCGGTGGAGCCGGCGATAAAGCCGCGCACGGTGCCGGACTCCTGGTAGACGAAGCCCAGGAAATGAGGGCTGTCCACCAGGGCACGGTACAGCGCCCGCAGGAAGCGCGGGCCCAGCCGAGCCCACAGGCTGTCGCCCATTGCCCGGTGGTGCAGCCGGGCGACGGCCTCCGCGTCGCGCCGCTGCATGGGGCGGATGCCGGCCAGGACCTGCGGGTCGACCGGGAAGGGTCGGACGGCCCCCGTCGTCACTCCTCGCGCTCCCGCTTGAGGGTCTCGAGGAAGGCGGTCTGGGTGACCGCTCGGTGCTGGGCGGCCAGGAAGTTGCCGATGGCGTTCTCGAAGTCGGTGCTGAAGGACTCGTTGAGCAGGCGGCGGCAGAGCTGCACCGCCACGTTGTGCACGGGGCCGAAGGCGGCGATGGTCTGGTCGAGGGCGGCGTCGAGATCGCTGGAGACCTGGTCCACCAGGCCCATGGCCAGGGCGTCCGGGGCGGCCACCCGCTCGGCGCAGAGCATCAGGCGCTTGGCGACGCCCAGGCCGAGGTGCTTGGCCAGCCGGAAGGTGGCCATGCCCGGCAGGAAGCCCTTGTGCACCTCGGGCAGCTGGAAGCTGGCCGTGGGGGTGGCGATGCGCTGATCGGCCACCAGGACCAGCTGGAAGCCGCCCCCGACTGCGGCTCCGTCCACCAGGGCCACTGTGACCTTGGGCAGGCGCTCCAGGCGCACCGCGATCTTCTCCCACTTGTTGAAGCCGTGGATGTCGATGGGCTTGTCGGGGTGGAAGTCACGAAAGTCGATGCCCTCGCAGAAGGAGGGCCCGCAGGAGCGGAACACCACCACGTCGGCCTGGGACTGGTCTTCGAGGTGGTCGCAGACCAGGGCCAGCTCCTGGACCATGCGCACGTTGATGCGGTTGCCGCTGTCGGGCCGCTGCAGGGTGATGGTGGCGACGGTCTTGCCCTGTCGCTGGGCTTCTTCGTAGCGGAGTGTCTCCAGCTTCTTCATGCTGTCGCCTCGCTGGCTGAGGGGGAGGGGCGCGCTACCAGCGCAGCAGCGCGGTCTCGATGGAGGTGCCGGGGCCCATGGTGATCATCACCCCGTAGTCCCCGCGCTCCACGCGCCCTTCTGCGAGCAGGCGCTGCAGGGAGAACAGGAAGGAGCCGCTGGAGAGGTTGCCGTAGTCGCGCAGGACCGAGACCGTGTGGCGTAGATCCCAGGCGGTCAGGTCGAGGTTGTACTTGATGGCGTCGATGACCTTCTTGCCGCCGGAGTGGATGATCCAGTGGGGGATGTGGCGGCGCTTGAGGCCGTGGCGATCCAGCAGCCGCGTGACGGGCCGGGGGGCGTGCTCGCCGATGAAGTAGGGGATGTCGCGATCGAGGAAGAAAGAGAATTTTCCCTCGTCGTCATCCCAGTCGTAGCGCATGGCCTCCAGGGCCGCCGGGACCACGTGGGACTCGAAGTCGAGCACCTGGGGGGCGAAGCTCCGCGCGTCTCGGCTGTCGGACCGCAGCAGGGCCGCGCCGGCGCCGTCGCCGAACAGGGAGTTGACCACCGCGGTGCGCATGCTGTCGTCGAAGACATAGGCCGCGGAGCAGACCTCGATGCAGGCCAGCACTGCGTTGGCGCCTGGATGGGCCGCGGCCCAGTTGGTGACGGGGTTCAGCCCGTTCAGGCCGGCGTTGCAGCCCATGCCCACCACGTCGAGGCGGGCGCAGTCCTCCCGCATGCCCAGGCGCTTGACCAGGTGCGCCGAGAGGCCAGGGGAGAGGAAGCCTGTGGTGGTGACGCAGGCCAGGTAGTCCACCTGCTGGTGGGACAGCCCCGCCTGGTCGAGGCAGCGCTCCACGGCCTGGGCGCCGAAGTCCAGCGCCCCTGCCAGGTGCTTGGCCAACAGCTCGCCCTGGCTCTCCACCGGGATGCCGCTGGGCAGGGGCTTGGGCAGGATCAGGTGTCGCCCGTGGATGTGGCCCATGTGGAACAGGGCGCGCAGCCGCGGATCGCTGACCTGGTAGCGGTCGAGGACCTCGGCCTGTCGGTAGTAGGTGGCCGGGTTGGCGGTTCCGACGGACAGGATGCGAGGGTGACGGGGCATGGCGGCGGTTTCCTGGGCAACGAGCATAGCGCGGCTCGCGTGAAACTGCTCCGATTCTCCGGTATGCTGACGGGGCAAGGTGGTCTCAATGACGGACGGTGACGAATCTCTGTGGGCCTTCGACGAAGACGAGGTGCCCTCCGACGGCGGCGCTGAGAAGAGCGAGCCGCCCCCTGCCGCGGTCCCCGAACCGGCGGCTGCGCCAGCGGCAGTGAGCGAACCCGCTGCCGCGGCCTCCAGCGAGCCCGCAGGGGGAGAGCCGGCGACAGAAGCAGAAGGGGAGCCCGAGGGGGAGGGCGAGGCCGATGTCCTCGATCCCTTCGCCGAAGAAGAGGAGGGGGTCGGCACCACCGCCCCGGGCAGGGCCGCCAGCGACGCGCTCGTGGCCCTGGGGCGCGCCGCGCGCTCCTACCTGCTCTACGAGCCCGACAACGAAGCCATCAGGAATTTTCTGGACAACCTGCGGGCCAAGATGAGCGCCTACCTGGATGTGCACGGCGCCATGCCCCTGACCGTGCGTCCTTGGGAGATGGTGCTGGGTCACGAGGTGGTCTACCTGAACCGCGACCGCGAGCGCTCTCTGAGCTTCAAGCTCTTCCGCGACGGTGTGCGGCGCGTCACCATCCAGCCCGACGTCCCCTGGGAAGAGCTCACCCAGCTGCTGGGCATCCTCTCCATCCGCTTCGTAGGTGTACGGCAGCAGGAAGACGACATCGTCACCCTGCTGTGGAAGGCCGGCTTCAAGCGCATCGAGGTGGACTCGGTGGAGGGCTTCGTGCCTGAGGACGACGAGACCGAGGTGGTGGACGAAGCCCTGCTGGCCGAGCTGGGCGAGGACGTCCAGGGCTCCGCCGCCGGCATGTACGGTGCCGCGCCCCAAGGCTTCGACGTGCCCTGGCCCGAGTACCGCAAGCGGGTGCCGGTGGGCTACAAGCCCGTCTCCGAGGAGGCCCTGCAGGAGCTGGCGCACGAGGACGCCAGCATGGCCCTGCCCGGCCAGTGCGTGCGCCTGCTCAGGGAGATCCTCGAGGTCGCGGCCAACCCGGTGGAGCCGCTGGAGCTGGACGAGGCCATCCCGATCCTGCGCGAGATCCGCGACTTCCTGCTGTCCGAGGGCCTGCTAAGCTCCCTGCTCGAGGTGCTGCAGGCCATCAAGGACCTCCCTTTCCGCGAAAAAGACAAGGGTCGGCAGGTGGAGCTGCTGGCGGCCTTCACCGACGAGCGCGCCCTGTCGCGCATCATCCGCTCCGTGCCCTCAGGTGTGCGCGAGGTGCCAGACGAGCTGCTGCGCCTGGTGGACATGATGCCCGGCGATCCCGTGCCGCTGCTGCTGCGGATCCTGCGCCAGGAGCGCGCCAACACCGCCCGCTTCATCACCAGGGCCCTCATCGTCCGCGCCGCCGAGCACCAGCTCGACGGCCTGGTGGCCGGTCTGCCCGAGGCCGAGCCCGCCGTGGCCGCCGACCTGCTCAACGTGGTGGCCTCCATCGACCTCGTGCGCGGTGTCGAGGTCTCCCTCGAGATGGTCCTCGACGCCGACGTGGCCGTGCAGCTGGTGGCCATGGGGGTCATCGAGCAGGCCGAGTACACCCAGGAGATCGGCCAGCGCCTGGCGCGCATGATGGACGTGGGCAACCTCGAGGTGCGGCTGCGGGCCCTCAAGATCCTGGAGACCCAGCGCGAGCGTTGGGCCTTCCACGCCGTCGCCAGCCGCCTCAAGCGCTATGCTTCGCGCGATCTGGACGACCGCGAGATCGACGCCTTCGCCAAGGCCATGGTGATCATCTGGGAAGAGCGGGCGCAGCACACCTTCCTGCAGTGGGTGCGACCGCGCAAGCTGCTGGGCCGCGTGCTGCCCGGCCAGTACACCCTCAAGCGGGCCGCCGTCACCGGGCTGTCCTTCATCCCGGGGCTGCAGGCCGAGGAGTGCATCCGAGTGGTAGCCAAGGGAGCCAACGCGGAGCTCCACCGTCACTGCATGCAGGCGCTCGTGCGCCACCGTCGCCTGGAGACGAGGACCGAAGATGCCTCCTGAGCAGCAGCAAGACGACGTCCAGAACGCACAGGATCGCCTGGGCAAGCAGCTGGAACGGGCGCGCTCGGCCGAGGACCGGGAGCTCAACAAGCTCGTGCGGGAGATCGGCGAGCAGTTCGCGCGCCTGATGTTCGGCCTGATGCGCATGACCAAGCTGCACGCGCTGGACAACAGCGCCTTCGAAGAGCCCGTGGCACAGTGGGTCAAGGTGCTCGCCCGCCTCGCCGAAATGCTGGGCACCGTGCACATGATCTGCGTCGAGGACCAGGTCTACGTCAACGACGTGCGCATCCGCTTCGACATGTCTCAGGGCCACATCGAGGCCCTGGGCGCCGACCTGCGCCGCCACAACGTGGGTGGGGTCTCCTTCAACGAACCCCTCGCGGAAAAAGAGGTCCACTTCTTCATCTCGGAGCTGGCGGGCAAGCCGGCCATGAAGATGGCGCGGGCCACGCTGCAGCGCACGCTGAACGACAACGGCCTGAGCTCCATCGAGCTGCACGGCCCCTTCCGCTTCCGCCTCAAGGGCGAGCGTACGCGCCGCACCGACAAGGAGTTCAAAGAGGTCTACCAGCAGAGCGCCTCGGTGGTCTCGGACGCCTACCGCAACCTCGCCGCCAACCGTATGCCCAACCCGCTGCCCGTGCGCCGGCTGGTGAATGAGCTCATCGACAACACCCGCAAATCCGACGCGGGAGACCTGGCCCACGAGCACGACGCCTCCCTGGCCCACTTCGCGCGCCACATCTTGATGGTCACCAACTTGAGCCTCATGATCGGCCGAGAGGCGAAGCTGCCCGACACCACCCTGGGTGACCTCGGGGTGGCCGCCATGTTCCACGATGTGGGCATGTCCACCAAGGAAGACGGCTACTTCGTGCCCTACCCGCGCCACAACACCGCGGGCCTGCGCACCCTCATGCGCCAGCGCGGCTTCCACGAGGCCAAGGTCCGGCGCCTGCTGGCGGTGGTGGAGCACCATCGGCCCTTCAAGAGCCCCATCGGCCGGCCGTCGCTGTTCGCACGTCTGATCCACGTGGCCGACGACTACGACATCCTCACCCGCTACCGGCCTGGGCAGGGCCCCATCCTGGCCCAGCCCGACGCCCTGGCGCGCATGGCCGCGCACGGGGGCACGGTCTACGATCCCCACCTGCTCCAGGTCTTCATCAACAAGATGGGCATGTTCCCCCCCGGCTCAATCCTGCGGCTGGCCAGCGGGCGCGTCGTGGTGGCGGTGTCGGGGGCGCGCAGCCCCAAGACCTTCGCGCGCCCGGTGTGCCGTGTGGTCCGCGAGGCCAGCGGCGCGCAGCCAGATGAGCCCATCGTCGTGGACCTCGCGCGCGCGGATCGCGTGGTCAAGGTGATCCGCCCCGGGGACTGATCGGGCCCCGCCCCTGTGCTCGCGTCACCGTGGGCGTTACCGGGGCGGCGGAGGCTCCTATGCAGACGTTACCCGACCTGCTCGGCGAACTGGTGCTCGAGGCAGCCCACAGCCTGGTGCCCGACCTGGTGGTCAGGGGCCCCGTGGTCCAGGCCACCGGAGACTCCGCTCTGGGTGACTACCAGAGCAACCTGGCGTTTCGGCTCACCAAGGCCCTGGGGAGGTCGCCCCAGGACTGCGCCCGCCTGTTGGCCGAGGCCTTGCCAGCGCACGCCGCGGTGGCCTCCATCCAGGTGGCTGGCAAGGGCTTCCTGAACATGCGCTTGAGCGACGCCTGGCTGGCCGAGACCCTGGTGCAGCGGGCCAACCACCCCTCCCTGGGCCTGCCCCGCGATGGCGAGGGCCGCTGCGCCGTGGTGGACTACGGCTCCCCCAACGTGGCCAAGCGCATGCACGTGGGCCACCTGCGCTCCACGAACATCGGCGACGCCCTCGTGGGCTTCATGCGCGCGGTTGGCTACCGGGTGGTGGGGGACAACCACATCGGTGACTGGGGCACCCAGTTCGGCAAGCTCATGGTGGCCTGGGAGCTCTGGCGCGACGAGCAGGCCTTCGCCGACGACGCCATCGGCGAGCTGCAGCGCATCTACGTGCGCTTCGCGCGGGAAGCCGAGGAGCAGCCGGAGCTGGAACAGCGCGCGCGCTTGGCCACGGCCCGGCTGCAGGCCGGCGAAGGCAGCTCGCGCGAGCTCTGGCAGCGCTTCGTGCAGGCCTCGCTGCAGGAATTCGAAGGCGTCTACCAGCGCATGGGCATCCGCTTCGATGTCACGCTGGGCGAGTCCTTCTACCAGCCCATGCTGGCCTCCCTGGTGGAGGAGCTGCTCGCCAGCGGCATCGCTGAGCACGACGCCGGGGCCCTGGTGGTGCGCTTCGACAAGTCCGACGGCAAGGGTCTGGGCAGCAGCCCCATGCTGGTGCGCAAGCGCGACGGTGCGGCCCTGTACGCCACCACCGATCTGGCGGCCATCCGCTATCGTGAGGCCACCTGGCAGCCCGACGCCATGGTGTACGTCACCGACATGCGTCAGCAGCTGCACTTCAAGCAGGTCTTCGCCACCGCCCGCAAGGCGGCGCTCACCGACGCCCGCCTCGAGCATGTCTGGTTCGGCATGCTCACCCTGCCCGAGGGGGCCATGGCCACCCGCAAGGGCAACGTGATCCGGCTCGAGGCCCTGCTGGACGAGGCCGCGCGCCGCGCCCGGGCCGTGGTGGACCAGAAATCACCCGAGCTGCCGCGAGCAGAGCGGGCTCGCATCGCCGAGACGGTGGGCGTGGCCGCGGTGCGCTACGCAGATCTCTCCCAGAATCCACAATCCAACGTGGTCTTCGACTGGGACCGCATGCTGGCCCTGGAGGGCAACACCGCGGTCTTCCTGCTGTACAGCTACGCCCGCTGCCGGAGCATCCAGCGCAAGGCGGGCCTCGAGCGACCGGAGCTGGCCCAGGTGGCGGTTGGAGAAGCGCAGGAGCGAGACCTGGCGCTGGCCCTGCTGCGCTACCCCGAAGCCCTCCGCACGGCGCTCGCCGCGCGCAGGCCAAACATGTTCTGCGACTACCTGTTTGGCCTGGCCGGCACCTTCAACCGCTTCTACTACTCGGTGCCCGTGCTGCGTGCGCCGGAACCCCTGCGCGGTCAGAGGCTCGGGCTGGTGGAGGCGGCGGCGCGCATTCTGGCTGGGGGGCTCGGCCTGGTAGGTGTGCAGCCGCTGGATCGCATGTAGGGCGCCTGGAGCGCGCTCGCTCCTGCCGGAGCACCGCAGTTATACTCCCGGTGGGTATCCAAGAAGGTTCGGGTTCAACTGCGCATGGCGGAGCACGACGGCAACAGCCCTCGACCGCGCGACGCTCCACCGGAGCGTCTCGGGCGCTATCGGCTGGTGCGCCCCATCAGCACCGGCGGCATGGCCAGGGTGTTCGAGGGGCGGCGCGAGAGCCTCGCCGGTGTCAGCCCTCGCGTGGCCGTCAAGGTGATCCTGCCCGACTTCGCCACCGATGAGGGCTTCCAGCGCCTGTTCGTCAACGAAGCCCGCATCGGATCCCAGCTGCAGCACCAGAACCTGGTGCAGATCCAGGACTTCGACCGGCAGGGGCACCACTTCTACCTGGTCATGGAGTTCGTGGACGGGGTCACCCTGCGCCGCGCCATCGGGCTGTGCCGCAAGCACGGCATGCTCATCCCCGTGCCCGTCATCGCGGAGCTGGGCCGCCAGGTCTGCGACGGGCTGCACTACGCCCACACCGCCTGCGGCGAAGACGGCCAGCCGCTCCACCTGGTCCACCGCGACGTCAAGCCCTCCAACCTCATGCTCAACGCCCAGGGGGTGGTCAAGCTGCTGGACTTCGGCATCAGCCGTGCCCTGTTCAGCCGCGAGAAGCAGGGCACGGTCAAGGGCACCTGGGGCTACATGGCTCCCGAGCAGGCGCGCGGTAAGGAGATCGGACCCCCGGCCGATGTCTTCGGTCTGGCCTCGGTCCTGTACGAGCTGGCCACCCTGCGGCCGCTCCTGCCCGAGAAAGCACCGAGGGAGGTCAAGACCGCCCTGCTGGCAGACGAAGCGGCCAAGCGCTCGGCCGCCCTCGGTGGGCCCGCCGGTGCGCTCGCTCCCGTGCTGGTGCGAGCGCTGCAGCGCGATCCCCTGGCGCGCTACTCCTCCGCGCTGGCCTTCCAGCGGGCGCTGGCGGGGCTCATGGCCAACCCGGTCACGGCCCGGGAGCAGCTGATCCACTTCTGGGCCACGCTCATGGAGCTGCAGGGCGAGAGCCCGTCCACCGGTGCCTACCGCAGCTACTCCAGCCTGCGGGACGGCGGAGCCTCCGGATCGAGCCAGGCGTCCCTCGGCTCCCAGGCCAGCGGCGGTTCCGGAGCCCACGGCGTCGACAGCGCCGCCTCGGTGCCCAGCTCCGGCCAGGCCTCGGCCGCAGGCCGCAGGGCCGACGGCGGCCTGGCCGTGGCCATCGGGCGCCCGCCGCCCGAGCTGGAGCTTGACCTGGACGACGAGCCGGGCGCCGCCAGCACCGAGCGCAGTGCGGGGCCCTGGGTCGGCCTGCTGGTGGGCCTGGTGGCCTGCTGCGTGCTGCTCTTCGCCGGCTACCAGGTGCTGGGGCCGCGCGGGACCGGGAGCGGGGGCGCCGATGCGGGACCGGCCACCGAGACCGTCACCCTGGGCGAGGTGTTCACCGCCAGCGAGGATCCTCCCTCCCTGGAGCCCGGCGATGGCGCTGCCGCCGAGCCCGCCACCCCGGCGCCGGCTGCGTCGGGCGGCTCTCCGCGACCGCGAGCCGTCCCGCCGCCGCCCGCACGGCGGCCCGATCCGGCGCAGCAGCGACCTGGCGACGCCGCGGGCCAGGAGCAGGCAGCGCCTGTGGAGCCGCCCCCATCCGTGGAGCAGCAAGAACCCGAGCCCCCTGACGCCTCCTCGGGCGGCGAGCCCGAGCCCGAGGGCAGCTCCGATTCCCAGCTGGGGCTGCTCACCGTCAGCTCGCTGCCGCGCTCGCAGGTCAGCGTCGACGGCCAGTTCGCGGGCTGGTCTCCCATGCTCCAGCACCAGGTGGCAGCGGGTCCCCACACCATCACCCTGGTGGCCGAGGACGGTCGCCGCTACACCTTCCGGGTCACCCTGACCGCCGGGGAGGAGGTACGGAAGGTTTGGCACTTCGACCGAGGCATGTGGGTCGAGCAGTAGCGTTCGCTGCTGGCCTCGCGGCGTCGGCTCCAGCGGTGGCGACCGCCGCGGGGCGCGTGTTCGTCATCCCCGTGGGTGACGAGCTGCGGGAGCCCTACCAACGCCAGGCCCTCGAACCCCTGGTGGGCAGCCTCGGCTACGACAGGGTGTCCTGGGTGGAGCTGTCGGACATCGAGGAGCTGGTGGACGTCGCGTCGGTGGTGGACCGCCGCGCGGAGCAGGCCTGTGGCGGTCCCGTGGCGCTGAGCGAGTGGAGCGCGCGGCTCACCCAGGCCCAGGAGCAGCTGCAGCTGCTTGAATTCGGAGCGGCCATGGGGGCCCTCGCGGCCCTCGAGCTGGACGTGGCCTGCCTGGGAGACGTGCCGCGGCGGGCGGATCTGTTCCTGCTCGGTGTGGTCATGGCCGAGGCCCACCACCTGGCCTCAGCGGGCACCACCGACGCCGGAGTGCGCATGTTCCACGCCAGCGAGGTGCGGCACGGGCTGCGGCTCGCGGCCACCTTTGGCGCCGATCTGCCCCCTCCCTCCTGGCTCGTCCCCGAGCTGAACGTGCAGCTGCTGGACACCCAGGCCTCCTTCTCCCTGGAGGAGACGGTCCCGGTCTTCCTGGGCGGCAGCGCCAAGGGCCTGTTTCTGGACGGAAAGCACGTCACGACCGGCTTCAAGCGCCTGAGCCCAGGGGCCCACCTCGTGCAAGCCACCGTGGGTCAGCGGGTGGTGGCGGCTGGCTTGATCGAGTCCTCCCCCGGCAGGCGCCTGATGATCAGGGTCACGCCTGCCCAGCCGCCGCTCATGCCCGCTGATCTGTCCATCGCCCTGCGACGGTTGGAGCGCGAGGAGCTCGCGGAGCCATTCCTGGCCGACCTGCTCGGGCTGCTGGCGGGGGAGGCCGACGATGCCCTGGTGGCCGTCATGCGCGCCGATGGTCCCGCCTTGTGGGGTCGCGGCAAGGGCGGCATGGTGCTGCGCTATCCCTTCACCGAAGATGGCGGCCCCCCAGCGCTCTCCTTCGACGATCTGGGGCAGCAGCCCGCGCCCCTCCAGCGGCCAGCGAGGCCCGATCCCTTCCCCTGGACCCTGGGGCTGGGCCCCTGCCTGTGGGGCAGCGACCTCCAGGGGGCTCATCTGGATGGACTGGGAGGGCTCGCGGGTGGGCTGGCCCTCGACGCCCGCGTCACCCTCTCGCGGCGGCTGGCTGCCGCGGCCGTGCTCCAGCCGGTGGCCCGCGCCGAGCCTCTCCCGGCCGGCTACGACGCCCGCTGGCTGTGGCGCGCCATCATCCCTCTTCGCACGGGGATACGGGTCGGGCCCCCGGCGCCCGCTCTCAGCTTCGAGGCTGGCGCGGACCTGGGGCTGCTCTACCTGGGGCGCTTTCGGGAGCAGGAGTTCAGGCTGCTGGCTGTGCTGGCAGCGGGGCTGTACCTGCCGCTGGCTCCCGTGGTGGGCCTGAAGGTCGAGGCCTGGGCCGGACTGGGGAACGATCTGGTCGCGGGTGGCCTCCAGCTGGTGGCCGTGGCCCACCCACCGCCAGGGGAGTGACGCGGCCCGACGCCCTCCGGGGTGGGTTTCGCGCTATGCTCTGCATATGAGCCTGCCGCTGCCAGAAGACTGGGACGGGGACGGCTATGAGCCCCCCGCCGACTGCGACGACACCGATCCCGACGTGCACCCCGACGCCGTCGACGTGCCCTACAACGGTGTGGACGAGGACTGCTACGATGGCGACCTGGTCGACGTGGACGGCGACGGCTGGCCCGGCGAGGAGGTGGATGGCGAAGACTGCGCCGACGCCAACCCCGACATCCATCCCGACGCCGAGGAGATCTGCGGCGACGCCCGGGACAATGACTGCGACGGCAATACCGACGAAGGCTGCACCAGCAAGGACCCCACCAACCCCGGCGGGCTGGCGTGGACCTGTGCCAGCGTGGGCGCGCCGGGCAGCGCGAGCCTGCTGCCGGCCCTGCTGGCGGCGCTCGCGCTGCGGCGCTGGGTCAGGTGGGGTGCGACCACACGCGCTGGGCGGGGACGCTGAACAGGCGGTCCTCCTCCAGCAGGTAGCCGGTGAGGCGCCCGCCGTAGACGCAGCCGGTGTCCAGGCCCAGGCTGGCGGGGCGGTGATCCTGGAGTCCGCGCACGGCGTCGTGGCCGTAGATGGTGAGCCCGGTTCGGGAGGCGCCCGCCTGCGACGGCCAGAGCTCCCACCAGAAGGGATGGATCTCGCTGCGGTCGTCGGGCCAGCGGCGCATGCACAGGGCCTGGTCGCGGGTGGTGCCCGCTGGGCCCCGGCTGGGGTGCAGACCCGCGTGCACCACGAGCCAGCCAGGGCCGGCCAGGAACAGCGGCAGCGAGGAGAGCCAGGATCCAGCGGCGGGATGCCCCTGCAGGGCCCGAGCCGCGGCGTGGGCTGGCGAGCGGCCGCCGCCGGCCAGGGCCTGCTGCCAGACCTGCAGCATGCGGTGGTCGTGGTTGCCCAGCACCGACCGGCCGCCGTGGGCTTCGATCAGCTCCCAGCAGCCGACAGGATCCGGCCCCTTGGTGAACAGGTCGCCCACCAGCAGGAGCCGCTCAGGACGAGCCTGCTCCAGCAGGGTCTGCAGCTCCGCGGCGCAGCCGTGCAGGTCACCGACGATGAGTGTTCGCGTCATGTTCGGGTCTCGGGCGGCGCATGGTAGCATGCCTTCGGTCCAGCTGGAGGCGTGGATGAGGCGGCTCGTGGGTCCTGGTGCGATGGGTGCAGCGCTGCTGGGTGCGGTGCTGCAGCTTGGTGCCTGCGAAGGCGGCGGGCTCGATCCCGCGCCCGCGGGCAGCCCCGCCGCTGAAGGCGCCGCGCTGGCGGCTGAGCTGGCCCAGCTGGCCCGGCAGGTGGACGAGCGGGCCCAGGCGCTCCAGGCGGTCAGCGATCCCGAGCAGGTTGTGCCCGCCGAGCAGCCTCCCGATCCAGCGGCCATGCGCCGCGAGCTCGTCCAGCTGCACCAGCTCGCTGTGCAGATCGAACAGGACCTGGCGGCCATGGAGGAGCTGGCGGCGGTCAGCGGCCCTGAGCAGCAGCCTCGCTGAACTCGCTCGCCAGCTGCGAGCGGTACAGCTGGCGCAGGTGGCTGGCCAGCCGCCGGTAGTCCAGCCGCTCCATGCCGTCGGCCTCGGTGCCGTGCACAGGGCTGGGCCCGGTGGAGGCCAGGCTGGCCTCGCGGCCGAAGGCCTGGATCGCCTGGGTGCCGAGCTCGGCCCCACCCATGGGTCCGAGCAGGAGGATCCGCTCCACGGAGCCCCACGGAGCAGGCGGGGAGTCCTGCAGGCTGGGGGCCCCGCCGGGCGCCACGCGGCAGAACAGCAGGGAGCGGCGGGGCCTGGCCAGCCCGTCGGTGGCGCGCGCCAGGGAGATCAAGGCGGCCACGGGGGAGGCGCCCAGGTCGGCGCCGCCGCCGCCGTCCAGCGCGGCGACGAGCACGGTGGACGGCTCGCTGCCCTGCAGCCGCCCGCAGAGGTTCCAGTCCTGGCCGGCCTGCTGGCGAAAGCTGCCCCCGAAGGCGGGTTCGAGGTCCATCTGCTCCAGGCGCTGCTCCAGCCTCTCCGCCGCCACCTCTCGGGCTGCCCGGGACGATGCCTGGGGCTCCGCTCCCGCGGACAGCATCAGCCAGGTGTCGCGCTGCAGATCCTCCTGGGAGATGGCCGCCTCGCCGCGGGGAGGGATGGGCACGCCCAGCTGCTCCGCTGGGCAGCCCGCGAGGGCAGCGGCGATCAGCACTGAGAGGGCGCGCATGGATCAGGCGTAGCCGTGGTCGCGGAACCAGCGCCAGGCCGCCTCGATGCTCTGGTCGATGGGGGTGCGGGGCAGATCGAATTCCCGCGAGGCGCGCCCCCCGTCGCGGTACCGCTGCTGCTGCATGGACCTGAGCAGGTAGGGGTCGAGCACTGCCGCTTGCTCGACGCCCAGGTGGACCAGGGCTCCTCCCAGCCGTCCGATGGCTCGGGTGGCCCGTCGAGGCAGGGGCAGCAGCGGCCGTGGGCGGCCCACGACGCGGGCCACGCGCGCCATGAAGTCGCGGTAGCTGAGGTTGTGCACTCCCAGGAGGTAGCGCTCGCCGGGCCGCCCGCGCTCGAGCGCTCGCAGGTGGCCCAGGCCGCAGTCAGCGGCGTCGATGAAGCACTTGCCTCCTCGGGGGTAGATGGGGACCCAGCGCCGGCCCTGGGCCAGGATCATGGCTCCGCTGGTGGGCTTGAGGTCCCAGGGCCCCACCACGTAGTCGGGGTTGACCGTGACCGCGTGTAGGCCCCGCCGGGCGGCCCGCTGTATCGCCCGCTCCCCCGCCAGCTTGGAGTCGTGGTAGGCGCGCAGGGCGGTGCCGCGGCCGAAGGCGCTGTCGGGGTCGGGAGGGGGAGAGTCCTCGTCGGCCGGTCGCGCGAGGCTGCCCCAGCCGATGGTGACGCTCGACGAGCAATACACCAGGCGCTCGATGCCCTGCTCCAGGGCAGCCTCGCAGAGCGCGCGGGTGACCTGCACGTGGATGTGGTGCATGCGCTCGGCCCCGCCCGGGGAGGTGTCGTAGATCCCCGCCACGTGCTGGATGGCGTCGCAGCCTCGCAGCGCCGAGCCTAGCTGCTGCGGATCGGACAGCGAGGCCTGGACACGCTCCACGGGCAGGCCCGCCAGGGTGGTACCCGGAGAGCTGGCGCGCACCAGGCAGCGCACCTGCCAGCCCTCGGCCAGGTGGGCGCGCACCACGTGCGCGCCGATGAAGCCCGTTGCGCCGGTGATGAAGACGCGCATGGAATTCGGCCGCTAGCGGCTGAAGATCTCCCGCCCGATGACCAGGCGCTGGATCTGGGAGGTGCCCTCGTAGATCTGGTAGATCTTGGCGTCGCGCATGAGCTTCTCGACCGGGTACTCGCTGTTGAAGCCGTAGCCGCCGTAGACCTGGACCGCGTCGGTGGTGACGCGCATGGCGGCGTCGCCCGCGAAGACCTTGGCCATGCTCGCCTCCTTGGTGGCGCGCTGGCCCGCGTCGGCCATGGCCGCGGCCTGCCACACCAGCAGCCGCGCCGCCTCGACGCGGGTGGCCATGTCGGCGATCATGAAGGAGACCGCCTGGTGATGGGCGATGGGTCGCCCGAAGGCCACGCGCTCCTGGGCGTAGCCGATGGCGTGCTCCATGGCGGCGCGGGCCACGCCCACGGCTCCCGCGGCCACCTGGGGGCGGGTGTGATCGAAGGTCTTCATGGCCAGCAGCCAGCCCTTGCCCACCTCGCCGACGACGTTCTCTGCGGGGATCTCCACGTCTTCGAAGGTGATGGCCCGCGTGTCCGAGCAGCGCTGGCCCATGTTGAGCTCCTTCTTGCCCGGCGTGACGCCAGGCCAGCCGCGCTCCACGATGAACGCGGTCATGCCTCCGCGCGCTCGCTTCTCAGGATCGGTGACCGCCACGACGAAGTACCAGTCCGCCACCCCGGCGTTGGTGATCCACATCTTGCTGCCGTTCAGGATCCAGCGGTCGCCACGCTCGACCGCGCGGGTCCGCAGGGCCTGCACGTCGCTGCCCGCGCCCGCCTCGGTGAGCGCGTAGGCGGCGAAGCTGTAGTCGTCGACCATGGGCGCGACGTACTTCTGCAGCAGGTGCTCCGACGCGCCCAGCAGCACGGGTTCCAGGGCCAGACCCGTGGCCTCCATGGGGGTGGCGATGCCGCTGCAACCCCAGGCCAGCTCTTCGGAGATCAGGCAACCATCGAGCACGCCCAGGCCCAGCCCGCCCAGGCGCTCGGGGATGTGCAGGTTCATCAGCCCCAGCTCGTGGGCCTTCTGCAGCACGGCGTGGGGAAACTCCCCGGTGCTGTCGTGGTGGGCAGACAGCGGCCGCATCTCGTTGTCTGCGAAGCTGTGGGCCAGCTCTCGCAGCGCAGCCTGGTCGGGAGTGGGGTCGAAGCCGATCATCGCCTTTTCCCGTGGTGCTCGGGTGGGAAGACTACAGGCTGGACCCATAACGGCTCCCGGCTGACCCAGGCATGTGACAGGCTCCTGGGTGGGCAATAGAAGAGCGATGCCCGTCACCCCGAGCGGATCGGGGTGCAGCCGCGAGGGAGCCGCCATGTCGAGCGCCATCGATGAGATCTCGATCGAGACCCTCTCCACCCCCAATCCCGACGCCTTGATGTTCAAGCTGGACGAGATCCTGCTGCCTCAGGGAACCTTCGAGTACGAGTCCGCCGAGCAGGCCGGTGAGTCCCCCCTCGCCACGGCCCTGTTCGCCATCGAGGGCACCCGCGGGGTGCTGGTGGCGCGCAGTTTCGTGACGATCACGCGGGACTCGCGGGTGCCCTGGCAGGGCCTCGCCCCCGCCGTGCGCGACGCCCTGCGCAGCTTCGTGGCCAGCGGTGAGGTGGCGGTCCAGGCCACCGAAGGCGACGCCGAGGCCCCCACGGGAGCGGTGGAGCAGCGCATCCTCCAGCTCATCGCCGAGTCGGTGCAGCCGGCCCTGGCGGCCGACGGCGGCAGCATCGAATTCGTCAACTTCGAAGAGGGCATCGTCAATGTGCGGCTGCGCGGCGCCTGCGGCACCTGTCCCCACGCCACCGCCACCCTCGCCTTCGGTGTGCAGCGCTTCCTGATGCAGCACATCCCCGAGGTCAAGGGCGTCGCCCGCGTTGACTAGCCCAGCACAGGCCGGAGACTTCCTGGAGGTTCTCGGCGAGCGGGTCATCCTGCTCGACGGGGCCATGGGCACCGAGATCTACGCCCGGGGCGTGTTCATCAACCGCTCCTACGACGAGGTCAACCTCACCCAGCCCGACATCGTGCGCGACATCCACGCCAGCTACCTCAAGGCCGGCGCCGATGTGCTCACCACCAACACCTTCGGCGCCAACCGCCCGCGGCTGCAGCCCCACGGGCTCGACGGTCAGCTCGAGGAGATCAACCGAGCTGCGGTCAAGCTGGCTCGCGAGGTGGCCCGGGACCGGGCCTGGGTGGCGGGCTCCATCGGCCGCCTGGGGGTGCGCATGCGCCCCTTCGGCCCCTCCAGCCCCGGTGACAGCTTCCAGGCCTTCCGGGAGCAGGCCTCCATCCTGGCCGAGGCGGGCGTCCACCTGTTCATCCTGGAGACCTTCGGGCAGCTACCGGAGCTGTGGCAGGCGCTGCGGGCGGTGCGGAGCGTCTGCGATCTGCCCGTGATCCCCTGCATGACCTTCCAGCGCAGGGGGCCCGGGCGCGAGCAGCCCGACCACGAGACACCGGCGTGGGCTGCCCGGTCCATGGCCTCCTGGAAGCCCACGGCCATCGGCACCAACTGCTCCAACGGCCCCAGGGACATGCTCGAGCTCATCGGCGAGATGGTTGAGGTGACCGACGTTCCCGTCGCCGCGCTCCCCAACGCGGGCCTGCCTCAGGAGGTGGACGGGCGCACCCTGTACCTGGCGGGCCCGGAGTACATGGCCGAGTATGCGCGGCGCATCGTGCAGCGCGGTGCCTCCATCGTTGGGGGCTGCTGCGGCACCAACCCAGCCATCACCCGCGAGATGGCCAACTTCCTGAAGTCCATCGCTCCCATGAGGGCTCGTCCCGCGGCGGTGGTCACCGCCGCCTCCGCGCAGCCCGAGCAGGCCCGTGAGGCCAAGCCAGTGGCGGAGCGCAGCCGCTTCGCCGCCAGCCTGGCCGAGGGCAGCTTCTGTGTCAGCGTCGAGCTGGATCCCCCCCGCGGCGTGGATCCCAGCCGGGCTGTCAACGGGGCCGCCCTGCTGCGCGAAGCGGGCATCGACGTGGTGAACATCGCCGACGGTCCGCGGGCGGTCCCGCGCATGGGGGCGCCCTACCTGGCTCAGCTGGTCAAGCAACGCCACGGCATCGAGCCGGTGGTGCACGTCTGCTGCCGCGATCGCAACGTGCTCGGGCTCCAGATGGACCTCATCGGAGCCCACGCCCTGGGCGTGCGCAACATCCTCGCCGTCACCGGCGACCCCCCCAAGCTGGGCAGCTACCCCGACGCCTCCGCGGTGTTCGACATCGACGCTGTCGGCCTGATCGCCTTCATCCAGATGCTCAACCGTGGGCTCGACTTCTCGGGCAAGCCCATCGGCGGTCAGACCTCGTTCTTCGTGGGGGCCGGCTGCAATCCGGGCCACATCGATCTCGATCTCGAGGTGGAGCGCTACGGGCGCAAAGTAGAGGTAGGGGCGGAGTTCTTCTTCTCCCAGCCCGTCTTCGAGCCCGAGGTGCTGCAGCGCTTTCTGGATCGCGTGGATGTCTTCCCCAGGGTGCCCTTCCTGGTGGGTATCCTGCCCATCGTCAGCTCCAAGAACGCCGAATTCCTGCACAACGAGGTGCCGGGCATGCAGATCCCGGACCAGGTGCGCGATCGCCTCCGGGCTGCTCCCACGCGAGAGGAGCAGCGCGAGATCGGCATCAGCGTGGCGCAGGAGGCCCTGCGCGCTGTCAAGGACGATCCGCGCATCCAGGGTGCCTACATCTTCCCGCCCTTCGGCAGCTACAGGGCGGTGCGGCGCGTGCTCGAGGCTCTGGAGAGTGAATGAGCCCGCGCGTTGCGGGCTGGACCCTCGCGGTTAGTGGTTCGGGGTCGAGCGCACCCGTCCGCTGCTCGCCTACCACTCTACGGAGGAGTCCCATGCGTCTCAAGAGCCTGTTGTCCTTCCTGCTGCTCGGCCTCGTCGCCATCTCTCTGGCCCATGCCCCGGCCTACGCCAAGAAGAGCGACGACTCTTCCGGCTCCAGCTCCGATCTCGAGATCGTCGACACCGGTGTCACCAAGGTCGACAACTTCTACGACGGAGTAGAGAGCATCATCACTGAGCTGCAGGCCGCCCAGGCCGACGTCGACGGCGCCAACGCCGAGCTGGCCAGTGCGCTGGGGCTCGCCGAAGGTACGCCTGTGGCCGACGCCCTGGCCGAGCTGGCCGCCAAGGCCGATGGCAAGGTGGAGCTGGTCATGGAAGGCACCAAGCCCACGCTGCAGGCCAGCGAGGCCGTGCCTGCCGACGTGCAGGCCGGCATCGACGCCACCAACAACATGGCCACCAAGCTCACCGCCGCCGCCGCCACCCTGCAGGGCATCGGCGCGCGCGTCGCCCCCATGATCACCGAGGCCGGCGACATGCCCGCCGCCATCGCCGAGTCCGACCTGGGTCTCAAGGACAAGGCCGTGGCCACCAAGAACACGGCCGCCAACCTCAAGACCACCAAGGAGGTCAAGAACGAGGCCGCCACCCTGGGCAACAGCTGTGGCGAGACACTGGGTCTCATCAAGAGCAGCTTCGGCGGCTAGAACACGCGCTCGGAAGTTCCTAGCCACCCCCACAAGCCGCCCTCGCGTGCACTATGCGACCGCGCAGCGGTCGCCTGGGGGGCGCGCCGAAGGCGCGTTGGGGGCGAGGCCCCCCGAAGAGCCTGGTGCCCCTGTGCCGCGGAGCGGCATGTACGGTCGCTGGCGACCGTACGGCCGAAGTATCTGGCCGCCCAGTAGGGTGGGCAGGTACTGCTGGGCACGGGCACTAGCAGCGCGGGGCTCGTTCCGTCCGGCTCAGCCCTGATCGGCCTCGGGCGGAGGGAGCCGGTCGATGAAATTCTCGACACAGGTGCGGATCTCGTCGCGGCTCTTGCGGAAGCGACGCTTCCAGCCACCCAGGGGATCCGAGATCTCAAGCTGACCGCAGAACGAGCCCATGAGCAGGATGCGGTCGTCCATCTCGGGCGCGGCTTCGCGCGCGGCGCGCGAGTGGGCGAGCTCCGCCACCAGCACCCAGTCGGCCCACTGCAGCAGCTCCGGGGTCATGGCCTGGCTGCGGTGCGCGGACAGATCGATGCCGATCTCCTTCATGACCTTGACCGCGTTGGCCTGCGCCGGGTGGCGCTGGAGCCCCATGACGCTGGCGGAGCGCACCTCCATGTGGAAGTCGCGGCGCGCAGCGTAGGCGCGGGCCAGCGCTTCGGCCATGGGTGAGCGGCAGATGTTGCCCGTGCAGAGGAAGAGCAGACGGACGGGGCGGCTTCCGGCCATGGTACCTCCCATGGGCCGCTAACCTATCGTACCTGTGGAGCCCGGGTGGGAGTGCGACGAAGCTCGCAGCAGGCGACAGGACAGGCTGCCGCGAGGCAGCCGACCGAATCGTAGCGAGGGACACCAGGCGTGCAGCGAAGCACGCTCTGCGAAGTAGTGTCGGGTGAAGGTGTGTTTTCATACTACGAGGTCGGCACTGCGGGCAGGGCGCGCTGCAGCAGCGATCTGCTGTTCCGCAGTGGATTCGGGGTCTCGTCGCCTGTTGTCGGGATAGCCTTGGGGGCGAGCCGCGAGACCATCGTCTGCGGCTCCACTGGAGACGCGCCCCATGCCATCGCTCTGCAGCCCGGTCCGGGTCAGGTCTGCCGGCGCCGCCCTGGTGCTGGCCCTGCTGCTCTGCTGCCCCGGCCCGGCCCGCGCCGCGCGACCCCCCGAAGCCAGGGCTGCGGGCGAGCTGGTGCGCTCGCTGGTGCTGGGCCTGGAGCGTGGAGGCCTCCAGCCCGATGAGCTCTACCGCTGGTTCTCGCTCCCCGAGGGCCCCCTGGCGGAGCACGCGGGCGGGGTGCGCATCGATCAGGAGCGGCTGCTGGCGGCGCTGGACCCGGCGGGGCCGCTGGGGTCCGTCCTCGCCTCGTCCCCCGAGATCGCTGCGGTGGTGCCGGGGCCCGACTACGCCCGCGTCGTGCTGGCCACCACGCCGTATCTCTCCTTCGTCGTGATCAGGGTGGGCGGCGGAGAGCTGCGCATCAGCCGCTGGGAGGTGACACACTGCGGGGACTGCAGGGAACCGGAGCGGTTCGTGGCGGATCTGCTGGCGGAGTCGCGCAGCGGGATCGTGCGGCTCGTGCCGGGCTTCGATCTGCACCTGCCGTCCTCGGAGCGAGGAGGGGCACAGCAGCAGGTCCTCTGGTCCCATGCCTTCCAGGTGCGCAACCATGGCGCCGGCTACCTGCGCTGGCAGCTACAGGATGCGGAGCTTCTGGGGGTGGCGCTGGATGGTGTACGGGTGGAGCTGCGCGGGGGCGCCGAGACCTGGCCGGTGGAGTACCGCGACGGTCGCTGGGGCATCGACTACGAAGGCCTCGCCCCCGACTCGGTGCTGCGGCTCGATCCCGCGGGGGTCACGAGCTGGAGGAGCGACGCCGCGGTGCGCGAGGAAGCGCTGGCATGGTGGCTGCCCATGGCGCGCCCCCTGCCCTCGGGGGGCACCCTGTGGGCGCAGCACGCGGTGGGCGTGGCCTGGCACAGTGTCCAGCAGCGCTGGCTGGTGCTCAGCGAGCGTCCCGACGGCCTCGCCGCGGGCCTGTTCGGGCTGGAGATCGATGGCAGCCTCGGCGCTCGCTGGGCGGTGCCCGCCTGGCCAGATCGCGTGCCTCGGCCGGTGCACAGGTGGTCGCGAGAGTGGTCGGCGGCGCTGTCCCCTACCGGGGGTCGGCTGGTGCTCACCGCGGCCGGGCGGTTCTGGTTGCTCGAGCTGGAGACGAGCGCCATCGTGCGCGGTCCACGGGGCCTGCTGGGCACCATCGTCGATGCCACCTGGAGCCCCGACGGCCGGTGGCTCGCGCTGGGGGACGCGCGCGGGAACGTGGGCCTGGTGGGGGCCGACAGCCCACAGCCTGTGGCCGTGCGCTACCACGCCACCTCGGCGGAGCTGAGGCGCTCAGCCGTGGCGGGCATGGGCTTCTTGCCCGGCGGCGAGAGCCTGCTCGTCAGCTGGGACGACGGGCGGGTTCGAACCCTGCAGCTGCCCGATCTGGCGGAGACCGAGCTGGTACAGCAGGTCTGCTGCGGGGCCGCCAGCGACATGGTCGTCGACCAGAGCCGCGGGCGGGCCCTCGTAGCCTGCGGCGGTGCCTGCCCGCCCATGGCGGTCTCTGCTCTCCCGCTGTTCGGTGGGGGGCTGCCCGAGCGCTATGCGGACAGTGCGCTGGCGGCGGCGGGAGGCATCATCTCGGTCTCCCCCGACGGACGGTGGGTGATCCTCGCGGCCCAGCAGCCCGGCGCCTCGGCGGCCCTGTGCCGCGCCGAGGATCTGAGCCCGGTGGCGGCGTTCAGCGAGCTGCCTCTGATCAGCGTGGCCTGGCGCGACGACAGCGCCGCGCTGCTGGCGCTACGCGAGGACGGCAGCGCGGTGTACTGGCGGGTGGCGGAGATCCTGAAGCGAGCCGAGCTGGCGAAGCCCGCTCAGTAGCAGCCACCGTCGTAGGGATACTGCACCCAGATGGAGGCGCCCGGCTCGGGGATGGCCTCGCCGTGGAAGTTGACGGCGTTGTCGTCGGAGGTGTAGGTCCAGCCGTCCACCGCGGTGTAGTCGACGCTGGTGCCGTCCACCACCACCGAGGTCAGGGCGATGCTGGTGGGCTCGTGGGTGAGCTCGTAGACCGCACTCATGCCCATGGTCTCGAGGGACAGGTACTGCAAGGCCTCGGAGAACTCGGCGGTGCAGATGCTGGCCCAGTAGCCCCCGGTGGCATCGACGGCCTCGACGTACTGGGTGCCGGCAGAGGCTTCCAGCATGCGGCCGCTGGCGGAGTCCCACTCGAAGCAGCCCCCGAGCCAGCTGCTGGAGGAGACAGGATCGCCGCAGATGGCGGAGAAGTTGGCCATGTCCGGATCGCTCTTGAGGCCGTTGTACCAGGACGAGAAGGAGGAGGACGAGATGCTGGAGTCGTCGTCTTCGTCGGTGACGATGATGGTGTGGATGGCGACCTCGGTGCCGTCATCGGTGGTGTCGCGGTAGAAGCCCGCGTTGTAGCCCGACAGCAGGGGCTCGGTGAGCGCGGCTTCGGTGGCCTCGAAGCCCTTCTCGGAGCCCGAGCCCGTCTGGGCGTAGATCTCGTCCATGGTGGCCCCGAAGGCGGCTTCGGGATCGGCGTAGGTGTTGTCGAACCAGGTGGGAGAGCCCTGCAGTCGACCCGAGTCTTCGGGGTGGTCCATGTCGGTGGTGACGGCCCCCATGTGGAAGTCGAGATCCAGGTTGATGAACTCGCCGATGAACACATTGAACTCGTCCTTCACCCGGATGATCTCGTCCTCCATGGAGCCGGAGTTGTCCACCACCCAGAGGATGTCCACCGGCCCGGGCACGCCCTGCTCGAAGGTCTCGTCGTAGTAGGGATCTTCGGAGCCCACGCCCGCGGTGGGCACGCCCACCTCGCCCTCGTCGGGATCGTTGGAGACGATGAGCAGCTCGGCGTCGTCGTAGGTGATCCAGGCGGTGGGGGAGAAGGTGACCGCCAGCACGGCGGAGTCTTCGGGAGCCAGCGTGGCGGCGGTGCCCTCGTAGGAGAAGGCGCCCGACCCGCTGCCCGAGAACTCGATGGAGTCGATGATCAGGTCGGCGTCGCCCACGTTGGTGATGGTGACGTCCTGCGGGTTGGAGTCGCAGTCGGTCATTACGTAGCCGAACTCCAGGGCCTCGGGGCTGACCTCGATGTCGGGCGCGGTGTCGGGAGGAACGTAGGGATCGCCGGTGTCTTCGGGGTTCTTGTTGGGCTGTTCGTTGGGGCGGTTCAGGTCGTATTCGGAGCAGCCCAGGCTGGCGAAGGGCAGGAAAAAGGCGAGGACCTGGACCGTTGAACGCATGGCTACCTCCTGAGTCGCAATACTATATCCGGAAATACTCCACTCGCAGCCCCTTTACGCGTCGCTGACAGCGACGTGGGTCGCGCTGGTCCCGACGAGGCAGCCCGGGCGTGCTCTCGCGTTAGAGGGGCGTTCACGGCGGGAGCCCATACCTTGGCCATCACGCTCATCAATCCTCCAGAAAAGCGACGTGTCTGGGCGGGTATCGCCGAGAGCATGGCCTATGGAGTGTACTGCTTCCCGCCCCTCGGGCTCATGTACCTGCAGGCTGCGGTGGAGAAGCGCACCTCGTTCCGGGCCGAGCTGTTCGACGCGGTGGTCGACGACCTGGACCACCACGACTTCGAGCGGCGGCTCAAGAGCTACGATCTCGACGTCGTGGGCATCTACTGCGCCACCCACAGCCTGCCCGACGTGCAGCTCGCCGTCGACGCCGTTCGCCGTCGCAATCCCCGGGCCCACGTGGCCCTCGGTGGGCCCCATGCCATCATGTTCCCAGAGCACGCCATCGCGCTGCGGGGGGTGGACAGCATCTGCACCGGCGACGGCGACGATCTCATCGTCGAGCTGGTGCGGGCCCTCGACGCGGGCCGGGGCCTCGCGGGCATCCACGGTCTCTGGTTTCGAGGTGACGACGGCGGCGTGGTGCGCAACCCGGCCCGGGTGGAGCCTCGCTCGCTGGACTGGCAGGTCTGGCCCGACCGCAGCCGTATCCGCTACCGGGACTACTGGGTGCCCGGCGCCAAGCACGAGCTCGTCACCACCCTGATCACCTCCAAGGGCTGCCCCCACAGCTGCCCCTTCTGCTTCACCTACAAGTCCCAGTACCGGGTCCGCGACATCGAGAACATCCTCGACGAGATCGAGCACTGCCTGTCGCTGGGCATCCGCGAGCTGTTCTTCGTCGACGATCTCTTCACCCCCAACAGCCAGTGGCTGATCCGCTTCTGCGATGCGGTGGAGCGCCGGGGCTTGCGCTTCAACTGGGGCTACAAGACCTGTGTGGCGGGCACCACCCGCGAAGAGATCCGCAGGGCTCGCGAGGCCGGCTGCACCAAGATCCACTTCGGCGTGGAGACCATGCACGACGTGGGCCTGGTGGAGCACCAGAAGCACTGCGACATCGACGACTGCCACCGCGTCTTCCGCTGGTGTCGCCAGGAGGGGGTGCGCTCGGTGGCCTACATCATGATCGGCGGTCCCCATGAGGAGACCGCCGCCGACATCGAGGCCAACCTGCGCGAGACCATGAAGCTGGATGCCGACTACGCGGCCTTCGCCATCTACACGCCCTACCCGGGCACACCCACCTTCGAGCGCGGCGCCCGCCTCGGGCTGTACCCGGCCGACTGCTGGGAGCGGATCTTCCGCGATCCGCTGTGCGGGGCGGAGGTGCCCGTGTGCTGGGAAGAGCACCTCAGCCGCGCGGAGCTGCTGCGCCTGCTCAAGCTGGCCCACCGGCAGTTCTACTTCCGGCCCCGCTTCGTGGCGCGGCAGCTACGGCAGCTCCAGACCCGCCAGGAGCTCAAGCGCCTGGCCATGGGCGCCCTGTCCCTCGTCAAGCTCGAGCGGACCAGCGTAGAGAGCCACGATGCTCCGGTCTGAGGGCGCGCCGTGTCCGCGCTGAGGAGGAGCGCTCCCTGGCTCTTCCTGGCGCTCATGGCGGCCCTGCCTGCCCTGTCGCTGGTGGGGCACCCTGGAGCCTTCCTGGCGGATCCCCACTCCGAGCTGCCGGTGAAGCTCTGGACCTTCGAGACCTTCCGGGGGCTCGGCCTGCTGGGTGGCCAGGTGGACGTGCTGGGCTACCCCAACACCGGGCTGATCAACAACCCCGACCCACTGGGCACCCTGCTGGTGGGCCTGACCGGGGGCCTGCTGGGGCTGCCGCGGGCCTACAACCTGCTGGTGCTCCTGCAGCTCTACCTGGCCATGCTCGCCACCTGGGCCCTGGCGCGGGACCTGCTGCGCGACGAGCTGGCGGCGCTCACCGCCGCCGTGGTCTTCGCGCTCACTCCCCTGGTGCTGGTCTACCCTCTGCTCTGCGCGGTCACGGACGTGCTCAACCTGTGGCCCTACCCGCTGGCGGTCATGTTCGCCCTGCGCGCCCTGCGCCGACCAGGCTGGCGCGACGGCTTGCTGGGGGGAGGCTTCGCGGGCCTGGGGTTCGTCACCTGTCCCTACAACTTCGTGATCTTTTCGGCGCTGGGAGTGCCGCTGCTGCTGGCGTCCCTGCTGGCCCGCCGGCGAGGGCTGGTGCCGGCGCAGGATCCCTCCGCCGACCCCGGGTCCCAGCGCTGGTACCGCGCGCTGCTGGCGCTGCTCATCGGCCTGGTGGTGGCGGGCGGCTGGTACGCGCTGTGGATGAAGATCCTGATGGCCTCGCCCAGCAGCCAGGTCTCTGAAGAGCTGGTGGCGGCCACACGGCACAGCCCGCCCTACAGGATGCTGCATCCCTCCGACCTGAAACGCTACACAGCCTTCCTCTCCGACTACCTGGCCGTGGGCAAGCAGGAGATCATCGTGCGGGACGTGGTCTCGCGCTTCTACCGGGCCTTCTCCCCTGGGTTCCTGGCCATGGGCCTCTGCCTGGTGGGGTTCGCGGGGCTGAAGGGTCGCCGCGCGGCCGCCGCGCTGTGGATCGGCCTGGCCTTGTTCTTCGCCGTCGCGTCCACCGGCCCCTTCCTGCCGTGGGATGCCCGCTGGTCCTTCGACTCGGCGCTCAACCCCGCCTGGCTGCTGCTGCACCAGCTGCACCCGGGCGGGGACCTGATCCTCGAGCCTCTGCGCTACGGCTTCGTCGTCGCGCTGTGCCTGGCCGTGGGAGCCTCCATCGGTGTGCTGGTCCTGAGCCGCTGGATCGGGCGCTGGGTGGGCTGGTTGATCCCGGTGCTGGTGGTGGCCGAGGTGGCCTGGCTGTCGCCGGTGCCCGTACCCCTGCCCGTGGCGGAGCCGCAGCTGTCCGCGGCCTACGAGCGCCTCGACGAGGTCCTCCCTCCGGGGCCCATCATCGAGCTGCCCTATTTCGAGGTGGGCAGCCAGCGCTTCGACCGCGTGCACCTGCTGCACCAGCTGGTCCACGGGCGGCCCATCGCCGACGAGATCGTGGGCTTTCCACCGCGCTACCTGGTGGAGAACCAGTACCTCGCGCAGCTCGTGGCGGCTGAGAAGCCCTTCGGTGAGCTGGTCATCCGCGTCACCCGTCCGCGGCGGGTGAACCAGGACCGTGAGCGGCTCGCGGCCGACGGCTTCGTGGGCATCGTCGTGGACCCGGCGGGCTTCGACGGCGAGGAGCGGGCGCGCCGGGTGCTGGCCCTGCTCAACCTGGTGGCCGAGCCCGTGGTCCTGGAGGACCGCCTGGTCTACCGCCTCGACATGGTCCCCCGCGAGGAGCTGCATTAGGGCAAGCTCCACACCTTGGGAGAAGCGCGCGGCATGAAACGCTCCTGGCTCGTGGTCGGTCTGGCCTCGCTGATCGGGTGTTCCGATCCTCCAGCCCCCGGCCCGGCGGGTGAGGGAGCGATGCTGCCCCCCCCTGGGACCGGCCCCGGCGTGGGCCAGCAGGCCAACGGCGCGCCCGCTGCGCCGCAGCAGGTCCAGGGCGAGCGACGCTCCCAGCCCCCCGGCTTCGAGGTGGCCGAGGGTGAGGGCGTGCTCCTGTCGGGCAGCGTGAGCTACCAGGGTCAGGTGCAGGGCAAGCTCCGGGTGGACTTTCTGCGCGAGGGTGGCAGCAACGAGATCCCCGCCGCCCTGCACACCCTGTCCCTCGACGCGCCGGGTCCCTGGTCGGTTGAGGTCCCCGAGGGCTTCGGGCCCATCGGCATCGTGGCCTTCATCGACACCGACCAGGACGGGCCTTCCCGCAACGAACCCAAGGTGGTGCTGTCCGGCACGCTGCAGGTGGAGAGCGAGCCCATCTCCGGTATCGAGCTGCTGATCGAAGACGACTGGGACCGCGGGCGACCGCAGACAGGCCAGCGGCCGGCGCCTCCCTCCCTGAGGGGTTCGACGGCTCCTCCCCCCGCCAGCCCGCAAGGCGAGACCGAGTGAGCGCCGGCATCCCGCCCGCCGAGCTCGCGTTGCCCGCCGGAGCGGTCGGGAGCTGATGCGCTCCTGGCTGTCCGGGGTGGCTGACCGGCTGCGCGGCTCCGGCGCAGGCCGCCCGCTGCTGCTGCTGTCGCTGCAGTCCGTCCTGCTGTCGGTGCTGATCACCTGGCCCACCATCCTGCGCCTCCAGAGCGCGGTGCTCGGCTCCCAGCACGCCGACACCATGAAGCATGTGTGGACCCTGTGGTGGTTCCGCAGGCACCTGTGGACCGAGGGCCTCTCGCTCCACACCGCCCTGGTGAACCAGCCCGCGGGCGTGGACATGTGGCCCGTGGAGCCGGTCAACGGCCTGCTCGCGGCCCTGGTGCCATGGATCCCGGTGGTGGCGGCCGCCAACCTGCTCGCCATGGCGAACCTCGCCGCTGCGGGCTTCTGCGGCGGCCTGCTGGGCTGGGAGCTGGCCCGCGAGCGCTGGGCGGCTCTGGCCGCGGGGCTGCTGCTGCAGAGCTCTTCGTTCGCCGCCTTCTCGGTACAGGTGGGCGTGGGTGAGCTGCAACACCTGTGGCTGCTTCCGCTGGGCTTCTGGGCCTGCCTGCGGCTGCTGCACACCCGGCGCTGGCGCTTCGCCCTGATCTGCGGGCTGGTGCTGGGGCTGGGCACCGTGGCCTGCTTCTACTATGGCTTCTACCTGGCGCTGGGGCTGATCGTGCTGGGCGCCTCGGCGTTGGTGCGCAGGCGGGGGCAGCTGCGCATCGCGGCGCAGCTGCTCGTGGCCGCTGCGCTGGCGGGGGGGGGGGGGGGGAAACCCCACCCCCCCCCCCCCCCCGGCCAACACC
>CAZEJJ010000022.1:2530-17325 GCA_964512185.1 uncultured Enterobacterales bacterium | reverse complement strand
GGGGGGGGGTGGGGGGGGGGGGGGGGCGGGTGGCGCGCGCGGCCCGGCGGGGGGGGCGGGCGGGGCGGGGGGGGGGGGGCCCCGGGGGGGCCCCCGCCGCCTTCGAGGCCTCCTACGGCGACGACTTCCAGTCGGTGTATTCCCTCAAGGACTATGTCTTCAGCGAGGGCCTGCAGCAGACCGTGGTCGACCCGGTGGCGGCGCGGCTGCAGCCCGCCGATCTGCTGGTGGGACGCTCGGCGCTGTGGGGCCAGGGCTTCCACGAGCTGGAGGCCTATGGCGGGGGCAAGCTGCTGGGCGTGCCCCTGGTGCTGCTGGCGCTGGCGGGCGTGATCCGGCGGCCCCGCCTGGGCATTCCCCTCGTGCTCATCGCCCTGCTGGGCGTGCTGCTGGCCCTGGGCTCCTACCTGAGCTGGGGAGAGACCGAGCTGCGCTGGAGCGGCGCGCCCATGCGCCTGCCCTTCCTGTACGTCAACCGCCTGCTCGCCTACCTGGCCGAGCCCGTCAACTTCCCCGTGCGCTTCCTGGCGCTCACCGCGGTGGCCTGCGCGGGCCTGGCCGCCCTGGCCCTGAGAGAGCTCACGGGTCGCTGGCGCTGGGTGGGCGGCGCTCTCGTCATGCTGGCCGTCCTGGACGTGCAGGCGCGCCAGCTGCTGCCCTGGCCACTGCCCTCTTTCCAGCCGCTCGATCTGCCCGAGCTGGAGGCCATGCAGGCCGACGAGGGTCCCGCCGCGGGCGACGGATCCGTGCTCGACCTGTCAGGCGCCTTCCGCCATGACCAGGAGAGCCGCTTCGTGGTGATGTCCGCGCAGCTCGCGCACCAGCAGCCCATCCAGGCGGTGCCCATCGATCGTCTCGAGTTCCACGTGCGAGAGGGGCGCTGGTTCGCCGCGGGGCTGCACATGGTGCCGCAGCTTCAGCCCCTGTATATGCGCCAGGTCGGTGGAGCACTGCGAGGCTGCGAGGCGGATCGCCATGTGCTCAGCCAGGCCGGGTTCGACCGCGTGCTGGTGATCTCCATGGGGGGCAGGGACCTGCTCCCCACGCCGCTGACCGAGGCCCTGACAGCCTGCCTGGGTGAGCCCGGGCTGCGAGGAGAACGCCTGGCGGTGTACTCGGTGGTCGCACCCGCAGCCAGCGATGAGCAGGCGGCCGCCTGGGAGGAGGCGCACCGCGAGCGTGCCCAGCAGGCCCAGCTGGACACCGCGGTGCCCGGCCCCGCTCCCGTGCTGGGTCCGGGTCGCTCCGGGCTGCCCACCGGGGAGCTCACGCCCCAGTAGGCGCCGCTACAAGCGGGCCTGGATGTAGCCAGCCAGGGTGGTGGCGATGTTCTGGGAGGCGTCGATCATCCACTCCTCGAAGCCCCAGGGAGCGTTGAGCAGCTCGACGCAGCCGTAGGTGTCGCCGTCGGTGGCGCGGATGGGGATCGCGAGGATGGCCTCGGTGTGGTAGCCGGTGTGCTCGTCGACGGTGCGGTCGAAGCGGTCGTCCTTGGTGGTGTCGGCCACCAGCACGCCGAAGCCCATGCGATGGCAGAAGCCGGCGAGGCTGTCGTTGATGTCCACCTTGACGCCCTTGAGCTTGTGGGCCGTGGGGCCCGCGGCGGCGATGAACTCGAGCGCCTCGGCGTTGTAGTCTCCGTACAGCACGCAGCCGGACTCGGCGCCCACGAGATCGATGAGGATCTGCAAGGACATGCGCGCGCCTTCGGGGATGTCCATGGCCTCGTTGATGTCCATAGACTTGTCGAAGAGCCACTCGCCGAGATCATCGGGCTTGATGGGCTTGGCGGGCATGAAGGCGCCCAGGTCCACCGGCGCCTCGTCGTCGTCGCCGAAGCCGGGGGGCAGGGCGTCGTCGTCTTCCCCGGCGGCCGGCTTGGCGGCCAGGGGGAGATCCGGTGCGGGTGGCGGCGGGGGAGCGGGCAGCTCCGGCGCGGGAGGCGGCGGCTCGGGCTCGATGGCTGCGGGCGGCGGCGAGGGCTCGGGCTCCGCCACTGGTTCGGGCTCCGCTGGTGGCGGCGGGGGAGGAGGTGGTGGCAGCTCCATGGCGGGGGGTTCGGGGAGCACCGGCTCCGCAGGAGCGGGCTCTTCGTGGAGGTCTGCGGAGGGTCCTTCGAAAGCCAGGACGGGCGGCTCGGCCTGCACCTCAGCCGCCTCGATCTCTGGGCTGGCCTCGCGGTGCTCCAGCTCGTCGAGGTCGCGCATGATCTTGCCGAGCAGGGGCGCGAGCGCGTCTTCCAGGGGTTCCATGGTATCTTCGGCGGCCACCTCGCTGTCCGAGTAGCGCAGCTCGTCGAGATCCGGGAGGGGCGCAGGGGGGGCGGCTGCGACCGGCTCTTCCTGCGGCTCCGGCTCGGGCTCCTCGGGGCCCGGCTCCGCGAGGTCTTCGGGCCAGGCGTCGCCCGGGATGGCTTCGACCTGGGGTGGCTCCGGCGGGGCGGCTTGGGCCGCGGGCACCTCGAGCTCGTCGAAGGTGGTGATGGCTCGCTGGGGCTCGGGTGCTTCCAGATCGGGCTCGGGAGCCGGCATCTCGCTGACGTCGGCTTCGTCCAGGGGCTCGCGCTGCGCCGGCTCCAGCGCGGCCTCGACCTCCTGGGGCTGGGGGGCGTAGCCGCGCGCGGCTGGCACCACTGTGCGCACATCGGGCGGTGGGGGCGGCACGGGCAGGGCCGCTTCTGGTTCGCTGGGCGCCGCCGGCGGCTCCTCGACCGCTGTCGGCGGCTGTTCGATGAACGCCGGCGGTGGCTCGGCCGCGACCGCTGCCGGCGGCTCCTCGACCGCTGCCGGCGGCTCGGCCAGCTCTGGCTCCAGCGGGGCTGGAGGAGGGGCTGGCCTGGCGGGCGGAGGCGCGCTGATCGGTCCCGCCATGGGGGGGGCCATGGTGGGCAGGGGGCCCAGGCCGCGCCGCGGTCTGGTCCGGCCCGGGCGCAGGCCCGGCGAGGGCATGGTGCTGGGCGGCATGGGCGGCAGGGGTGGCAGGGGCGGAGGCGAGGGCGCGGCCGCGGGAGCTGCCACCGCAGGCTCGGGCGGTTCGGCCGCAGCGGGCTCGGGCTCGGGCTCCGGCTCCACGGCGGGCTCGGGCTCGGGCTCCGGCTCCCAGGCGGGCTCGGGGGGTGCGGCGGCCGCGGGCTCCGGCGCCGGAGGCGCGGGCGTGACGGCGGGCTTCTGGGGCACGGGCTGGGCAGGGGGATCCTGGGCATGGGCCGCGGCGAGGGCGCTGGCGAGGGCTGCGGGATCGATCTCTTCTGTAGGCGGCTCGTCGCGCTCGAGGTTCACAGGGGCAGACAGCGGGTCGGCCTGGCTGGGATCGGGTGGGATGGGCTCGTCGAGGGTGGGTACGCTGGGAGCGGTGGGGACCCGCCAGTTGGTGGCCCGGGGTGGTGGACCCCGGCGCGGCAGCGGGCGCCCCGTGGGGCTGCGCGGGATCTCTTCGGTCTCGAGATCCGGAGGGATGGTGAAGAGATCGATGTCCAGCTCTTCTTTGGCCCCGTCCGGGACGGGCTGCAGCACCATCTTGCGCCCTGCGGGTTCGCGGACCACGACGCGGTCGCCGGGCTGCACGTCGATGTGCAGGCGCGTGAGCACGCTGGAGTCGAGCCCCGCTGCACCCAGGGCCTTGCCCAGCGCATCGAGCCAGGTGGTGCCTTCGACCTCGACGCGCTCGGACCCGAACAGGAACTCCCACTTCGTCATCTTGTCTCCCTGCGGGAAAGAACAGCTAGCTTAACCGAAGTGCCGGCCAGAATGCCTCGTGTTGCCGCGGTCTGTGTGTGGCCTTCCCACCTCCACCCCTCGGCTCGGCAGCGCGGAGGCTGCGTTACAGCGGGGCAGGACCCTTCCGGGCTTGCGGACCTTCCCCCGGAGCGGTATCCGCACGAAGACGCGCCGAAGCGCGCGCTGCTCCCCGCGCCTCCCACGGTTTCCTATGGCCTCCTTCGCCGAATTCCTGCACTGGCTCGGCCTGCTGCTCTACGGCGGCCCGCTGCTGGCGTTCGCCCTGCTCGTTGGGCTGGCGGGTCGGCTCGGGACGCCGGAGCCGTGGCGGGTGGTGCGAGCCTGGCGAGCGTGGGGACCTGGTTCGGGCCTGGGGCTGGCCGCCCTGATCCTCGGTGGGCTGCTGCGCTTCTACCAGGTGCAGGGCGGCTTCAGCTGGGGGGTCGAGACAGGCTGGGAGCAGCTGATGTTGGCCAAGCACCTCGTCTTCCTGGTGCTGTGGGTCGACTACACCATCACCGAGGTGTGGGTCGCAGAGCCGCTGCGTCGCCTCGACGGGCCAGCCGGGTTCACCGACCAGGGCGCCGCGCGGGTGGCGCGGCGGCGCCTGGCCGGGCACCTCGCGTTCAGCGCCGCCCTGCTGCTGCTCATCCTGGTCCTCGGCTGCCTACTCCCCTGAGCCGGCGGGCTGGCAGCTGACATCCGCGGTGGCCAGGGCGGCGAAGTCCACGCCAGCGGCCTCCAGCTCCTGCTGGGAGTGTTCACCCAGGCGAGGAGGCGCGTCGAGCAGGAAGCGTCCCATGGGCGGGCGCACGGTGAGGCTCGAGCCCACGGAGCGGAACACCCCTCTGGAGCGGTGCAGGGCGTGGTCCATCAGCTCCTCCAGCTCCAGCAGCGGAGCGGTGCAGGTGCCCTCCAGGCGCTGGACCCAGTGATCGCGGGGCTGGGTCGCCAGGGCGGCCGCCAGCTCGGCGCGGTCCGGCACCGGCGACGCCAGGGCCAGCCGCTCGCGCACCCGCTGCCAGAACTGGGGTTCCAGCGCGGCCAGCGTGATCAGCTTGCCGTCGCCGCAGCGGTAGATGCCGTAGGGCGGATGGCCGCCGGTGAGCAGGTCCCCTCCAGGGGGAGGAGGTGGGTGCACGGCCCGGCTGGTGGCGAGGAAGGGCGCGATCAGCGCGAGGGAGCCCTCTGTCATGGACAGGTCCAGCCACGCGCCAGCGCCCGTACGCGCGCGCTGCAGCAGGGCCGCGGTGATGGTGAAGGCGGCGGTGAGGGCCCCTCCGGCCATGTCGGCCACCGGGATCGCCGGCAGGCAGGGGACGCCGCCGGGCCTGGCGGCGGGGGCGAGCAGGCCGGCCAGGGCCTGGAAGTTGAGATCGTGTCCAGGCCTGTGGGACCAGGGGCCGTCCTGCCCGAAGCCGGTGAGGCTGGCGACGACCAGGCCAGGGTTCCGCTCCAACAGCTCCTGGGGCGCGAGGCCGAGGCGGGCCATCACACCGGGGCGGAAGCTCTCCAGCAGCACGTCGAAGTGCGGCAGGAGGCGCTCGAGAGCGCCCTGGCCAGCCGGTCGTCGGAGATCGAGGGCTACGCTGCGCTTCCCCCTGTTGATCGCCGTGAACAGCGCTCCGAGCCCACCCTCGAAGGGAGGGATCCACCGCAGGTAGTCGCCGCCCTTCGGATCCTCGACCTTGACCACCTCGGCCCCGTGGCTGGCCAGCAGCCAGCTGCAGAAGGGACCAGGGAGGAGCCGGGAGAGATCCAGGATCCGGATCCCGTCGAGCATGCACATGGGGCCTCCGACGCTCACGGGCGCGGGCCTGATGCTACCTCAATCGTGGCGATCCGGTCTCCTCGTCAGCGGGTGCAGCGCGGTGGGCGAGGCGATAGAGCCTGCTCCCACTCCTGCCCTCGCCGCCCGCGGTGGGGCGAGCGTACGAGGAGCGCTGCCATGACCGGGAACCTGGAGAACGAGGCGGAGGAGCTCGTGCGGGTGGTGGGTGCGGTGGCCATCCGCGACGGGTACGCCCTCATGGCCCGCAGACCCCCCGGGCGCCGCCACGCGGGTATGTGGGAATTCCCCGGCGGGAAGGTAGAGCTCGGAGAGAGTGACGCTGGAGCCCTGGCCCGCGAACTGGTGGAGGAGATGGCGGCGCCCTGCGTGGTGGGCGAGCTCGTGGTGGAGGCACGGGACGAGCGCATCGTGCTGGCATGCTACCGCGTGGAGCTCTTGGGCGAGCCGGTGGCCCTCTTTCATGACAAGTTGGCGTGGGTACCCCTGACCGAGCTGGCGGATCTACCCATGCCTCCGGCTGACCAGGTCGTGGTTCTTGCGTTAGGATGAACCTGTTGGTCACTGCTGACCCAGCAGTAGACAGGGAGCGCATCCGGGTCTTCCTGCGCCGCCACGGTCGTGGAGATCCACTGGGCGGAACCTCGTGATCGGCAACGTCATCGACAAGTACGAGATCCTCCAGAAGGTCGGAGAGGGCGGCATGGCCGTGGTGTACCGCGGGCGCCACCTCACTCTGGGCCGGGATGTGGCCGTCAAGGTGCTGCATCCTCACCTGAGCTCCTCGTCGCGCAACCGCAAGCGCTTCGCCCGCGAAGCTCGGGCCATCGAGCACCTCGACCACGCCAACATCCTGCGCATCTTCGACTACTCGGGGGTCGACTCCGAGGACTGCTACATCGTCACCGAGTTCATCGACGGCGTCACCGTCGCCGAGTTCATGGTAGAGCGCCGCCGGCTGCCCTCCGAAGCCGTGGCCATCATCGGCATCTGCCTCGCAGCCGCCCTCGACTATGCCCATGGCCAGGGCATCATCCACCGCGATCTCAAGCCAGAGAACGTGATGATCCGGCGCGACGGCGTGCTCAAGCTCACCGACTTCGGCATCGCCCGCTTCCTGGAAGAGGGCCAGATGACCATGACCGGCGCGCTGGTGGGCAGCCCGGCCTACATGTCCCCTGAACAGGCCATGGAGCACCCACTCGATCCGCGCTCCGACCTGTTCAGTCTGGGCACCGTGCTGTTCTACATGATCTCCGGCGAGCTGCCCTTCAGTGGCTCGAACCCTTCGGTCATCCTGCGGAACATCATCGAGGGCAACCGCCCCGACATGCAGGAGGTGGCGCCGGACGCATCGCCCCACGTGGCGGATGTAATCGAGCGCCTGATGCAGACCGAGCCGGCCAACCGCTTCCAGACCGCCGCGGAGGTGCGCGACGCCCTGCAGGACGCCTGCCGCGAGGTGGGCCTCGAGCCGGGAGATCCCACCTGGTCCATGCGCCGCCTGGTCAGCGATCCGGATGGCTATCGCGACGATCTCGAGGAGCAGCTGCGAGATGCGCTGCTGCTGCGCGGCAAGGCGCTGCTCGACGAGAACGAGCATCTGGCGGCGCTGCGCAACTTCAACCGTCTACTCACCATCGATCCCGACAACGACGAGGTGCTGACCCTGGTGCAGGGCCTGCACACCGAGCCTCGCTCGGCCCCTGTGCGCGGTGTGCGCTTCGCCAGCCTGGCTGTTCTGGTGGCCGCGGTGGGCCTGGTGGGCATCTGGCTGACGGGCCCCGACGATGCCCACCTGAGCTGCGACACCTCTCCCGAGGGCCGCGCCGATCCCGGGCCGCGCGGCGACGAGCAGCCTGTCACCATCCTGACGGGTCCCGGCGACCAGCCCGCCGGGACGCCGCCGGGCCCCGGCCCCGTCTCTGTGCCGCCCGGACCCCGCCCGGATCTGCCCCGCGAGCCCGCCGCGACCCCTGGCGAGGCTCCCGCGGTGGCCGTTCTGTCCGAGGCTCCGGTCAGCGCGCCGGAGTCCCCGGTCACGCTGGTGCCCGTGGCGGCCGTCAACCTGCCCGATCGCAGGCTCCTCCTCGACGACACCCTCGTGCGTGAGCCGCAGGAAGAGCCCGCCGAGATCCGCGTCATCATGGAGGATCCCCCCTGGGCCCACATCTACGTCGATGACGAGGGCCCCTGGACCACCGGCCGCGATGCGCCCGAGGTGGCCCCGGGCAAGCACCACGTGGTGCTGCGCCACGCCTCGTTCAAGGACTGGGAGCAGGACGTCACGGTGGCAGCGGGCGAGGAGCTCAAGATCTCCGATGTGCGCATGAACCCCCTGCCCGCCACGGTCTCGATCCTCTCCGAGATCGACGAGCACTGCGTGGTGTGGCTCGACGGGGTCATGCTGGGATCCACCGGCCAGATGGGCCGCAAGTTCGCCCTGCACAACCCGCAGCTACCCCACGAGGTGGTCTTTCGCTGCCCCGAGGTGGACGATCTGAGCTACGCCCTCGAGGGCGCCCAGGCGGGCGAGACCCTGAGCGTGCCATGGTCGGCTGTGCCATGATCAGAGTGTCCCGGTTCCTGCCCCGTACGCAGCGCGGCGGCCTGCGCGTTCACGGCGAAAAGCTGCGGGGCAGGCCCCGTGGCGCCGGTTGGCATGTCCCTTGCTTCACCCTGGTGTGCAGCGGGTGTCTCTACATCGGGCCCATCACGCTGCTCGAGGACGAGAACGTGCCTCCCGAGATCATGTCCCACACCGACGGCCTCGTGTACTGCCCCGACGACGGGTACGCCGAGGGTGAGATGTGCATCGTGAACCAGCAGCAGCTCGTCTTCCTCACCGCCATGGACGAGAACGACGACGCCCTGGAGTTCTACTGGTGGGGTACCGGCAGTGGACCCATCGAGAACGCGGTCACCTCCAGCAGCGGAGAATTCCAGACCAGCAACATCCGCCTCTCCCCGGCCGACGTCATCGACGGCGAGGAGCTCAAGTGCTCGGTGTCCGATGGCTCCTCGGACACCAAGACCCAGACCTGGACCCTGGTGGTGTTCCAATGAAGACCACAGCCCACTCTCTCCACCTCGCGGCCTTGCTCATGCTGGGCGGCTGCGCCATGGCCGAGTACGACGCCACCGAAGCGCCCAGCGACAGCGCCGACAGCCAGGGCGTCAGCGACTACCTGCGCGTCGACGTCTTCCCCTCCGACCAGAACGCTGGCCTGCTGCCCGAGACCCACGTGCTCGACGAGGAGTGGGAAGGCCTGCAGCTGGAGCTGAGCACGCCGGTCACCGTCTACGGTAGCGTCACCGGCTACGACGCCACGCCGCACCTCGACATCCAGGTGCCGGGCAGCACCGCGCCCGTGGCGGCGCATGTCTGGGCCTACAAGGACGGCACCGTCATGGCGGGGGGAGACTACAGCGACCTGCTCGACGCCGATGAGAGCGAGCATGGCGCCTTCGAGTTCAAGCTGCCGGTGGGCGATGGCTACACCTTCGCCGCGGTGCCCCAGGGCGAAGAGGAGCTGCCGTTCCTCGTGCAGCAGGGCGTCGAGTTCGAGGCGGGGATCATCGAGTACGACGTGGAGCTCGCCTACGGCGTCCCCTTGTACGGTCGCATCGCGAACGAGTCGGGGCTGCCCATCCCCGATCTCGACCTCTCCGTCCGCGCCATCGACGCCGAGACCGGCATCGAGGGGCCGGCCACTACCCCCGACGTGAGCGGCTACTACCTGCTGAGGGTGGTGCAGGGGCACCGCTACCAGGTGGTCCTGTCCGGCGCCGAGGGCGAGCTGGTGCCCACCGTCACCCAGGAGCTCACGGTCGAGGACGAGCAGGGCGCGGAGCTGGACTTCACCCTGGGCGCCATCGATCCGCTGGATGTGAGCGGCCAGCTGCTCTACGCCGAGAGCACCCGGGCTGTCGAGGGCGCGCTGGTGCGCTTCACCGCCCTGGAGCTCGAAGAGCATCCCGGCGGCGATCTCGTGGTGGACGACATCACCAGCTCCCAGGGCGAGTACCGCACCTCCCTGCTGCCCGGGCGCTACAAGGTGGAGTACATCGCGCCCTCCAGCCTCGAGCTCAGCCCGCAGCAGGAGGTCCTTGAGTTTCCCGCCGACGGGCCCAGCGAATGGGAGAACCCCGACCTGGAGCTGCACGGCCTGAACACCGTGAGCTGCCAGGTGCTCGACCCCGGCGGCGACCCGCTGGCGGGCGTGTCCGTGGTGGCCACCGAGCAGGGCTTCGACGGCTACACCTACAGCGCCACCACCGACGACAACGGCTACTTCGAGCTGCCCGTGCCCCTGGTCAAGATGTCCTTCACCCTCACGCCTCCCGAAGGACAGGCCGCCGTCTCCTACATCGACGTGCACGTAGATGACTTCCCCCCCATCATCCTGCTGGAGCAGGGGCAGGCCATCAGCGGCGCCATCACCCACGGCGGCAAAGAAGCCGTGTCTCTCGCTCTGGTGGAGGTGCGAGACAGCGAGGGGCAGCTCTACGCCACCACCATCACCGACGACGAAGGCCTGTTCCAGGTGCGCGTGGCCTGGGAAGATGCCCAGGTGTCCTACGGGCTGGACCTTCCCGCAGATACGGCCTACCTCGACTGAAGCGCTCTCTCCAGCAGCAGCGGCAGCACTCCGGCGGCCCCGCCACGCAGCTGCAGCGCGCCGTAGGCCCGCAGGTGGCCGGGCTCCAGGTTGATCTCCACCAGCGCGCTGCCTCGACGGGCGGCGAGGGCGGGGAGGGCGGCCACCGGGTAGACCGCCAGCGAGGTGCCGATGACCAGCAGCAGATCGCTCGAGGAGGCCAGGGCCTCGGCCTCCGCCATGACACGAGCGGGCAGCGCCTCTTCGAAGAGCACCACCGGTGGCTTGGTGGGCCCGGTGCAGCGGGGACAGCGGGGCCAGCCCCGGTCGGGCGGGGTGGCTCTCCGGTCCCGGAAACCGCAGGCAGGGCAGTGCAGCCCCAGCACGGAGCCGTGCACCTCGAACACCTGCTGGCTACCGGCGCGCCGGTGCAGCCCGTCGATGTTCTGGGTGATCACAGCGCGCAGCAGGCCTATGCGCTCCATCTGGGCCAGGGCGCGGTGGCCTTCGTGGGGCTCGGCCTTCGCCAGGACCGCACCCATGGAGCGCAGCATCTCCCAGCAGCGCCCTGGGTTGGCCAGAAAGGCGCTGAGGGTGGCGTACTCCTGGGGTGGGTAGCGGCGCCAGAGGCCCTGGTCGCTGCGAAAGTCGGGGATGCCGCTCTCGACGGACATGCCAGCCCCGGTGAGGGCCACCGCACGCTGCGCCTCGGCGAGGTGCCCGGCTGCCTCGTCCAGGGCGTCCAGCTCGAGGTGGTGGCCGCGCGCCACCGTCAGCCCTCTGAGGGCTCGTCTGGCTTGATCTCCAGGATGGGCTCCGCGTTGTCGAGGCTCGCTCCCTGCTCACCCAGGATGCGCGCGATGGTGCCGGCGATGGGTGCCTCCAGCTCGTTCTGCATCTTCATGGCTTCGAGCACGGCCACAACCTGGCCCTGCTCGACGCGCTCGCCTTCCGCGACCCGCAGCTCCACCAGGACGCCCGGCAGGGGCGCCAGCAGCATGCCTTCGCTGTCCGCGTCGCCGCCGCCGCCGCTGCGCTCGCGGCGCTCGCGGGCCTGGGGCACCACGGTGACCTCGTAGCTCTCGCCGTCCAGGGCGAGCCGCAGGACGCCGCCGGGCAGGCTCTGCACCTGCACCGCGTGGCGCTGTCCGCCCAGCTCCAGCTGCAGCTCGCGGGCGTCGGCGCTGGGCTCGGCGCTGACGGCTTCGGCGGTGGGCACCATGTCTTCTGGGCGCGGCTCGGCGGTGGAGGGCAGGCGGCCCTCGCGACGGGCGGCGTAGAGCTCGGTGGCCTGGGCCGGGAAGAGGCCGTAGGACAGCGCCTCTTCCAGGCCGTACTCGGGGCCCCAGCTGGCCACGTGGTCCAGGTGGGCCTGCAACTCGGGCTCGAACAGGCTGCCGGGCCGCACCGTGATGCGCTCCTCGTCGCCCAGCACCTGCTCGGCCAGGGCAGGGTCGATCTGAGCGGGGGCCCGGCCGTAGAGGCCCTTGATGTAGTTGCGCACCTCGTTGGTGACCATCTTGTAGCGCTCGCCCAGCACCACGTTGAACACCGCCTGGGTGCCCACGATCTGGCTGGTGGGGGTGACCAGGGGCGGGTAGCCCAGGTCGGTGCGCACGCGGGCGGTCTCCAGCAGCACCTCGTCGAACTTGTCCTCTGCCTTCTGCAGCTTGAGCTGGGACAGCAGGTTGGACATCATGCCGCCCGGGATCTGGTGCTGCAGGATGCGGGTGTCCACGCGCTCCGAGAAGGGGTTGAGCAGCGGCATGTACAGCTCGCGCACCTTCTGGAAGTGGGCGGCGCAGGCGTCCAGCCTGTCGAGGCTCAGGCCCGTGTCCCAGGGGGTGCCGCGCAGCAGGCCCACCACCGACTCCGTGGGGGCGTGGGAGGTGCCCCAGGACAAGGGCGACAGCGCCGTGTCCACGATGTCGCAGCCCGCCTGCACAGCCGCCAGGATGGTGGCGGGCGCCATGCCCGAGGCGCAGTGGGTGTGCAGGTGCACCGGCAGCTTGATCTCGGACTTGAGGGCGCCCACCAGCTCGGTGGCGTCGGCGGGCGAGAGCATGCCCGCCATGTCCTTGATGCAGATGAGCTCGCTGCCTTCGTCCTTGAGCTGCTGGGCGAAGGCCACGAAGCCCTCGATGGTGTGCACGGGGCTGATGGTGTAGCTGATGGAGCCTTCCACCACGGCGCCCACCTTCTTGGCGGCGCGCATGGCCTCTTGCAGGTTGCGGATGTCGTTGACCGCGTCGAAGATCCGGAACACGTCGATGCCCTGCTGGTGGGCGTGGTCCACGAAGGCGTACACCAGGTCGTCGGCGTAGTGCCGGTAGCCCACCAGGTTCTGGCCCCGCAGCAGCATCTGCAGCTTGGTGTTCTTCACGTGCTCGCGGATGGTGCGCAGGCGGTCCCAGGGGGACTCGTTGAGGAAGCGCTGGCACACATCGAAGGTGGCGCCGCCCCACATCTCCAGGGAGTAGAAGCCCACCCGGTCCAACAGCTCCAGGGCCGGCAGCATGTCTTCGATGCGCATGCGGGTGGCCAGCAGCGACTGGTGGGCGTCGCGCAGAATGAGGTCGGTGATCTGGACCCGTTGTTCGCTCATGGGTGCGTGCTCCCGAGGGTCAGGGGCGGCGATGGTGGCCGAGCCGGCCGGCCATGCGCCAGGAGGAGTGGCTGCGGGGATTCCAGGACCAGGACTCGCCCAGGCCGCTGTGGCCTGTACGGACCCAGGCCTGGGCCGAGGGCTCTCCGCTGTCGGCGCCCTGCTCCCGCAGCAGGTGGGCGATAGCGGCCGAGAGCAGCAGCAGGCGGCGGGTGTCGCGGTCGAGGGTGGAGTCGCTCATGCTGGCCCCTACAGCGGGATGTTGCCGTGCTTCTTGCTGGGCCGCGGCTCGCGCTTGTTGCGGATGGCCGAGAGCGCGTCGATCAGCCTGTGGCGTGTCTCAGCGGGGCGGATCACGTCGTCGATGTAGCCGAGATAGGCGGCCAGGTAGGGCGTCGCGAAGCGCTCGCGATACTCGGCCACCAGCTGGGCCTGGCGCTGGGCGGGATCCTCGGATGCGGCGATGTCCTTGGCGAAGATGATGTTCACCGCGCCGTCGGGGCCCATGACCGCGATCTCGCCGGTGGGCCAGGCGAAGTTGTAGTCCGCGCGGATGTGCTTGGAGGACATGACGCAGTAGGCCCCGCCGTAGGCCTTGCGGGTGATCACCGTGAGCTTGGGCACCGTGGCCTCGCAGAAGGCGTAGATGAGCTTGGCGCCGTTGCGGATGATGCCGCCGTGCTCCTGGTCCACGCCGGGCAGGAAGCCCGGCACGTCCTCGAAGGTGATCAGCGGCACGTTGAAGGCGTCGCAGGTGCGCACGAAGCGCGCGCCCTTGGTGGAGGCGGCGATGTCCAGGCAGCCCGCCAGGTAGCTGGGCTGGTTGGCCACGATGCCCACCGCGTGGCCCCCCAGGCGGGCGAAGCCCACCACGATGTTGCGGGCGAAGTCGGGGTGGATCTCCAGGAACTCGCCGTCGTCCACCGTGGCCTGGATGACCTTCTTGACGTCGTAGGGGCGGCTGGGGTCGTCGGGCACCATGGAGTCCAGCTCGGCCACCAGCCGATCGCTGGGATCCTGCGTGGGCAGGAAGGGCGGGTCCTCCAGGTTGTTGGAGGGCAGGTAGGAGAGCAGCTCTCGCACCGTGGCCAGGGCGTCCTCCTCGTTGTCCTCCACCAGGTGGCAGACCCCGGACCGGGCCGCGTGGGCCGCGGCGCCGCCCAGCTCTTCGAAGCTCACCTTCTCGCCCGTGACCGTCTCGATGACCTTGGGCCCGGTGATGAACATGTGAGAGCCGCCCTTGACCATCATCACGAAGTCCGTGAGGGCAGGGGAGTACACCGCTCCACCGGCGCAGGGGCCCATGATCACCGAGATCTGCGGCACCACACCCGAGGCGTCCACGTTGCGGAAGAAGATCTCCGCGTAGCCTCCCAGGGCGGCCACGCCTTCCTGGATGCGGGCGCCGCCCGAGTCGTTAAGCCCGATGAACGGCGCGCCGGCCTTCATGGCCAGGTCCATCACCTTGCAGATCTTGGCGGCGAAGGCTTCGCCCAGGGAGCCACCGATGACCGTGAAGTCCTGGGCGAACAGGTAGACCACGCGGCCGTCGATGCGGCCGTGGCCGGTGACCACGCCGTCGCCCAGGGGACGCCTCTGCTGCATGCCGAAGTTCGTGCAGCGGTGGCGCACGAACATGTCGATCTCCTGGAAGCTGCCCGGATCGCAGAGGGCCTGCAGCCGCTCGCGGGCGGTGAGCTTGCCCTTGGCGTGGTGCTTCTCGATGCGGGCGGCGCCGCCGGCCTCCAGGGCCTGCTCGCGCAGCTGGCCCAGCTGCTCGATGCGCTGGCTGGTGGTCATTCTCACTCCAGGCTGGGGTGCTGAGGCAGCCCAGGTAACCTGCAGAGGCCCCGTTCGGTCGCCCTTCGGCGGCGATCCTCATCACCGGCTCTGGGGAACAGGCGGCCGACCTCCGCAGCGGCGACGCGCGGACAAGACGAGCCCGGTGACCCGCCACCCGCGCCGTCTTGTCCGGATCCGGGGCATCAGGCGGACAGAACGCGTCCAGTGACCCCTCACTGGCTCCGTATTGTCCGGATCCGGGGCATCAGGCGGACAGAACGCGTCCAGTGACCCCTCACTGG
>CAZEJJ010000022.1:0-2430 GCA_964512185.1 uncultured Enterobacterales bacterium | reverse complement strand
CTCCGTATTGTCCGGATCCGGGGCATCAGGCGGACAGAACGCGTCCAGTGACCCGCCACTGGCTCCGTTTTGGCCTCGCAGTCTCCCACGATTTAGGTTTCTCGCTGGAGGCAGTCATGTCCGTCCTCGCCTGGCACTTCAACAACAGCCTCGTGGACCGCAGGGTCATCGCCCGCAGCGTGGCCCAGCGCCGCCTGCTGGCGCGCAGCGTCATCCGGATCGGAGACGAGCACGGGCTCGCCGCCTTCCGATGCTCGGGCACGCACCTGCACTACCTGTTGTTCTGCGACCGCCCGCGGGCGGGGCGCTTCCTCCAGCGGGTGAACGAATCCCTGCGACGGGGCCTGGGTCTACCCGTCGGCTTCAGCCAGGCCTATGGCAAGGCCGTCGACAGCCAGCGCTACCTGCGCACCGCGTTCAGCTATGTCGTCGGAAACACCGCCAAGCACGAGATCGACTACGACCCTCTGCACGAGGCCAGTGTGCTGCCAGATCTGCTGGGCATGCGCGTGCTCGGTGCCGAAGCACCGCGGATCGTGCGAGAGAGCCTGCCCGGTGTCAACCGGCGCAAGCTGCTGGGCTACTTCGGGATCTCGGCCCTGGAGCCGGCCGACGACGCCCGGTGGATCGTGGAGGCGGCGGCCGCAGCGCTGGCGCTGCCTGGTCTGGGCGAGGGCGGCCGTGACGGCCTGCGTGCACGCTGCGTGGCGGCCCACCTGGTGGGGTCGCGGCTGGCCGACGCCGAGCTGTCGTCGCTGATGGAGGTCTCCACCCGCAGCCTGCGGCGGCTGCGCCTGCGGGAGCCCGAGCCGGGGCTGCTGCACGCGGTGGGCCTGCAGGTGGCGCTGCGTCGTGGGCATGCCGCCAGGCTGGCAGCGCGGCAGGATCCGCTCCTCGCCAGCGAGGACGGGGGCAGCTACGGCGTCCCGGAGCAAGCTGCCGAGCCGCCTCCGTCGGGAGTTGACGCCTAGTCTCAGCCCTGCTAGGAACCGCCGACCTTGTGCGCCGAGGTAGCTCAGGGGTAGAGCAGCTGATTCGTAATCAGCAGGCCGTGGGTTCAAATCCCATCCTCGGCTCCATTGGAAGGCCGCCTGAAAAGGCGGCTTTCGCCGATCATGGGGCGAAGGGTAGGACCCTGAGGATCAGCAACCCGGTTGCAAGTGGCTCGATCCCTCTGCCATCCTGTGGCTCAAGGCCAGCTCAGGAGGCACCGATGGCGATCCGCAAGCCCTACCTCGGATGGAGGCTCCAAGAGAAGAAGCGCAGAAAGGGCACGAGCTACGTTCTGATCCGGCGGAGTCGGGGTCAGAGCACGTCGGTCACCCTGGGGTACATCTCCGAACCCGCCGCCGAGCGGTGCTTGCGGGCCGTGACCTGGGTGGCGGAACAGTGGCACATGCGTGCCACGGTCCATGCCAGGATCGACGCGGCGGTCATCCGCTCGATGGAGCAGGGCGGCCTGGAGCCGGGGCCAGAAGAGGGGACGGTTGTGGTGGGGGAGATTCCGGGAGAGGATGCCCCGGAGGTCCAGGCGCTGCTGGAGAAGCCGAGGGACCTCCAGGTACGCGAGCCGTATCGAACAGGCCGGGGGGGCTGGCGCATCGAGGCCGTGAACCCGCTGTGGCTCGTGGAGCACGCTCGCAAGGGGGACGAAGAACGCGATGCCGTCCTGCGCTTCCTGTGGGCGCTGGGAGAGTGGTTGGACGAGAGGGGATGGGTCGTGGGGGAAGACGACACGGAGGCTCCGCCGATCCCCGACACCATCATGGGGGGCCTACCGGTCCCCAACATCTACACGACCATGCCGTTGCGGGACTATGTGGAGCGCGTGTGGGCGGTGGAGCGCTACGGTCCGAGGCAGGCTGGAGAGACGGACGAGGCGTGGAAGGTGCGCTGGAAGAAGACGCGCGAAGGGAGGCTGTGGAAGAACTGGCTGTTGACGAGCGATCTGGCTGGTATCCCGATGGGCCGGCTGGACAAGATCCTGTTCAACCGCTTCATCAAGGGTCTTCGGCTGCGGGATGGGAGCAAGCCCAGCTATGACACCGCGAGGCTCGTGCGGGCCGCATACAAGGCCATGCTGATCCATGCCGAAGAGGAGGGGCACATCGACAAGGTCCACGGGTTCTTCAGGCTCAAGGGCTTTCCGAAGCGGGTGAGGGGAGAGCCGGTGCCTCTCTCGCTGGAAGAAGAGAACCAGCTCATCGAACATGCTTGGACCACGATGCACGCGGCGTTGTTGGCGTATGCACTGGACACGGGGCCGCGACCCGACGAGGTCGTCGCCCTTCAGTGGGAGGATGTCACCTGGACCGCTTCCGAGGGGGCTGAGTGGGGCAAGGTTTACGTCAGAGGCACCAAGACCAGGAAGTCGGCAGCCAATCAGTGCATATCCACCCAGGTCGTGACCGACGCCGGGTCGCCGGGCCG
>CAZEJJ010000021.1:0-61738 GCA_964512185.1 uncultured Enterobacterales bacterium | reverse complement strand
GGGGCGTCACAACCCGGGGCAGACCCGAGGTCTCCTGCCACTTGTGACGCCGATCCGGGCTCCGGAGGCGCTGGGGGCGTCACAACCCGGGGCAGACCCGAGGTCTCCTGCCACTTGTGACGCCGATCGGTCCTCCCGGGGCCCCCTCCGTGCCAAGCTGGGTGAGACACCGGCCCTGCTCCCGGGTCTCCCATCCCGGGGGAGCCCATCGCGCCACCCCGCGGCACCGCCGCGAACCGTCGCCCCACGGCAAGGGGTGCCATCCCGGCGCTGTCCGAGCCGGGGGTGTCGTGGGTGGGATATGCTGGCTGGCCCGCGTGTGCCCCGTCTCCACCGCTGAAGCCATGTCTCTCACCGTCATCCTCGCGCTCTCCGTCGCCGCCGCTGTGGGCCTCGCCCTCGGGGCCTGGCTCGGCAGGTCTGCGCGCTGGCACTGGAAGCGGGATCCCGCCCTGCGCGCCCTGTCCGAGGGTCTGGAGCTGCCCGCTGGCCTCGGGGATCTACTGGCGGAAGGCGGCTGCTACCGCGTGCGCGACGCGGCCCAGCGGCGCGAGGTCCTGTTGGATCTGGCCGAGGCACTGTCACCCCACGGCGCGGTGGTGCTCGCGCCCCACCCCGACAGTCGCTCGGCCTGCTCGGCGCAGCTGCAGGGCCGTCCGGGCTTCGTGTGGAGCCAGCTGTCGCGGCCGCCCGTCGAAGAGCTGCTGCTCTGTTCATGGCAGCTGCGTGGCCAGGGAAGGATCACCCTGCTGGTGGAAGGCCCCGGTGCCCTGGAGCAGCCCTTGGCGGGCGAGGATCCCGGTGTGGCGGTGCAGGAACTGCTGCTGCAACGCCCGGCCGAGCTGGGTGTGCTGCTGCTGCTGCTGCCCGATGAGCTGCCTGGTCTCCAGCCCGAGCTCCAGGCGGGCGCCCGGCAGGGCTGAAGCTCGGGGGCGGCTCGCTACCAGGCCCGTTGGCTGCGCATGGCCAGCTCGATGGCCTGGGCCAGGCTGCCCTCAGCCACCGCCGCGACGGCGGGGTCGAGTCCGGCCACGCTGCCCCCCAGGCTCATGGTGCCGCCCAGGCCCGCCGCCAGCGCGGTGTCCCCCATGGCGCGGGCGGCCCCCAGGCCGAACGCGGTGGCGGCGGTGCCTACGCCCAGCAGGATGGGGCCCGAGTCCACGTCCGCGGGTCCGTCCCGATCCCGGGGCCACTCCCGGAAGCCGGGCAGGGGTCCCAGCCACACCAGGTGGTGCTCCTTGGCGCGCAGCCACTGGTCGCGGGCCGCGTCCGGAGCCACCGGGGCCAGGTAGCGGACGGTCCAGGTCAGGGCACAGCCCCGCGGAAGAGCCGAGCTGGCATCGGCCCCGGTCACCTCGGAGACATACAGTCCCGTGACGGGATCCCGGTGCTGCTCCATGACGGCGATCCAGGCTTCCAGCGGCTCCGCCAGCAGCTCGGTGCCCTGCGCTCGGTCGTACAGCTGCAGCGCCCGGAGCACCGCGGCTTGATCCGCTGGCCAGCGATGGGGATCCCCGGCGAAGGACGGGAAGTGGCGCGCAGGGTCCGCCAGTGAGCCCTCGTGCAGTCGCCGCGCCACGCGCCCGTGCAGCGGGTCGTGGCGGCCGTCTCCCACCAGCTCGGCGTAGGCCCCCAGCGCGATGCCCAGGTGGGCCAGGTACAGGCCGTGCCGGCCCAGGCCGCTCACCTGGTCCACCGGGACCTCGAAGGGGGAGCCGCGCGGATCCATGGCCACGCTCACCGCCTGCGTGACGCAGGCCTCGGCCTCCTCCCGGAAGGCGGGCTCCTGCAGGGCGAGGTTGACGCAGCCCTCCGCGAGGTGCGAGGCCACCACAGGGTAGAAGCCGCGGGGGATCGAGTCGGCGGCCAGCACCTCGAAGGGCCGCTCCAGCAACGCCTGCACGGGCGCGGGAAGCACGGAGGCCTGGAGGGCAGGAACGAAGAGGCAGGGCAGGAGGCTCATGAGCCAGCTTTTACCGGCGCTGTGGGGCCTGTCAGGGCCTTCCTGCCGAGCGGTCGCAGCCCCGCCGCGGGCGGCTCTTACCGGGCCGCCAGAGGCGGCTGTGTCTCCGGACACAAACCCATTATGGGAGGGCTCCTCGCGAGCAGCGAGGATCGGTCCGTGAACGCAGCTGGGAGAGCTCGCTCCATGTCCCTGAACGACGCTCCTTCCGCGGCTCGGCCGCTCATCGATGCTCTGGGGCCCGGGCGCGTGGTGGCCTCCCCCGGGCAGCTGCGGCTGCTGTCCGGCGACATGGGCACCCCGCCCCGCCTGTTCGAGCAGCTGCTGCGCAACCAGCCGCCGCTGTTCGCCGTGCGTCCCCAGAGCACCAGTGAGCTGAGCACCGCCATGGGGCTGCTGGCGCGGCACGGGGTTGCGTGCACGCCTCGGGGGCTGGGCTCCTCTGGGCTGGGTGGGGCGGTCCCGGTGGCCGAGGGAGCGGTGCTCGACCTCTCACAGCTGGCCGGCGTGCTGGGTCTGGACCTGGAGAGCCGCCAGGTGCGGGTCACCGCGGGCACGTCGTTCTACCACCTGCAGCGCGCCCTCGATCCCCACGGCCTCGCGCTGCAGTCCCGGCCGTCCAATGCCTTCGGCACGGTGGGTGGCTGGGCGGCCTGCGGCGGCCTGGGCCTGGGCAGCCTGCGGGCAGGGCCTGTGGTGGAGCAGGTGCGCTCCATGGTGGTGGTGCTGCCCGATGGCAGCCGCGAGCAGCTGGGCCCCGGCGACGCAGGCTTCGCCGACTTCTTCGACACCGAGGGCCAGCTCGGCGTCATCGCCGAGCTCTGCCTGCAGCTGCGCAGCGCGGATCGAGGCGCTCCCGTGGTGGGCCTCTCCTTCCCCGATCTCGGCGCCGCCCTGGGCTACCTCGATGGCTTCGTCGCCCGCGAGGGGCGGCCCCACACGGCGCTGCTGGTGGGGCGCGGTGAAGAGCAGCACGGCCTGTCCTGCGACGCCGGGCGCGAGCTGCTGCTGCTGGAGGTGGGCTCGGGCCGCGCCCCGGATGCGGGCGACCACGGCGGTGAGCGCCTCTCTCCCGGGCTGGCCGCGCAGCTCTGGCGGCGGCGCTTCTTCCCCATGGACGGTCCGCTGGGGCCGGTGTTCCTGGCCAGCGAGTCCCTGCTGGAGCTGGGCAAGGTGGCCGCCTACGTGGCTCGAGCCCGCGGGCTGGCGGGGCGCTACGGCGTTCCCCTGCACGTGCACTGCCACGCGGCGCACCTGGGCGGCGAGCCGCGCATGCTGGTGCTGATCATCTTCCCCTGCGATCCCAGCCGCACCTGGCATCACCTGCTGCTCACGCCGCTGGCTGCGGTGCTCACCGCCCGGGCGCGCAAGGCCGGCGGCGTGCCCTACGGCGTGGGCATCTGGAACACGCCCTTCGCACGCACCCGCTTCGGTGAGCGCTTCGATCAGCTCAAGGAGCGCAAGCGGGCCCTCGATCCGCAGGGCCTGCTCAACCCTGGCAAGTTCTTCCGGGTGGGCGTCGAGGCGCGGGCCCTGCCCACCCTCATGAGCCCCGGGCTGTACCCGGCCTCCCTGGGAGCGGCCGCCCTGGCAACGCCCTGGGTGCTCCCCGAAGGCGACCCCCACGCCGACGGTGCCACCACCGCCGAGCGCTGCATCCGCTGCGGAGCCTGCGTGCCCATCTGCCCCGCCGTGGTGGCCACCGGAGACGAGACCCTGTCTGCCAGGGCCAAGCTGGGCCTGCTGCACCGCCTGCGATCGGGCGAAGAGCTGGACCTGGCCGAGCTGGAAGCCTCGCTGCGCTGCCTGGACTGCGGTCAGTGCGCCGAGGTCTGCGCCCGCAGCCTGGATCTGCTGGGTGCCTGGCAGGAGCTGGAGCAGGCAGTGCGAGGACGCTGCACCGCACCCCAAACCCTGGCGGAGCTGATCGGGAGCTTCGCCGACCAGGTGGACCAGCAGGCCGATCGAGTGCTGGAACGAGGGCTCGACTAGCATGGGGATCAAGTTCGAGCTGCACACCCAGCCCACCCGCGAGCTGTCCGATCCCGTGGGCCGCTACCTCATGGCGCGCTCGGAGCGCTGCGTCGGCTGCGGCGAGTGCGCTCGCGTCTGCATCTACGGGGTGCACGAGCGCGATCCCGATGATCCGCGGCAGCTGGCCGATCCGCGCTCCGAGCTCTGTCGAGCCTGCGCCTGCTGTCCCCAACAATGCCCCCGTCGGGCCCTTGAGCTGCTCCCCAACCCGGCGCTGGAGGCGATCGGCACGCCGCCCTTCGACGCGGACGCGGTGCTCACCGCCTGGGCCGAGGCCCTGGACGGCAAGATCCCCGTGCGCGGAGTCGGCTACGGCGGTCCATTCAGCGGTTCGGGCTTCGACGGCATCTGGACCGACATGTCCGAGATCGTCCGGCCCACCCGCGATGGCATCCATGGGCGCGAGTACATCTCCACCGAGTTCGACCTGGGGCGCAAGCTGCCCGATCTCTGTGGGCTGCGTTTCGATCCCCAAGGGCGGCTGCTGGACCGCATCCCCCTCACCCGGGAGATCCCGGTGCCGTTGCTCTTCGGCCGGCTCCCCCTGGGTCCCGGCGGGCGACGCATCGGCGCGGTGTTGCTGCGGGCCGCCATGGAGCTCAAGACCTTCGCGCTGATGGATCCGCGCCAGCTCCAGCCCGACCAGGTCCCGAGCGATGCCCACGACCAGCGCGCCCAGCGCTACCTGCGCGAGAACCGCAACCACGCCGCCTGTCACCTGGCCGATCTCCCCGCCGACAGGGTGCCCGGCGGAGCCAGCGTGGTGGAGCTGACCGACGGCCCCCAGCTGCCCGATCGCTTGCTGCAGCTGCGGGAGACCAACCCCGAGCTGATCGTCATCGTCGAGCTGCCCGCCGCGCCCAGCGCCGGGCAGCGGGCGGTGGAGCTGGCCCGCCTGTCGGTGGACGCCATCCACCTGGCCTGCGGCTGGTGCGGCACCTGGGCCGACGGCAGCGGTGACAGCGGCGTGGTCACCCAGGCCGTGCGCCAGGTGCACCTGGCGCTGGTGGGTGCGGGGCTGCGCAACGAGCTGAGCCTGCTGGTGTCGGGCGGGCTGGCCCGCGCAGAGCATGTGCCCAAGGCCATCCTGCTGGGGGCCGACGCGGTGGTGCTCGACCTGCCTCTGCTGCTGGCCATGGGCTGCCGGGCCTGTGGGCAGTGCCTGTCGAGTGGGCAGTGCGCCCACGGTCTGGGTGAGCTGGACCCCAAGTGGGCGGTGCGGCGGGTGGTCAACCTGATCTCCGCCTGGCGCAACCAGCTGCTCGAGGTGCTGGGCGCCATGGGGCTGCGCGAGGTGCGGCGCCTGCGCGGCGAGGTGGGCCGCGGCCTGTTCGCCGACGATCTGATCGCCGAGTTCCACTCGGAGATCGCCCCTGGGGGCGACGCCGACCCGGTGCTGTCCATGGAGGCTCCCGTAGGACCCCAGCCAGCACCGGCTCCCGCCTCCCACATGCGCAGCCACTTCGGGGCCTGGCGCGTGCAGCGCGGTGAGGCCTGCGCCAGCTGTGGCCTGTGCTCGCAGATCTGCCAGCAGGGTGTGCTGGACTGGCCTGGCGGACTGCACGCGCCCCCGCCGCCCGTGTCGGAGCGCTGCACGGGTCCCGACTGTGGCCGGGGCTGCCAGGCGGCCTGCCCCCAGGGCGCGCTGTGTGTCCAGCGCGACGAGCGGCTGGACGTGCACGGCAACCATCGCTGGCCCCATCGCCTGCTGGTGGAGACCTGGCGTCGCGCCGAGGGCCGCAGCCCGGTGGCCAGCGGCCGGCCGGCCAGCCGGGGAGCCTCCGGCGGTGGCTTCGACGAGCTGCGCCTGGTGCCCGCTGGGCCACCGGTGGCACCAGGGCAGGTGGATCTCTCCCTGGATCTCAACCGTCGCGACTTCGGTCCCCGCCTGCGCCTGCCCCTGCCCATCTACGGCGGCGGCATGTCCTATGGCTCGGTGAGCGCCACCCTGATGGAGGGCCGGGCGCGGGCAGCCGCGCAGCTGGGCACCCTCACCTGCACCGGCGAAGGCGGCTATCCCGAGCAGCTGGAGCCCTACGCCGACCACGTCATCACGCAGATCGCCACCGGCTACTTCGGGGTGCGCGAGCAGACCATCCAGCGGGCCCGCATGGTGGAGTTCAAGTACGCCCAGGGCGCCAAGCCGGGGCTGGGTGGACACCTGCTGGGCGACAAGAACACCCCCCTGGTGGCCCGCCTGCGCGAAGCGGTGCCGGGCACCGCCCTGTTCAGCCCCTTCCCCTTCCACTCCGTGTACTCCATCGAGGATCACCGCAAGCACGTGGACTGGGTGCGGCAGGTCAACCCCGAGGTGCTGGTGTCGGTCAAGGTCTCCACCCCCGGCGACGTGGACATGGTGGCGGTGGGCAGCTACCACGCCGGCGCCAACATCGTGCACCTGGACGGCGCCTACGGCGGCACCGGGGCGGCACCCGAGGTGGCCAAGAAGAACATCGCCATGCCCATCGAGCTGGCCCTGTCGCGCACACATCGCTTCCTGGTGTCCGAGGGCATCCGCGACGAGCTGGTGCTGATGGCCTCGGGCGGGGTGCGCACTCCCATGGACATGCTCAAGGCCATCGCCATGGGCGCCGACGGCGTGGTGGTGGGCACCGCCGAGCTGGTGGCCGTGGAATGCGTGCTCTGCCGCAACTGCGAGAAGGACCGGGGCTGCCCGCGGGGCATCGCCACCACGGATCCACAGCTGTCGGCGCAGCTGGAGCTGGAGTGGGTCTGCGCCCGCATCGTCAACCTCTACCGCTCCTGGGAGGCCGAGCTGCGCGACATCCTGGGGCGCTTGGGCCTGTCCAGCGTGCGCGAGCTTCGCGGCCGGGGCGACCTGCTGCGGAGAGCCGCCGGCCAGGGGAGGCAGCCATGAACCCCTCGGTGCACCCCGGCCTGGCCCTGCTGCACCACCGTCAGCGCTGGGCCAGCGGCCTGGCCCCCGATCCGCGCCGCCCCTCGCGCACCCAGCAGGCCTGCGAGGGCGGCTGTGGTGTCATCGGCGTCATCGCCTCGGAGCCCGTGGCGGGCAGCCATCTGTACCAGCCGCTGGCCCAGATGAACAACCGCGGCAACGGCAAGGGCGGCGGCCTGGCCGTGGCGGGTTGTTTTCCCGACCATCCCCGGCACTTCGCCCTGCACGTGGCCCTCCTGGATCCCAGCGTGCGGGCCCAGGTGGAGGCTGAATTCGTGCGGCCTCACTTCGACGTGGCCCAGGTGGAGCTGTTGCCCCACGCCCCCGACCACCGCGAGGTGGGGCGGCTGGAGATCGCTCCCCCCGAGGTGGTGCGCTACTTCGTGCGCGCCAAGGCCGACGCGGTGGCGGCGCTGGCTGAGCAGGCGGGCGTCGAGCCGGGGCCGGCTGTGGAAGCCGAGCTGGTCAGCCGCAACAGCTTCGCGCTGAACAAGGCGCTGTACGCCGCCGAGCGGCCCAGGGCTTTCGTGCTGTCGCACGGCCGCGACATGATGATCCTCAAGGGCGTGGGCTTCGCCGAGGACATCCTGCGCTACTACCTGCTGGACGATCTGCCCGGGCGGGTCTGGATCGGCCACCAGCGCTACCCCACCCGGGGCCGCGTGTGGCATCCGGGCGGCGCCCACCCCTTCGCCGGCCTGGACGAAGCGCTGGTGCACAACGGCGATCTGGCCAACTACTCCTCCATCGTCGAGTACCTGAGCCAGAAGGGCATCGAGCCGCTGTTCCTCACCGACACCGAGGTGGCGGTGTTGCTCTTCGATCTCTACAACCGCAGCTACGGCTACCCGCTGGAGCACATCTGTGAGGCGCTGGCGCCCACCACCGAGCGAGACTTCGAGCTGCTGGCCAAGGACCGCCAGCGGGTCTACAGGGCCATCCGGGCCAGCCACCTGCACGGCAGCCCCGACGGGCCCTTCTTCTTCATCGTGGCGCGCAGCCTGGTGGAGCAGGGCGCCTGGCAGCTTACGGGCATCACCGACACCTCCATGCTGCGGCCCCAGGTGTTCGCCCTGCACGAGGGCCAGGTGCAGCTGGGGCTGGTGGCCAGCGAAAAGCAAGCCATCGACACCTACATGGCCTCGCTCTCCGCAGCCGACGGGCGCGTGGCACCCATCGCCGACCACTACTGGAACGCCCGCGGCGGCTCCTACTCCGATGGCGGGGCCTTCGTCTTCACCGCCACCGCCCAGCTGGATGGTGGCTCCAGGCTCACCTGCTGCGACAAGTTCGGCCGGCGGGTGCAGGGCCCACACCAGCGGCAGCAGCCCGCCTACCCGGTGAGCCTGCCCGTACCGCCCCGCTCGGTCCCCGGCGAAGCCGTGGACTGGGCCACCCTGCTGGAGGCGGCGGGGGCCAGGGCGGCCTTCGAGCAGGCTGCCCGGCGAGCGGCGGGCTGGAGCTTCCAGCAGATCGAGCGCGTGCTGGGCCAGGTGCTGGACTGCGCGCTGCAGCAGCCGGCCCTGCGGCTGGCGGCGCTGGAGTTCTTGGAGCTGCTGCTGGACCAGCGCTACGACACGGGCGCCAAGAAGCCCGCCGCGCTGCGGGTGCTGGCCGGCTGCGCCATCGAGCGGCTGCTGGACGCCGTGCCCCTGGTGGGTAGCATCTGTGGCGACCGCTCCCGTCGGCTCCACATCGAGAGCCTGTCCGCGCTCGGGGCCCCCCCCCCCGGCGGCGGCCTGCTGGCTATCGACGCGCGCGGCTTCGAGGTGGAGGGTCCACGGGGCGTTGCCCGCCAGCTCGTGCAGGCCCACGAGCTGGGCTGGCGCCGTTTCGTGGTCTATGCCTGCGCCGGCGACCGCTTCATCGGCTGCGGCCTGGGTCCGGCCTCACAAGGCGTGCGCATCGACGTGTTCGGAGCCAGCGGCGACTACCTGGGCAGCGGCATGGACGGCGCCCAGCTGCACGTGCACGGCGACGCCCAGGACCAGGTGGGCCAGGTGCTCAAGTCCGGGCGCATCGTCATCCACGGCAACGTGGGGCAGACCCTGCTCTACGGCGCCAAGGGTGGCGAGGTCTTCGTGCGCGGCAACACCGCCGGGCGCCCGCTGATCAACGCGGTGGGCAACGTGCGGGTGGTGGTGAACGGCACCTGCCTGGACTACGCCGCTGAGAGCTTCATGGCCGGGCCCTGCACCGACGGGGGCTTCCTGGTGATCAACGGCCTGTGCAGCCTGGACGACGGGCGGATGTACGGGCTGGAGACCAAGTACCCGGGCACCAACCTGTTCTCCCTGGCCAGCGGCGGCTGCTGCTACCTGAACGATCCCTACGCCACGGTCTCCACCGGTCAGCTCAACGGAGCCCGCTTCGATCCCTTCCTGCAGGAAGACTGGAACGTGCTGGAGCCCTACCTCAAGCTCAACCGCGAGCTCTTCAGCATCCACCCCCGCTACGATCTGCTGATGGTGGACGGCGTGCTGCGCTGGCCCAAAGAGGTGTTCCGCAAGGTGGTGCCCAGCTCGGCGCCGCAGCCGGTGGACTGATCCAGCAGGGCACGGCGCCCAGCGTCACCCCGCTGCGCCAGATCATGGATCCGCCGCTGAACCTGCACTTGCCGCTCGTTTGGGCACAGCCGAGGTATCATGGCGCGACCCCTCATCCTGCCCCGCGGCCCTGGGAACGAGCTTGCTGTCTGCGCTGCGCGCCATCGCTGTCCTGCTGCTGGCCTGTCACCCGCTGGTGGGCTGTGATGGCCAGCCCGTAGATCCCCCAACCAGCCCGCCTCCGGGAGGGGCGCGCGTACCCGGCGCCAGGATCGATGGGCAGGGAGCGGTGGACATCGGCACGGTGTGGGGTGGCTCTGCCGCCCAGCAGGCGGAGATCCGGCCCGGGGTGCGCTGCCCCCAGGCCTATGGTGTGGGCTGCTGGTCGGACCTGGTGCTGCGCATCGACGGCAACATCGCCAAGCAGAGGGGTGACCAGGCGCGGGTGGCGAGCCTGCGCGGCGAGAGTGAGCAGGTCCGCCAGCTCACCGCCCTGGCGCTGGGCTCCCGGCTGAGCCTGCCGCGCTCCATCGACCCCGCCAGCCTCTCCGCTGGCCCCGTGCTGGATCGCTGCCTGCACCTCGACCAGCTGGACAGCCGACCCGTGCCGGAGCGCCTGGCCGAGCAGGTCGCCGCGGGCTGGTTCGGTCCGGAGGCCTGGGCCTATCTCGGCAGCCACCTCGAACGGGTAGAGCTGGCCTTCAACCCGGAGACCCTCGATCCCTGGTCCGAGTCGCTGGCGGTGCGCGCCGCGCTGTGGCAGCTGGCCGCCGAGCGAGAAGAACAGGCGGGCCACACGAACCGCAGCGTGGTGCTGGCGGCCAAGGCCTGCGAGGCCTGGCTGGAGCTGGCGGAGCGCTCCCTGGCGCCGGTCCGGACCGGCGGCGATCTGCGCTTCCCCGGGGAGTTCTGGGAGCTCTGGTCCATCTCCGACGACCTCCACAGCCCTCGCTTTGCCTGGGGCAAGCTCAGCGCGGAGCACACGTTGTCGCGCCTGGTCCACGAGGCCGCGCAGGCCGCCCGTGTGGCGCGGTCCGAGGAGCTGCACACCAGGGTAGCCGCCCTGCAGGCCGAGGCGGCCGCCCTCAGTGAGCGACAGCGGTCCTTGACCGTCCCCGCTGGCGTGCGCTGGGTGCAGCCCCGGGGGCTGGGCCGGGTGCCCACCTGAGACTGCAGCTCGGACCTGCTCGGGGAAGCAGGCGGACTCATGATGGCCGACACGAGGGTCTTTCCCGACCAGGGCTGGGATCGCTTCCTCGATGACATCGCCAAGCGGATCAACGCCGCGCTGGCCGCGGGCGACCGCGCCGCCGCCGCCGTGGCCAGCCGGGAGCTGTTCCAGGCCATCGAGCAGGAGCAGGCGGAGCGGGGGCTGGAGCAGATCGAGCTGCACGTCAAGGCTTCGCGCAACGAGCTGACCCGGGTGTACGCGCTGCATGGCTGGTACGAGCAGGCCCTGCAGCTGCAGCGCGCCTTCCTGGACCAGCCGCCGGCTATGGACGCCACCAGCCCCAACCGCGAGGCCATGGTGCGCGAGACCATCGCCCGCCTGCACATCGAGGCGGAGCAGCTGGATCTCGCCCAGCGGGAGCTGGAGCAGGCTGTGGCGGCCTCGCTGGCCTACCGGGCGCAGCTCATGGAGGCCTGGGCCGAGGATCCCGCGGTCTGCCGAGCGCCTCGCGGCCCCGCCGGCCCTCCTCCTCCAGGCGGGGGATAGCCTGCCCTCCCAGAAAGAACCCACCCGGTGGTGGCTGCCGGGTGAGGTTGGTGGTTTGGGCTACTTCGCGCCCGTGGCTCTGGTGGTGAAGTTGTAGGTTGGTGGGCGCTTGGCTGGTGGTCTGGGCTACCTCGCGCCCATGGCGCTGGTGGTGGAGCTGTAGGTTGGTGGGCGCTTGGCCGCCGGGTGGGGGTGTGGATCTGCTGGACGATCAGTAGCTCTTGGCCTGTCCGCTTCGGCGAGATCCGTAGGCCAGGCTGTTGAGGGTCTTGGCGAAGTAGTTCTGGCGCCCGGCCTGGTCGTCGCCGGCGAACTGCTGCTGCACCTGGGCCTCCAGCGAGTCCACCTCCTCGAAGTTGTCCCACACCGCCTGGTTGTCCAGGGCCTCGTTCATGCTGCGGTTGCGGTCGCGGTAGTCGTCGATGGCCACCTGGGCCCGGCCCAGGTCGCCGGCCTGCACCGCCCGGCTCACGTCGTTGCGCAGCACGTTGTACTCCTCTTCCACCACGGAGCGGCCCCAGGCCTCGTTGTCGATGGAGGCCAGGAAGCGGACCTGCTCTGCCACCACCTGGATGGAGCTGGCCTCGAGGCGCAGGCTCGCCAGGCCGGTGGTGGGAGCGCGCCAGTCCAGGGCCGCGGTGGCCAGGGGGCGCTCGCCTACGGTGCCCGTGGGCACGCGCAGGGTGATCCAGAAGCTGCGGCGCTGGCTGGCGTAGAGGCTGCCCACGTCGAAGCTGGCCCGACCCGCGGCGACGCTGGTGGGGTAGCCGGAGGCGTCCACGAGCTGCACGCCGGGGCCCAGGTCCAGGCTCACCTGCAGGCCGGAGGCCACGGTCTCGCGGGCCGTGTCGAACTCGTCGGAGAACACCGCGGCCAGGTCGTTGCGGGCCTCCACCCAGTAGAAGTTGCCGGTGCCCGCGTCGGCGAGGTTCACCATCAGCTGCTCGTCGTAGTCGGTGCCGATGCCCACCGTGGTGAGCGGGATCTCCCGGGTGGCGAAGCCGCGGGCCTGGGCTTCGAGCCCGTCGCGGCTGTCGGGCATGCCGTCTGAGATCAGGATGGTGCGCGCCGCGCGGCCCGCCACGGGGCAGTGCTGCTCGGCGCCCTCGGCCAGTCCCTGCTGCATCTCGGTGCTGCCGCCCGCGTCGATGGCGGCGATGCGGCGCAGCCAGCTGTAGCGGTCCTCCTGGGTGGCGTAGGCCAGGGGGATGCGCACCTCGGTGTCGCTGTCGAAGCTCACCAGGGAGAAGCGGTCCTCCGGCCCCAGCATGCCCAGCAGCTCGGCGGCGGCGGCGCGCGCGTCGTCGATCTTCTGGCCGCTCATGGAGCCCGACTCGTCCAGCACCACCACCAGGTCCGTGGCCTGGCGCTGCGTGGCGCTCACCGGGTGGTGGCTCTCGATGGTGAGCTCCATGCGCACCAGGCCGTCGCCCGAGGCCATCACCGAGCCGCGGTCCAGCCGCGTGGAGAAGTCCACCAGGCCCTCGCTGGCCAGCGCCTCGGTGGCAGCCGGCGCGGTGAGGGTGGGGGCCACCGTCAGCACCTGCGGCTGCACCGGCGCGGCTGCCGCGGTGGCGGGCGCGGCCTCGGCGGTGGAGTCGATGACGCTGCCCACCAAGTGGTTGCAGCAGGCGGCCATGATGGAGAAGGCCACCGGGATGCTGCCAGCGGCGAGGGCGGTGGTCCAGGGTCGGGACTTGGTTCTCATGGGGTACCTCCGGGGATTGCACCCTAGGAGATACCGCCTGCAGCGACGGCCGCGGGCAAGCGCTCGGTAAGCGGTCTGCCAGGGGCGTTTACACGGACGTTACCCGCACGGATCCCGGACATCAGGGCCAGGTGGGCGGGACGCGTTCGGCCGGCGTGTCGGCCTCGGGCTGGGACACCCAGCGCGTGGCTCGGCCCAGCGCGAAGCCCTCCAGGAAGGGCTCGGCGTCGGCCTCGGGCAGCCGCCCGGCCAGGCGCTGCGCGCTCTCGATCCGCCAGCCCTGGGTGTCGCCCCACAGCGCACCGATGCCCCGGAGCTGGGCGGCGCGCCGCTGCGGATCGGTGGCCAGGGCCTGCTCACCGCCTTCCACCAATGTTCCCAGGTCGGGCACCTTGTCCGGATGCTCTGCTGGGCGCGCCAGGGCGACGCCCTCGGCTGGGCAGAGCACGCAGCCGGCCAGCTGGATGCTCGGGTGGTCCGCCAAGCCAGGATTCCCCAGCCACAGCGGAGCGGCCAGGGCGGCCACCTCTTCATCGCTGCCCGCCTGCAGCAGCACGCTGAGCTGGGGCAGGTAGTCCTGGGTGGTCACGTGCCCGTAGCGCTGCAGGGCGTTGAGCTCGACAGCCAGGCCCCCCAGGTACCAGCTGGACGGGGCGGGGAGAGAGCGGAGGTGCTGCAGCAGTGCCAGGGCGTCTTCGGGGCTGGCCTCCAAGAAATCCGGTGCCAGCCGCAGGGCGTAGGCCCGCTGGCGGTTCACCCGGGACACCAGGTCGCTGCCCTGGTCGGCCAGCAGGGTCTGCGCGTCGATGTTCCGCAGCCCGTTGCCGTTGAAGTTGCCGTAGCTGTGGGCCTGGACCTGGGACAGGGCCGGTGGGTCGACGCTCAGGCCGTCGCGCACCCAGCGGGCGCGCGCCAGCAGGCCGGGCACCAGCACCAGCGCGGCCAGGCCCAGGGCCAGCAGCCGCCACGCGCCGCGCCTGCGCCAGGCCAGGCCGAGCCCGGCACCCGCCGCCAGCACCCAGGCCAGCATGACCGGGTTCAGGTAGCGGATGACGATGGGCGCCACGCCCCCGCCGAGGTTCACGTCGGCCCGCAGGGGACCCAGCACGTACTGGCCCAGGGCCCCGGCCAGCAGGGCCAGGGGGACCGCCGCCCTGCGCCGATCCAGCACCAGGGCCGCCAGCACGGCCCCCCACAGCCCCACCAGCACCAGCCAGCCACCGCCGGCCGCGCCCGAGGGCGTGGTGAGCAGCACCTGGGCGTGGGCTCCCAGCAGGGCCTCCCAGGACTTGGCCAGCAGGGGGCCCTGCAGCCACTCGGCGTTCTCGAAGACGCGGGTGGCGGAGCCGCCCACCACCTGGCGGTAGACGAGCATGGGCGCCAGGCCCAGCGCCAGACCCGCCGCGGCGCTGGGTACGCGGGGCAGCCAGCGTCTCCAGGGGAGGCTCGCGGCCACCAGCAGCGCCAGGCAGGGCAGCGCGAAGGCCGACGACAGGCAGAACCAGATCCCCAGGCCCGCGGACAGGCCCCAGGCGAACCACCAGCCGTGGCCTGCGCGCTCCAGCACCCGGGTCACGATCCAGCCCTGCAGCACCACCAGCAGCATCACCTCGTAGTGGTTGCCCCAGGCCATCAGCTGCATCTGGGCTACCAGGGTGGGGGCCAGGGCCAGCAGCAGGGCGAAGGCCACGGCGGCGGCTGGACCGGCGCCGCGGGCCAGCAGGGCGGCGCCGGTCCACAGGATGCCCACGCCGACCAGCAACGGCACCGCCTTCCAGGCGGCGAAGCCGAACCCTACCAGCTCGAAGATGCCCCAGCCCGCCAGGGACACGGCGGTGCAGCCGCCGCAGAAGTCCATGTACTGCAGCTGCAGCAGCTGATCGGCGTGCCCCACCAGGCACTCGCGGGCCACGGTGGCGTTGTGCAGCGCCTCGGGATCCCAGAACCACAGCGGGAAGGCCGCCAGCAGCGAGACCTGGCTGGACAGGTACAGCAGCAGACCCGCCAGCACGGCCCACGCGGCGCGTCCCATTCCGGCGGACGGGGGCATGGGCTCCTCAGCTTGGGTTGAATCGAGGCGCTCGCCCTATCCTGTCTCCGGATGGGGAGGGGCCGGGCCGAGGCGCCCATAGATGATATCGTCAGCAACGCTCGCCGAGAGAGCGCCTCCCGATGCTCTTCACTTCGCCTCCGCTGTCCGCTGCCACCGCTGCCCCTCCGCGAGTCGGCGGTCGGCTGCCGCTGCCGGGCCTCGCCTGGGGGCTGCTGCTGGCCCTGGTGCTGGCCTGGCTGGCCTCCTGGGCCTGGCCGATCACCGACGAGGACCCGGCGGGGCCGGCGCTGGACTCCCCCGCCGCGCTGCGCAGCGCGCTCAGCGTCGCCGGCAGCGATCCCGCCCATCGCAGGGTGCTGGTCATGGGGGACTCGGTGGTGGCGGGCACCTTGCTGGAGCGGCGCCTGGGAGCGGGCTGGGAGCGCCATCGCCTGGTCCCCCTGATGAACCAGGCCATCCCCGCCTCCGCCTCCGTGTCCATCCACGAGCTGTCGTCCCCGGGCATGCTGCCCGCCGATCTGCTGCTGCTGGTGGAGCAGCTCCAGGAGCTGGATCCCGACGGGGAGCTGGAGCTGCTGGTGGAGCTGAACCTGCGCTACTTCAGCCAGGCCTACGCCGCCGAGCCGGACACCCACGCCCTGCCCTTCCTGTTGGACGGTGGCGGGGGTGGCGGCGCTCCCTCCTGGGAGGATCTGCACCGCACCCGTGGTGGCTTCGGCGGCCTGCGCGCGCGGCTGGTGCGGGCCTGGAGCCGGGCCTTCCCCGAGCTGAACGGCGCCGGCGATCTGGATCCGGAGCTGGCGCCGGCGCTGTACCAGCTGCGGGTGCGACCCCACTACCTGCAGCTGGAGCTGGGGCCCGACAGCGCCCAGGTGCAGGCCCTCCGGGATCTGGTGGCGCTGCTGCGGGCCGAGGGCCGCCAGGCCACCTTCTTCCTCACGCCCCTCGACGAGAGCTTTCTGGTGCCGGCCGGCTCGGAGCAGCAGCTCTACGACGCGGCCGTCCAGGTGGGGCGGCTGCTCGACGACGACGCGCTGGTGCGCCTGGTGGACCTGAACACCCGCGCGCTTGGGCCGGGCGACTTCCTGGACCACTGCCACCCCACCGCCGACGGCAACCGGCTGCTGGCGGGCCAGCTGCTGGAGCTGCTGGGTGTGCCCTCCAGCGTGGCCCTGCCCGCCGGCCGGCGCCATGCCCCACCGCAGCAGGACCAGACCTGGGTGCTGGGCGGGCTCAGCAGCGGCGATCAGGACGGCTCCGGGGCCCAGGTGCGCTTCCAGGATCCCGCCGACCTGGCCTTCATCGAGCCGGGGGTGCTGGTGGTGGCCGACAGCGGCAACCAGGTGCTCAAGCGCCTGCTGCCCGATCGTCGGACCTCCAGCTGGTGGGCCGGCACACCAGGCCAGGCGGGCCACCGCGACGGTGCGCCCGGGCAGGCCCTGTTCTCCTCCCCCTCCCACCTGGCGGCGGACGGCGAAGGCGGCGTGTTCGTGATCGATGCGGGCAGCCACACCCTGCGCCATGTGGATTCTGTGGGCAGCGTGAGCAGCCTGCCGCCCTACCACCAGCCCGTGCAGCGCGCCGAGCCCCTGCTCTGGGATCTGGCCGTCTGGCAGGGCGAGGCCTGGGTGCTGGATCACGAGCAGGAGGTGCTGCGCGCGGTGCCGCGCGGAGGCGGCCAGCCGCGCGTGGTGGCGCGCTTCGGGCTGGCCGTGCCCATCTCGCTGGCGCTGGACCGCAGCGGCGATCTGTGGCTGCTGCTGCGCGAAGGTGAGCTGCTGCACTTGGAGCGCGAGCGGCTGGAGGGCGGGGAGCCGCCCGTGCTCTCCGATCTCATGCACACCAGCCTCAGCCAGCGCGGGGAAGATCCCGGCTACTACCCGGGCGAGGAGTACCCGCCGGGTCACCTGCCCCTGCTCGCTCCCACCGGGCTGGTGGCCGCGCCCGACAGCGACGAGATCCTGGTCCTGGATGACCGGTGGGGTCAGCCCTTTTCGTGGGTGATCCGCACCGACGACCACCTGGGCTTCACCTTCAACCCGCCGGCCGCCGATGGCGTCGTGGACCGCCCCCTCCAGGCCCGCGGCGCGGCGGCCTTCCAGCCGGGCAGCGGCGATCTGTTCTGGCTGGCCACCGATCGGTCCCTCCTGGTGCGCTGGGCGCGCCGGCTGCGCGTGCCCCGCTGGGACCTGGGGGAAGGAGGCCCTGATCTGCGCGCCGCTGTCCAGGACGACAGCTTCCGCGTGGCGGCCTTCGGCACCTCGCTCGCTGGCTCGCGCGCGGATGTGGCGCCCGCACCCAGCACCGAGAGCCTGCCCGGCTGGCTGCAGGACCGCCTGCGCCTGCACCCGCGCACCGCGGGCCGGCCCCTGGACGTGTTCAACCTGTGCAGCGCCGGGCAGTCGCTGGTGCACGGCCTCACCTCGTTTTCCCAGCAGCCCGCGGGCAGCGTGCAGGCGGCCATCTTCTTCCTGGACCGCCACAGCATGCGGGATCTGGGCGCCCAGGACCTCACCACCCGCTGGTCCGATGACGGGCTGCCCGTGCCCATGAACTCCGCGCACCGCAACCCCTGGCCCCTGCAGGATCTGCCCCTGGCTGCGGTGCAGGATCGGGTGGATCCCACAGGCCGGCGGCATCTACACCGGATGCTGGCGGCCATCCAGCGGCACGCGGCGCAGCAGGGGGTGCGTGTCTACCTGGTGGACCTGCTGCGGGTGGACGACTACAGCGGCTGGGGGCTGGCCCTGGGGGACGAGCAGATCGAGGCCCAGGTGAGCATGCTGGCCGAGGAGGCCTCCGCCCTGGGGCTGCCGCTGCTGGAGCCCTGGCCCTGGGTCCTGCAGAACCTGCCCGCCGGTCATCCCCTCACCCAAGGGCCTGGGGAGCATCACTTCTACCGCGCCGCCTACGATCTGATCGCCGATCACCTGGTGGAGCGGCTGGCGCCGGAGCTCGACCAGGCCATCAGCGCCCGGCAGGCCCGTGCACCGGTGGCGCCTGCCCCCGACGCTGCCCTGCGGCCCGCAGTGGCGCGGCCCTCCGCGGAGCTGCTGGGCTCGGCGCAGGCCCTGGAGCCCTGGCGCATCTCCCGCTGGAGGGACGGCGAGCGGAGCGGGCTGGTGGTGGACGTGACCGATCTCGATGCCGCCGTGGACAGCTGGCGTCGAGCCCTGTGGGCGGCGGCCAGCGGTGGCGGGCGCCAAGAGCCGCTGGAGATCGCGGTGGTGCGCTACCGCTCCCGCGACGAGTACGGGCAGCAGGCCTGGCAGAGCATCGAGTTCCTGGCGCGGTTCCGGATTGAGGCGGAGCAGCGCTCGGCGCTGGTCGAGCAGGCCTCCGCCCTGCTGGAGGATCCCGCAGCCCCCCGCCCCGACTGGCTGGCCCCCCTGTGCGAAGGGGACTGCGACTAGCCATGCAGTTCAACTCCTTCGCCTACCTGGGGCTGCTGGCGGGCACCATCGTCCTGTTCCAGCTGCTGCCTCGGGGCTGGCGAGCCGGGCTGCTGCTCGCGGCCAGCGTGCTGTTCTACGCCGCCTGGAGCGTGCCCTTCGTGGGGCTGCTGGTGCTGGTGGCCTGGATCGACTGGGTGGCGGCGCTGCGCATGCAGGCCGGGGCCCAGGGCCGGCAGCGGCGGGCCTGGCTGGCCCTCGCCGTGGTGGCCAACCTGGCCATCCTGGCGGTGTTCAAGTACGGCCAGTTCCTGCTGGACAACCTGCACCTGCTGCCGGGTACGGGGTTCATGCCGCGCTGGCTGCCAGCGGACATCCTGCTGCCCCTGGCCATCAGCTTCCACACCTTCCAGGCCATGGGCTACGCCGTGGATGTGTACCGGGGCGAGATCCAGGCCTGCCGGTCCTTCCCGCGCTTCCTGCTGTTCGTGATCTTCTTCCCCCAGCTGGTGGCCGGCCCCATCGAGCGGGCCCGCCGCCTGCTGCCGCAGCTCGAAGCTCTGGCGCGGCTGCGGGTGAGCGGCGACGCCTTCGGCCGCGGCGCGCTGATGGTGGCCTGGGGCCTGTTCCAGAAGTGCGCGCTGGCCGACAACCTGGCCGTGCTGGTGGAGCAGGTGTACGGCGCGCCCGCCGGGGCCTCGGCGGGCATGCAGCTGCTGGCCACCTACGCCTTCACCCTGCAGCTGTACTTCGACTTCGCGGGCTACACCGACATCGCCCGCGGCTCGGCCCGCATGCTGGGCATCGAGCTGGTGCCCAACTTCAAGCTGCCGTTCCTGGCGCGCAACCCACGCGACATCTGGCGGCGCTGGCACGTGTCGTTGTCGGAGTGGTTCCGGGACTACCTGTACAGGCCCCTGGGGGGCAACCGCCGTGGCGACACGCGCACCCTGTGCAACCTGGCCCTGACCATGGCCCTGGCGGGGCTGTGGCACGGCGCGGCCTGGCACTTCATGCTGTGGGGGCTGTACCACGGCGCCCTGCTGGTGCTGCACCGGCTGCTGCTGCGGCCCCTGGCACGGCTGGAGGCCCTGCTGGGCGCCGCGGCCATGCACGGGCTGGCGGTGCTGGTGACCTTCCACCTGTGGGCCGGGGGCCTGGTGCTGTTCCGGGCCGCCACCATGGCCGACGCGCTCACCATCTACGCGGGGCTGGCCAGCGGAGCGCTGGGGTTGCTGACCGCGCCACTGGCGGCGCCCTGGATGGCCGCCGGCTGGGCGCTGCTGGCGCTGGGGGTGGTGCTGGGCGGCATGCTGGCCCAGCAGCGCTGGGGCCTGTGGCCGCGGCTCCTGCGCAGCAGCGCCGGCCAGGCCCTGTGCCTGGCCAGCTGCCTGGTGGGCATCGCCCTGCTGGCGCCGGAGCAGGGCCCCACGTTCATCTACTTCCAGTTCTAGAGGGAGCTGGAAGGGGAACGTGGTGTTGGCGAGCGAACCAGAAGGCTCCTGCTACTCCGTGATGTTGATCGCGTTCGGGTCGCGACGTGCGTCCCAGACGCGTAGCACCAGGACCACGTCCTGCTCCACTCTGTTGAACACGCGATGGTGGCCACGGACGAGTTGGCGGTAGAACCCAGGTGGATCCAGGTCGTAGAGCAACGGCCCCAGCTCGGGGAATGCTGCGAGCGCTTTCACCGCCTTGAACATCCCACGAAAGAATCTGTGCGCGGCCTCCGGGTCGCGGCCATCGATGTATGCGAAGGCGTCATCGAGGTCAGTGAGAGATCGCTCGGTCCATTCAACCCTCATCGCCCAGCTCCACGCCAAGCCTCCTCTCCCAGCGCTCTACCACCTCTTCGTGAGAGATGGTGCGGCCCTCCGCAACATCACGTTCCGCCTGGGCGATCGCCCGCTGCAGCTCGGCCCGCGCAGCAAGGGTCTGAAACTCGTCGTAGGCTTCGACAGACAGCACCACGGCTACGCTCCGACCGTGTCGGGTGATGATCACTGGCCTCCCTGTTTCCTCTGCCTGCCGAACGATATCTCCGGCTTTCGTCTTCAGATCGGAGAGTGGCTTCACGTCGTCGGCTACTCGGATCGCTCTCATAATGGCTCGCCATCGACAGACAGCCCCCGGCGAATGCAGCGGGCTGTTCTTCGTTTCCGCTTGGGTCGAGGTGGTGAAGGCGCCGTAGTACAGGATCGCGAGAGCGAACGATCCGTCAGGAGCTCTTGGACCGTCGTGGTATCGATCCGAGGGGCAGGAGCACGGGGACCGGCCGGGGCAGCGCGAGCGCCATACCTTCCTCGGCCTCGAGCTCCACGAAGCCGTAGCGGTCGTAGAAGGAGCGTGCGCCTTCTTTGGTGTCGACCACCAGGCCAGCGCAGCCGACCTCGCCGCGCATTCGCTCGGCCACCTCGATGCAGAAGCCCAGCAGCGCAGCGCGGGTGCGATGCTGTCTTGGAGGGGAATCCAGAGCCATGAGTGGACTGGAGAGGGCGAAGGTTGACGCCGCCGGGGCGTGGACTACATGCCGCCGCCGAGCAGGACGTAGGCTCCGCCAGACCAGTACGGGCGCGGCGAGCCGATCAGGATGTCGTCGTACGTGTCGCCGTCGTAGTCTCCCGCCCTCGACACCGAGTAGCCGGCCTGCATGTTGGTGGTGGTGCCCAGCATCTTGGCCGCGGCCGAGGCCAGACCTACGGTGCCGGTCACCGGGCCGCGCACCAGGTAGGCGGCGCCTGCGGCCGAGCCGTTGGCGTCCTCGTAGGGAGCGCCGATGAGCAGGTCGTCGCTGCCGTCTCCGCTCACGTCTCCGGCGATGGCCACCGACAGGCCAGCCCAGTCATCGGCGGCCTCGCCGGTGAGCTTGGCGTCGGAGGAGGCCAGGGAGATCGAGCCGCTGACCGGACCAAGCAGCAGGTACGCGGCTCCAGCGGAGTTGCCGCCGGTGTCTTCCATGGGGGCGCCGATCAAGACGTCGCTTGCTCCATCGCCATCGACGTCGCCTCCTCCTCCCACCGCGCGTCCCGCGAGATCGCCGGCTGCCTCTCCCAGCAGGATGGCGTCGGCCTCGTCGAGCCACAGGTCCCCCGAGACCGGACCCAGCAGCAGGTACGCTGCTCCCGCGGAGGAGCCGGAGTCATCGGCGCCGTAGGCCCCTACGAGGACGTCGTCCAGCCCGTCACCGTCGGTGTCGCCGACGCCCGCGAGGGCGTGGCCGGCCGCGTCGCTGGCGGCCACCCCGAACAACACGGCCGTGCTGGAGGACAGGGTGTGGCTCCCGGTGAGCGGGCCCGAGGTCAGGTAGGCGGCGCCCGCGCTGCTGCCGCCGGTGCTCTCGTCGGGTGATCCCACGAGCAGATCCTGGTAGCCGTCGCCGTTGGGATCTCCGGCCGCCGCTACGGCGGAACCCGCCAGGTCGCCGCTGGAGTCTCCCAGCAGGCTGACGTCGGATCCGCTGGTGAGGGTCATGCTGCCGCCGCCCGTGCTGTTCCAGCCCAGCACCACGTAGGCGGCGCCCGCCGAGCTGCCCATGGTGCTCTCGCCCGGGGATCCCACCGCGATGTCGTCGTAGCCGTCGTCGTCCAGGTCGCCGATCATGGCCACGGACCAGCCCGCCAGGCTGCCGTTGGTGTAGGTGTGAAGGCCGTACGCACCCTGGCAGCTGGAGTCACCGGGCACTGCGCAGCCATAGCCCACATAGGCTTCTCCGAAGATGGAGCCCCCAGACTGGTCGTAGGGGTGGCCGATGATCACGTCGTCGTAGCCGTCACCGTCGAAGTCGCCTCCACCGCTGACCGACATCCCGTACCAGTCCTCGACGTAGCCGATGACATCGTCCACGGTCGACAGGTCGTTCTCCCCTTCGATCCCACACCCCTCCCCCGTCCCGTCACAGTCGTTGTCGACGCCGTCGTCGCAGACCTCGGCGGCGCCGGGGCTGATGGCGCCGTCCTCGTCATCGCAGTCGTCGCCGCTGTAGGCGTCATGGTCGTAGCCGTCGCCGTCCTGGTCGTAGTCGCTGGCGCCGTCGCAGTCGGAGTCCACGCCGTCGTACCAGTCGTCGTCGGCTCCTGGATATGCGTCCCCGTCGGTATCATCGCAGTCGCTGCTGTCGGCCACGAACCCGCTGGGCTGCGTGCAGGCGGGCGAGTGGTCCGCTGCGTCTCCATAGCCGTCGCCGTCGTCGTCGGCGTACCACATGCTGCGGCCGGTGACGCTGGAGTCGTCGTCGTCTACCAGCCCGTCGCAGTCGTCGTCCACGCTGTTGCAGGTCTCGGCTGCCGCAGGGTTCACCGCGGCGTCGCTGTGGTCGCAGTCGCTGGGGTTGCTGGCATATCCGCTGGGCCGCGTGCAGCTCTCCCAGGTGCTGTCCTCGTCTCCATAGCCGTCGCCGTCGCTGTCGGCGTACCAGGTGTGCACTCCCGTGACACCGCTGTCGTCGTCGTCCACCAGCCCGTCGCAGTTGTCGTCCACGCCGCTGCAGCTCTCGGTGGCGGCTGGATGGACCTCTGCATCGCCGTCGTCGCAGTCGGAGTCGTCGGCCACGTAGCCGGAGGGCGCCTCGCAGCCGGGCGAGTGGTCCGCTGCGTCTCCATAGCCGTCGCCGTCGCTGTCGGCGTACCACATGTCGCGCCCGGTGACGCTGGAGTCGTCGTCGTCCACCAGGCCGTCGCAGTCGTCATCCACGCCGCTGCAGCTCTCGGTGGCGCCGGGGTTGACATCGGCGTCGCTGTCGTCGCCGTCGCTGTCGTCGACCACCCTGCCGCTGGGCTGCTCGCAGGCGGGGCCGTAGTCATCCGGGTCGCCGTAGCCGTCGCCGTCTTCGTCGGCGTACCACATGCTGCGGCCTGTGACGCTGTCGTCCTCGTCGTCCACCAGCCCGTCGCAGTCGTCGTCCACGCCGCTGCAGCTCTCGGTGGCGGCGGGGTTGACCTCGGCGCTGCTGTCGTCGCAGTCGGAGTCGTCAGCCACGTAGCCGGAGGGCGCCTCGCAGCCGGGCGAGTAGTCCGCTGCGTCTCCATAGCCGTCGCCGTCGTCGTCGGCGTACCACATCTCGCGCCCGGTGACGCCGTCGTCCTCGTCGTCGCTGAGCCCGTCACAGTCGTTGTCGATGGAGTCGCAGACCTCCTCGGCGTCGGGATTCACCGCGGCGTCGCCGTCGTCGCAGTCGCTGTCGTCCTCCACCCTGCCGCTGGGCTGCTCGCAGGCCGGCTGTGAGTCCTCGCTGTCTCCGTAGCCATCGCCGTCGCTGTCGGCGTACCACATCTCGCGCCCGGTGACGCTGGGATCGTCGTCGTCCACCAGGCCGTCGCAGTCGTCGTCCACCCCGCTGCAGCTCTCGGTGGCGCCGGGATGCACAGCCGCGTCCGCGTCATCGCAGTCCGTCCCCCCCGAGACCTCCGCCGAGTCGTAGCTGTCGCCGTCCACGTCGGTCAGGTCGGCGCCGTCGCAGTCCTGGTCCACGCTGTCGTAGGGGATCTCCGCGCTGGGTTCGCACTGCTCCGCGGGGCCCGTGTCGTCGTCCTTGAGCTCGTCGCCGCAGCCGCAGAGCAGCAGCGCCAGAAGCAGGGTGATGCGCATGGATGTCCCCGGAAGAGAGGGTGAAAGTGCAGGAAGCAAGGGCCATGCTACTGCAGATGGCTGGCGGCGTCGACCCGATCCGGATCGGGCTCAGCGGCCATGCGGGCCGAGAGCCTCAGTAGTGGGGCGGGACCTCTTCCTCCAGGCTGCCCAGGCGGACCTCGCTGCTCACCTGTTCGGCGCTGCTCTGGATGGCCTTGACCACCGCGCGCACCTGGCCCAGCTCCTCGGTGGCCTTGCAGACCACAGAGTCCAGCTCCGCCAGGCTGTGCTCCAGGAAGGCCATGCGCACCTCCAGGTCCACCAGGCGCTCTGCGAGCGCGGTCCCGTCTCCGTCTTGGGCTGCCATGGGCACCTCCTTCGGGGGCTCTGTGCGCACCGCGGCCGGGGCCGTCAACCGCTGAGTTACAGAGCGTTTACTTGCCCTCGCTCGCCGCTGCGGCGATGGTCGACCCATGAAGCCCCGCATCCTGGTGGTCGAAGACGAGCGCGCCATTCGCATGGGCATCTGCGATCTGCTCGCGTTCCATGGCTACGCCCCGGTGGGCGTGGCCCACGGGAGCGAGGGGCTCGATCGGGCCCTGCGGGGAGACTGGGAGCTGCTGCTGCTGGACGTGATGCTCCCCGGCGTGGACGGCTTCACCATCTGCCAGCGCGCCCGCGAGGCCCGGCCCCACCAGGCCATCCTGCTGCTGACGGCCCGCGGCTCGGAGCAGGACGTGCTGCAGGGCTTCGAGGCGGGCGCGGACGACTACGTCACCAAGCCGTTCTCGGTGGCGCAGCTGGTGGCGCGGGTCAAGGCCCTGCTGCGGCGGGTGGGGGTGCGTCCCGCCGAGCGCTTCCAGGCGGGGCCCGTGACTGTGGACGGCCAGCGCCTCAGCGCCAGCCACGGTGAGCGCAGCGTGGAGCTGAGCCTGCGGGACGTGGAATTGCTGGCCCACTTCGCTTCGGCCGGCGACCGCGCCCTGGGCCGCGATGAGCTGCTCAGGGAGGTGTGGGGCTACCAGCGTGTCGAGGCCGTAGAGACCCGCTGCGTGGACATGCAGGTGGTCAAGCTGCGCCGCAAGCTGGCCACCCTGACCCAGGACCCGGTGATCGAGACGGTGCGCGGGGTGGGCTACCGGCTGGCGTCGGGCCATGGGGGCTAGCCCCGCCGCGAGCATGGCCCGGGTGCGCGGGCTGCTGCTGGCCCTGGGCCTGCTGCTGGTGCTGGGGGTGGGCCTGCTGCTGGCGCGCACCCTGCACAGCGTGCAGCGTGAGCAGGCCCTGCGCCACAGCCTGGTCTCCCAGCGCATCTTCGACGAGCTGGAGCGGGAGCTCACCGAGCTGACCCTGCGCGAGGAGGCGCGCTCCTTCCTGGAGTACCGTTACTTCTTCGTGCCCGAGGGCCAGGTGCCGGGCATGGCCGGGCTGGTGCGCTCGCCCCTGTCGGAGCCCTCCAGCGATCCCCTGATCCTGGGCTACTTCCAGCTGGAGCCCGGCGGCACGCTGTACACGCCGCTGCGACCCCGCCCCAGCGAGCAGCAGCTGGCCACCGACAACTACCGGGCTGGCCCCGACGGCGGTGTGCTGGCCATCGAGGCCCAGCTGGTGGGGCTGCTGGCCACGGTGAGCTGGGATCCGGCCCCGGTGGTGCCCGCGGTGGTCGAGGAAGAGCCGCTGGTGGCGCAGGTCGATCCCCCGGCCCGGCAGGGTGTGCAGGAGCGCACCGAGGATCTCTACAACACGCTGAACCGCGCCGTGTCGGGGCGGGGCAGCCGCAGCGCCCAGTCCGTGGTGCAGCAGCGCCAGGCGGTGGAGCCCTTCCAGCAGAACGAAGGCGACCTCCAGCAGGTGTTGGACGCCAACCTGCTGGCCTCCGACATGCAGGTGGACTCCCTGCAGAGCTGGGACGACCCCCAGCGCTACAACCAGCGCCAGGGCGACGCCGCCGTCGAGGCCGCCGTGCCCCTGCGCGCCGAGGAGCAGGTGGACGTGGAGATCTCGCCGCTGTCCGGCACCCTGTTGGACCAGGAGCACCTGGCCCTGCACCGCAGCGTGCGCATCGGGGCCGAGACCTGGCGCCAGGGCCTGGTGCTGCGCGTGCCGGCGCTGCAGGCCCAGCTCTCGGCCGTGCCCGCCAGCAGCGCCCTGGCCCGCTACGTGGAGCTGGGCTGGGGCGGAGACAGCGCCCGGGGCCGGCGCTATCGCTACCCGCACAGCTTCGCGGCGCCTTTCCAGGATCTCACGCTGAGCCTGGGCCTGGACCGCATTCCGGCCGAGACCCCCTCGGGGCAGGTGGCGGTGGTGCTGCTCGGCCTGGTGCTGCTGGTGCTGTCGGCCCTGGGCGGCCTGGTGCTGTACCGGGGCGTGGCGGCGCGGGTGGACTACGCGCAGCGGCGCAGCGACTTCGTGGCCGCGGTCTCCCACGAGCTCAAGACCCCCCTCACCTCCATCCGCATGATGGCGGAGATCCTGCGCGACGGCATGCTGCCCGACGACCAGCGTCGCCAGGAGTACTACCGCACCATCACCGCGGAGTCCGAGCGCCTGTCGCGGCTGATCGGCAACGTGCTGGAGCTGTCCCGCCTGGAGCGGGGCTCGCGCCAGGTGCAGCGGGTGGTGGGCTCCGTAGACGAGGTGCTGCGGCAGGCCGTGGAGGTCCTGGAGGCCCACGCGCGCCAGCAGGGCTTCGCCCTGGAGCTGGACGTGGCGCCGGAGCTGCCCGCGGTGGCCATGGACCGCGACGCGCTGCTGCAGGCGCTCGTGAACCTGGTGGACAACGCCCTCAAGTTCGCGGCGGGCGCCGAGGACAGGCGCGTGGTGCTGCGCGCCTGGCGGTCGCAGGGGCGGGTGTGCGTGGCGGTGCGCGACCACGGCCCGGGTGTGCCCGAGCGGCAGCTCCAGCGGATCTTCCAGCCCTTCTTCCGCGGCGAGCGCGAGCTGACGCGCAGCACCGAGGGCACCGGCATCGGCCTGGCGCTGGTGGCGGGGCTGGTGGAGCGCATGGGCGGGACGGTGAGGGCGCGGAACCATCCGGGGGGTGGTCTGGAGGTGGTGTTGGTCCTGGCGCTGGCGGCGGGCTGAAAGCGCGGCGAGCGAGCTGCGACCTGCCGAACCCAGCATGCACGGGTTAGCGGCAGCACATGTCCATCGCAGCCCGACGGATCGACCTCGCCATCGCCGCAGCGGCCGTGGGTCTCAGCCTGGGAGCGGTGGCGCTCTGCCTGCGGACCACCGCCCCGGCTCACCCCAGGGTCGCGGCGGACTTCATGGCGGCGCTCGACAGTGACGCCGACGAGCTGGTCTCGCGCCTGGAGTACGAGCGTGTCTCCGACGGCGTGCTGCCCTTCGCCACCCTCGACGCCGATCACAGTGGGGCCCTCGATCTCTGGGAGCTGGAGCTGATCCTGACCAGCATCAGCCCGCTGCTGCCACAGCAGAACCTGCTGCCCAGGGTGCGCTGATGCCCCCCGGACCCCCTGGAGATCGCCGCCAGCGCCGGTACCTGGCGCTGGCGCTGCTCGTGCTGCTGCTCAACCTGTCGCTGCTGGCGGTGCTGTACAGCCTGCCAGAGGCGGATCTCCACGAGCTCCCCGGCCGCAGCCCCGTGGCGGTCAAGGGCAGCGCCCCCGATATTCAATAGGGCAGCCAGGTCATCCACAGGGGATCCACCGCCAGCATGGCCACCTCCAGCTCGCGGGCATCCAAGCTGTCGTCTCCGTCGAGATCGTAGATGGCCATGGGTGTCTCGGCGGGCGCCAGCTCCAGGAACTCCTGGGCGGACAGGCTGCCGTCCCCGTCCAGGTCCACGCTGGCCAGCAGCGCCCCCACAGCCTGCGGGTAGCGGAGGGCGGGACCACGCCAGGCGGTCCAGGCCGCGTGGCTGGCCAGCCCGGCGGCCACCAGGATCAGCAGGGCGCCGGTCAGGGTCGGGCGTCGCACAGGGCGCTCCAGAGGGATCCACGGAGGGGGTCGGACCAGGCCAGCGCGTCGCCTCCGGCGTCGGTCATCCAGGCCCCTTCGGGCGGGGCGTCTGTCAGCTCCGCCAGCTGGGACTGCGCCAGGGGCAGGCTGAGGCGCCCAGCGACGCTGCGCACCGAGACATCGCCGCGCATGGACTCGGACCAGATGGCGCGGCCGGTGGAGGGCTCCAGCAGGCTCCGACCGCGTCCGGGGCGCGCGCGGAGGCCGGCCAACGCCGCCACGGTGGGCATCACGTCCACCAGGGCCACGGGCTCGTCCACCCGAGCCGGGGCCTGTCCTGGCACCCGGAGCAGCAGCGGGACGTGCACGTTCTCGTCGTGCAGCGACAGGCGGTGGTTGAAGTGACCGTGATCCAGCAGGTCTTCGCCGTGATCGGACAGGATCACCACCACGGTGTGCTCGCTGAGTCCCTGCTCCTCCAGCCCATCCAGCAGCGCTTCCACGAAGAAGTCGGCCCCGCGGGCCGCGGCGCCGTAGGTGCCCACCAGGAAGTCCAGGTCCTCCTGCCCCAGAGCCAGGCCGAGCTCGGGGTGGGCGCTGGCGTAGCGCTCCAGCTCGTCGAAGCTGCTGGGGCTGATGAAGTTGTTCCCCAGGTCGTCGCTCCGCTGGCTGGGCTCGAAGTCGGGGTAGTAGGTCTCCCACAGGATGCGCTCGTAGGTGAGAGGGTTGCGCGCCGCCCGGAGCATGGGCCCGGAGTAGCCCGGGGTGGCCTGGCGGAAGAGAGGCCCTGGCCGCGCGTAGGGCGTGTGGGTGTCGTAGCCGTGCACGAAGAGCAGGAAGGGGCGGTCCAGCGCCTCCAGCACCTCCAGCCGCTCCAGCGCGGCCGGGACGGTCTGCTGGAACGACGCGAAGTCCTGCATCACCTGGTAGCGCTGGAACCCCGCGCTGATGCCGAAGTGCGGAGAGAGGTGGCCTCCGGCCACCACCGCCTCGGTGCGGTAGCCGGCCTGGCCCAGCTGCGCGGCGATGGTGACGCTGTCGTGGGGCAGGCGGAAGGTCTCGTAGGCCAGCTCTCCCAGCTCGCTGGCGTAGACACCGGTGAACAGCGATGCGTGGGAGTAGAGGGTCTCGTTGGCCTGGGAGAAGGCGCGCGTGAACACCAGGCTGTCCTCCGACAGCCGATCCAGGTTCGGTGTCACGGCCTGGCCCCTGGCATCCACGGCGCCCAGGCGATCGGCGCGGAAGGTGTCCATGGACACGACGAGGAAGCTGAGCTCCTCGCCCGCGCTGCAGCCGGCTGTGCCTGCAGCCAGCAGCAGGGCCCCTGCTGCCAGCGCGACGGGCTCGAGAGGGTGAAGTGGCATGGGAGATTGCAGTATAATCCCGTGGAGCACTCTCATCCGCGAGTCGGCATGCCCCGCGCCGCTGCCCTGCTGCCCTGGATCCTCCTGCTGGACGCCGTCCTCATGGTGGCCATCGTGCACCGCTGCCACACGCTGGCCTCGGGCTGGGAGCTGCGCCAGGTCGCGCTGCAGAGCTACGAAAGCCTGCAGGGCGGGGGCGCACCGTGAGCCGGGCCCTCCCCGCACCCGTGGGCCACAGGGTCGCGGGCCGGCTGCTTGAGGCGCTGGTGGTGACGGTCTTGCTGCTCAACCTGGCGCTCGTGCTGGCCGTGTCGGCCAGCCTGGTGGGCAGCTGGCCCCAGTGGACCCGCCCGGTGGATCTGGCCGTGCTGGCGGCCCATCCTCCCGCGGCGCATCCCCCGGCCCCGGCGGCGGATGCGGACGCGGCGCGGGGCGACGCCTGCGCGCGAATCGAGGAGCTCTTCCGTGGCTTCGAGGCCCGCCTGGCCAAGCACGGGCTCTCGGCTCCGGTGGGGATCCAGGAGCGCAGCCGCCTGTTGGCCGACACCAGCTGTCTGCTGGAGGACCCCGGCGTCCAAGCCCTGTTGGAGCACTACTACGATGTCTGGCGCCAGGCGGGCCTGGAGCCACCGCCCCTGCTGCCCCACCTCGAGGATTAGGGTCGTGCCGCTGCCCCGCCCCCGGCGGCAGGCACTCGTCCTGCTGCTCGTCAGCGGGCTGCTGGGGCTCGCCCTCGCTCACCGCTGCGCGGCGCTCTCGGCCCAGTGGAACGGCTGGGCCGCGCGGCGTGCGGCCTGGGAGCTGCTGCACGGCGAGCTGGGCCAGCAGCAGCCCTTGGGGGGCTAGGTGACTTCTGGCTGGTTGCCGATCCTGGTGGCCCTCGCTGGCTGTGCACCGCAGGGCTCCACAGGCCCGCCGGATGTGATCCTGATCTCCCTGGATGGCATGCGCGCGGACCGCACCAGCGCCTATGGCAACCGTAACCAGACCACCCCCACCCTCCATCGCCTCGCGACGGAGGGGATCCGGTGGGAGTACGCCTTCAGCCAGTCCAACGAGTCGCTGTTCTCCCACGCCGCCATGCTCACGGGGCGGCAGGTGCCGGAGCTGGGGCTGCCCGACTACCGCAGCTTCACGCTGCCTGCGGACGCCCTGCTGCTGGGCGAGGTGCTGAGCGCCCACGGCTACTCCACGGCGGCCTTCGTGGCGGGTGGTCACGTGCACGCCGGCTACGGCTTCGATCAGGGCTTCGGGACCTTCGACCACAGCCACGACTTCGGGGCCTTCTTCCACAAGGCGCCCCAGGCCCTGGATTGGCTGGACGCCGAGGCTCGCCAGCCGTTCTTCCTGTTCCTGCACGGCTACGACTGCCACCGACCCTACGTGCACACCGGTCCCTTTACCCATCCCTTCGACCGGGACTATGACGGCCGGGTGCACGATCTCCTGGGCGGGCAGGCCGCTGTGGAGCGCGTGTTCCAGGGCGTCTTCTACCCGGACTTTCCCATCGATCAGTTCGAGCATCCCGCGGGGGATCCCATCGTGGACCCGCAGGGCTACCTGCGCATCGAGCGCTGGGCGGAGGAGCACGAGGGCGTGGCCCTGAGCGATCGCGACCTGCAGCACCTGGTGGCGCACTACGACGGAGGGGTGCTGGCGGCGGATCTGCGGGTGGGGCTGTTCCTGGAGGAGCTGGAGCAGCAGGGGCTGCTGGACAACGCCCTGGTGGTGCTCACCGCAGACCATGGCGAGGATCTGCACGACCACGGCTTCTTCAACCACCGCGCCCTGCTGCGCGACAGCACCACCCGGGTCCCGCTGGTGCTGTGGGGGCCGGCCCTGGGCTCCCAGCGGGCGGGGACGGTGCGCGGCGATCTGGCCCAGGCCATCGACCTGCTGCCCACGATCCTGGGCGTGGTGGGGGCCACCGCCCCGGCCCGGCTGGCAGGGCGCGACCTGCTGCAGCGGCAGGATCTTCCCCAGCGTGTCTTCCAGATCGGTGTGCTCCCCGAGGTCTCCGTGCGCACCCCCGCTCACCGCCTGGTGTTCAGGGGCGTGCCGCTCTCGTCACCGCACTTCCACCAGGCGTTGGCCCTGGCGCCGCTAGAGCCGCCCTGGTTCGCCCTGTTCGATCTGCGGGAGGATCCCGGGGAGCATGACGACCTCGTCCAGGCGCAGCCCCAGCTCGCAGAGGGCCTGCGCCAGGAGCTGCTGAGCTGGAGCGCGGAGCTGGAGCGCGGCGGGCATCGCGGGCAGCAGCCCCTGGATCCCGCCCTGCGCGAGGTGCTGCGCTCCCGCGGCTACTGGTAGTCCTCCCGAGCGGTCGGGCCAGCGGAAGGCGCTCCGAGCGCCTCGAGGGCCTCGCGGTAGGCGGCGAGCAGCGCCCGCACCTCTGCGCCCTGGCTGTCGGTGCTGGCCAGGGCCGTGGCGCGCAGAGCCGGGCTCGGCAGCCAGCGCTCCGGCAGCTGATCCCCGGCTGCCGCCGCCTGGGTCACCCTCGCCGCCAGGATGCGATCCAGGGCCGCGACACCGAGCTGGACATCCTGGAGCGAGGCGGTGCTGGGCGGCGAGCTGGGAGCCTGATCGCGGATCGGAGGGTGGGCCAGCCCAGGATCGGGCAGGGACTCCGGGGGCGACGGCAGCAGCCACAGGACCGCCAGCAGGATGAGCTGCAGCGCCACCAGGGCCAGGGCGGCGTTCCGAAGCAGGACCCACCGATCTCGCCCCTGGCCCGCGGACCCGACAGGTGGGGAGCTACCAGTAGCCATGCTTGTTGAGCATCTTGCGAGCCTCGGGATCCAGGGGCTGGCGCACCTGGGACTGCCTGAGTGAACCGTACCAGCTGACCATGTCTCGGCGCAGCTGCTCGGCCAGCTCCACCTGTGTGGAGACCAGATCGTGCTGCTCGTCATGATCCATGGCTGAGTGGTACAGCTCGAAGTGTCCTCCGTCGATGGGCTCTTCGGCCATGAGCTGCCCGTACTCTTCGTCGGTCAGGCGAAAGCCGCTGAACACCAGCCGGTGGGACTCTGTGCGCAGGGCGGTGTGGCCGAGGATGCCCTGTTGGTAGGAGGCGGGCTTGTCCGGCACCGCGTCGCCCTCCAGGATGGCCCAGGCGCTGCGCCCGCGCGTGCCTCCCATGGGCGCCGCTCCAGCGATGTCGGTGATCGTGGCCGTCAGGTCCATGGCGTCCACCAGGGCGGGGTCTTCCCGTCCGTGCCACTCTGCAGGGATCGCTCCGCCGCCGATGAGGAAGGGCACCCGGGTGGTGGAGTCGTACAGGACCGCCCGGTGGTTGGAGAAGCCGTGGGTCTGCAGGTCCTCGCCATGATCCGAGAGCACGATCACCACGGTGTTCTCCCAGAACCCGAGCTGTCCCAGGGCCTCGAGGAAGAGACCTACGTAGGTGTCCGCCGCCAGCACGGCCCCGTCGTAGTGGGCCATCATGTGATCGAGATCGCGCTGGGAGAGGGGCCGAGCCGCGGTGTCGGTGTCGGCGGCCTCGGCCAGCCGGAGGTAGTTGTAGGGATCGGACATCCACACCCCGCCCGAGTGCATGAGCGCCTCGCGCAGGAAGTCCGGGTAGTGCACGCCGTCGTAGATGCGCTCCGTGGCGTTCCTGCGCCGGGCCAGTGTCTCCATGGGCCCCTGGTAGTCGGGGTCGAAGGGGTGGTAGAACACCGAGTCGTGGGCGTAGGGCCGGTGGCAGTCATAGCCGTGCAGGAACATGAAGAAGGGCCGGGCTTCGGCCTGGTGCCGCTGGAGCCAGGCCAGGGCTCTCGGCACCGTGTTGAAGAAGGAGGCGAAGTCCTCCGCTTCGTCCCACACGGAGAACCCCTGGTCGAAGCCGAAGAGGGCCTTGACATGACCGCTGGCGGAGAAACCTGCGGTCTCGTAGCCCAGGTCCTGCATGGCCTCGGCTAGCGTATAGGCCTCGGCGGGCACGATGAACTCCATGTAGTCGGGCCAGGCCACCTCGCTGGGATACCTGCCGGTGAAGAGCGCGGCGTGGGAGAGCAGGGACTCGTTGGACTGGCTGAAGGCGTTGGGGAAGCGCACGCCCTGTTCCAGGAAGGCGTCGAGGTTGGGGGTCGTGGGGCGGGGATTGCGGTCGAAGTGGGCGCGGTCGGCGCGCAGGCCGTCGATGGAGATGACGACCACGTTGGGTGGCTGCGCGGCGTCCCTCGGGACCCCTGGCCGCGCCGGCTCGCGGGGCGGCGGCTCGCTGGCGCCTCCACAGCTGCTCAGTGCCAGTGCCAACGCCAGGAGTCGCCGCGCGATCGCTGCTGTGGGTGGTGAGGATCGGGACACGCTGGGGGCGCTCCAGTGACCGGAGCCGGGTCCGGCCGAGGCGAGCACCGCATTATACTGAACCCATCATGCCGAGCCTCTTGCCCACCCTGCTTTCCCTGGTCCTGCTGGGCTGTCCCGGCGGTGAGGGGGCCCGCCCGGAGCTGGAGCCTGCCGGTTCCCCTCCCCGCCGGCTCATGGCGGTGCTGGACGCCGACGGCGACGGATCGCTCGACGCCGGCGAGTTCCGACGGGTGGCCCAGCCCAGCCGCCGCTTCGAGGACTTCGACCTGGACGAGAGCGGTCGGATCGATGTCTCCGAGCTCAGGGTGGCGCTGATGAACCTCTCCCCGCTGCTGCCGGACTACCGCGGCGTGGGCTCCCTCGACGGTCGGCCAGAGCTGCCGGGACACCAGGGCCTGACTCCCGCGCTCGAGGGGCATGGCAGGCCGCAAGACCGGGGGAACTGACGCCGAGACGGCTCAGGGCCGCCAGCCCTCCAGGTCCAGCTCCAGCACCGTCCAGTGGTCTACGTCTTCGAGGCCGAAGCTGTGCTTCTTGGGGTTCTTGCCCACCACCTCGAAGCCGAAGCTCTCCTGGCACCAGCGGATGGTGTCGGGGCGATCGGCCTCGGTCCGGACCCGGCGCACGCCTCGCCGCTGCATGTCCAGCAGGCGCGCTGCCTGCAGGCGCGAGCCCACGCCCCGACCCAGCCAGGCGGGCGCCACCGCCAGCGAGGCGGTCTCCCCCAGGCCGTCGGCGTGCAGGATCCAGCTGGCCACGCCCACCAGCGCAGAGCCGGCCATGGCCACGAAGCTGCGGCTCAGGTCGAGGTCGCTCCGCTCGGGATCGGGGCAGGCTGGGCTGGCGGGCACCGGCGCGATCTTCCAGTGCGCCAGGAGGGCCAGGGCGGCGCGCCGGTCGGCGGGACCAGCACGACGGATGACGAGATCGTCGCTCATGGCTGCGCTCCGGGATCCGGTCGCGGGTCCGTGAGCTGGGAGATGACCACCCGGAGCTTGCCCGAGGGATCGCGGATTCGCTGCTCCGGCCCGATGATCTCGAACTCGAGCTTCATGTCAGGTCCCAGGACGCGGCGCAGCTCGCGCTCCAGGCCCTCGCGCTTGCCCTCGTCCCAGTCGGGCGCTGGCTCCACCCGCAGCTGCAGGCGGCGGCGGGTCGGCTGCACCACCTGCAGGAAGCGCACCCCCTGGGCCAGCTCCGGCAGGACGAAGAGCGTGGCGATGTGGCGCCCGTCGGGGGTGATGATGACATCCTCGGAGCGGCCGGCGATGGCCTCCACCACCGGGAGTGTGCGCCCGCAGGGGCAGCTCTTCGGCCGCTCTTCGAACAGGATCCGGTCGCCGATGGCGTAGCGGATCAAGGGCATGGCCTTGTTGAACAGGCCGGTGCCCAGGGGGCTGGCCTCCAGCAGGCCTGGCCTGTGCGCCGGGCGGGGTTCGGAGAGCTCCATCACGCCGTAGTCATCGTGCACATGGTAGCTGCCGCGGGGGCACTGGGAGATGGCCACGGTGCGCTCCATGTGGCCGTAGGAGTCGAGCACCGGGCCGCCGAAGAAGCCCCGGATGGCGCGCCTCGTGCCGGGGGTGAGCAGCTCGCTGGTGGTGAAGAGCGCCTCGAACTGGAGGTCGTCGATTCCCGCCTCCGCCAGGCTGCTGCCGAGGAAGAAGATGGAAGAAGGGAGACCCTTGAGGAAGCGTGGCCGGTGCTTGCGCAGGCCTCGAGCCAGCTCGGCTGCGCGCCGCGGTGACAGCTGGCTGGGGTTGAGCACCAGCCGCCTTATGTGAGGCTGCCAGGCCCAGCAGTCCTGCTCTCGGCCAGGGCGACCGAGGAAGAAGCCCAGGGAGAGCTGGGCGAAGGGATCCCCGAGGCGGTAGCCGGCCCAACCCCAGTGCCGCCAGTAGTACACGAACTCCAGCACCTCGGCGTGGCGGTCCAGCAAGAACTCCACCGGCTCACCCGAGCTGCCGCTGGTGCGGTAGCTGGCGGGCCCATGGCGCTGGGCGTCGCCAGCCTGCAGTCGATCCGCTTCGCGGCGGAGCGTCGCCCGATCCAGGATGGGCAGCCGCTGGAGGTCGTCCACCCCGGTGATGGCCTCCGGAGCGAGCCCGCGCTCGCGGTACAGCGCGCGGTAGTAGGGGACACGCAGCGCCGCGTGCCGGGTGATGGCGCTCAGGCGGGCGTCTCGCCAGGCGTGGCGCTGCTGGTCCGGCAGCCACTGGGTCCGCTCCATGCTTCGCCGCAGGCGGAGGATCGCCGCCGGGTGCAAGAAGCGGGAGAGACGGAAGTCGATTCCCATGGGAGCCGGATCCTCGCGGGCGGGTCCATGGGGCCAGCCTACAACGATGGTCGCCGGCTCGCAGCGTGCTTCAGCTGGTGATGCAGGTGCTCGTAGGCGAAGGCTCCGGTGCGCCCGAGCCAGGCCAGGTTCTCCAGGGGTGCGAGGGCCTGCTTGATTCTGGCCAGCCTCTCCGGGGCGTCCAGCGCGGGGACCGGGTAGGCGCATGGGAGCCTGCGGTGGCTCCATGACAGCAGCCGCTGGGGGCGCACCAGGCCGACAGCCGCGAGATCGTCGATCACCCGTCGGGCCAGGATCTCGTCGGGCAGGCGGTGGATCGGGTCGCCGGGATCGCAGGCCACCTCGGCCAGCAGGCCCGTCTCGCCGGGTGGCGCCATGGCTGCCGAGCGGTTGCGAGGCTCTGAGACGCGGGTGAAGCAGACCCCGGGCTCGGGGAAGTAGAGGGTCGCATGGCTCGAGACCGAGGCCTGGGCCAGGCGCAGGAAGACCAGCCGCAGGTGGCGGTAGCGCAGGCCCCGGGCGGCGTCCTGCGCGGCGGGATCCATGTTCGCGCCCAGCGCCTGCACCAGGCGGGGCAGGGGGATCGTGGAGACCACGGGTCCCTCGACACGGATCGGGCGCGTCCCGTGGACGTGCAGGCCCACGATGCGGCCCTGGCTGCAGTCCAGGGTGGTGACCTCGCTGCCCAGGCGTAGGCTGCCTGCGGGGAGGGCCGCGGCCAGGGCATCGGCCAGCTGGCCGATGCCAGCCTCGGGGTAGAGGAAGGACCCCTCCAGGTGCTCGGGCTCCATCAGCCCGAGCGCCTCGCCGAGCATGCGCGGCAGGCTCAAGCCCGCCAGGCGCCGGGTGGCCGCGGAGGCCGCCAGCTGGCTCGGTGGAGATCCCCAGAGCTTCTGGTTGTAGGGCAGCAGGAAGCGCTCCGAGAGCCTGCGCCCGAAGCGACGGCGCAGGGCCGCCTCCAGGTCCCCTGCCCTAGAGCGACCGAGCCTCGACACCAGCAGGTCGAGCAGCAGCGTGGGGATCCCCAGCGCACCCTGGCTCAGCAGCATCTGTCCAGGTCGCGGTGGAAAGGCGAAGGTCCGACCCCTCTCGCGGATCCCGCTGGGAGCGCGGACCGAGTGCAGCTGGAGTCCGAGATCCTGCTGGAGCTGGTGCACGAAGCTCGCCTGGTGGGCGTGCAGGCGATGGGCTCCGGCGTCGAAGAGCTGGCCCTGGTGCTCGAAGGTGCGGGCCAGGCCGCCAGGCTGCTGCTCGCGCTCCCAGACCGTCACCGGCCGCTGCTGCTGGGCCGCGTGCCAGGCCACCGCCAGCCCGGCCACGCCCCCACCGAGGACGTGGATGGATGCGCGTTGATCCTTGGGGGAAGATGGGGACAAGGCTCGCCGTGGGTCGTCTGCACCCCCCGTTATCATGGCCCACGGTATACTCGGCGCATGATGAGTCGGGGCCTTCGCTGGTTCTGGGCCTCGACCAGGGGGGCTGCCTCAAGCTGCTGGCGGAGCCACGGGGCGGGGCTGCTGATCGCTGGGCTGGCGCTGGTGATGGTGTATCCCCTGCTGCTGGGTGAGCCCCCGGTGTCTGGCGACCACACGGTACACATGTACAAGGCCTGGCATTTCTGGGAGCACCTGCTGCCCACCGGCAGGCTCTCGGGCTGGAGCGACTTCTGGTTCTTCGGCTATCCAGCGGATGAGCTCTACCCGCTCGGCGCAGACATCTGGGTGGCGCTGTTCCGAGGCGCCAGCCTGGGGTCGCTGTCCTGGCCGGCGACCTACGCGGTCGCTTTCGCCGCGGTCTTCGCGCTCTGCGGCTGGGTCGTGTATGCCTGGGGGGAGAGGCTGGTGGGTCGCCTGCCGGCCTCTGTCGGGGCGCTGCTGTGGCTGCTGGATCCCGCGGGGGGAGAGCAGGGCGGCTGGCACTGGGTGGTGCGCAAGGGGGTCTGGCCCCAGAGCCTGGCGCTCGCGCTCTTCCTCCTGTGCGTGCTGCAGCTGCTGCGCCTGCTCGATGAGCCGCGCCGCTGGCGGGTCGTCCTGGCTGCCCTGGCTCTGGCCGCGGCCTGTGTCACCCACCCCATGACCCTCGCCCTGCTGGGGGTGTTCCTGCCCCTGGTCCCGGTGGCGCGCTGGCTGGGCCGCCGTCCAGTGCGCCTCGAGGCGCTCTGGTCCTGGCTGGCTGCGGTGGGGCTGGGCCTCGCGCTGTCCGCCTGGTGGCTGCTGCCCATGTTGAGCCGCTGGTCGTGGACCACCGGCAGCGGGTACGAACAGCTCGGGGAGCCCGCAGCTGCCCACCTGGCCCTGTGGGCGGACCTGGCGGGTCGCTGGTCGCCGGTGCTGGTCGCGGCCGCGGTGGGTGCCGCGGTCGGCCTGCGGCGGCGCGCCTGGGGGCCCCTGCTGCTGCTGTGCATCGGCGCGCCGCTCTACCTGCTGTCCGTCATGCCGGTCCACGAGCTGCTGGGGCTGGACGAGCTGCTGCCCATGCTGGGGCGCATCCAGTACCGCCGCTTCACCAGCGCCACCAAGGCCTGCCTGTTTCCCCTGGCGGGCCTCGGGGCGGTGCAGGGCGGGCGCCTGGCCTGGGCCTGGCTGGGCTCACTGGCCAGCGGGAGCGGGCCGCGGCTGTCCATGAGGGCTGCCTGGGTCCTGGTGGCTCCCCTGGCCCTGATCGCCTGGAGCGGCCCGGTGGGCCTGCGCGCGGTGGAGCGCGTCGCGCTGGATCTGGACCTCCCCTCCCGCGTGCTGTGGTGGCAGGACCTGCGCCGGATCGCCGAGCTGACCCGAGCGGCCGCCCTGGAGGATCCTCGCTTCTTCCGGGTGGCCTGGCTGGCGCGCGCCAACGACCATCGGGGCATGGCGCTGCCCATCTTCAACGAGCTGCCCATCTACAAGTCAGGCTTCACCCCCGCCAAGCTCTACCGTTACCCGCCCCGGGGCCGGCGCCTCGAGGCTCTGGAGGCGCTCTCCGTGCGCTATGTCTTCGCTCGGGGGCCGATGGAAGAGGATCAGCTGGAGCTGGTCCTGCAGCAGGACGAGTTCTGGCTCTACGAGTTCTCGGGCTGGCGCGCCGAGAGGTGGACGCTGCAGGGCACGGGCAGCGTCTCGCCGCTGGCCTTCGCAGGTGAGCACGTGCGGCTGGCGCTGCAGGACATCTCTCCCGGTGCGCTGCTGGTGCTCCACCTGGGCCACTACGACCGCTGGAGCGCCACGCTGGACGGCGAGCCGGTGGAGCTGGCGGCGGTCCCCGCCTGGCCTGGCTCGACGGCCCTGCTCCTGTCGCTGCCTGTCTCGGACGGCGAGCTGGTGCTGCGCTACGAGGAGCAGCTCGCCGATCTGCTGGGGGCGCTGCTCTCCGGAGCGGCCCTGGCGCTGCTGCTGGCGCTGGCGCTGCTCCGCGGCGGCCTGTTCTGTCGCCTGCTGCCACGTGATATGCCAAGGCCATCAGGGCGCTCCCGCCGCGGGCCTGGAGGCAGGCTGTGAGCTCGGACAAGAATGCTCTCGACCACGCCGGTCCCGAGGAGGCTGCGGGGAGCCCGCCGCCAAGCCAGCGGCTGCTGCTGGTGGCCATCGCTGTGCTGGCGATCCTGGTGCTGATGCAGGGCGCGGCGCTGGTCAGCGTGGGTGTTCGCCAAGCGCGCCTGGAGCGGCTCGTCCTCCAGGGGCAGGCTGTCCAGGGCGCCGGCGGCGCCAGCTTCGGGGTCGACGCGGAGGGCGGGTTGGACGCGGAGCGCTCCAGACCCCCCACCAGGACCCAGCGCGCAGAGCGGGGCTGCGACCTCCGGCGGGAGGCTCGCAAGCAACAAGAGGTCATGGCGCGGCTCGATCTCTTCGTCGCGCAACACGCCCTGGGCGCGGCGCAGGCCTCCGATCTGTCGGCGCTGTTCGAGGCCAGCATGGCCGCCGCTTCCGCCAGCCTGGAGGCCGCCGAGGCGACCGACTGCGACGCCGAGGCCCTGAAGACGCGCCAGCGCGAGCAGCGCCTCCTGCTGCGGAGCGGCGCCGTGGACCTGCTGGGTGCGGAGCTGGGTCAGACCCTCGACAGCGAGGTGCTGCGCTCGGACAAGCGCACCGGCAAGCCGCCGCATTGAGCGCAGCGCCGGGAACCTCTCAGGGGCCGCCAGGGCGCCTGAACTCGACGATCACCGAGCTCCATTCGGGATAGTGCTCGACGCGCTCGAGCCGCAGCTCCGCGGCCTCGAAGTGCTCCAGAATCGCCTCGCTGCTGGGCTGGTTCTTGGCCTCCAGCCACTGCAGCACGACCACGCGACCCCCGGGCTTGGTGGACTGTGCGATCGAGCTGATCATCTGGTGCTCCTTGTCACCGATGGTGGGAGCGGCCAGGTGATCCAGGTGGCCGATGAAGGCCAGGTCCAGCGTCGCATCGTCCAGCGTGGTGGAGCGCTTCTGGCTGAGCGTGGGCACCACGGTCCCCTGCCCGAGGAGCTGCGGATCCCGGCTCCGGGCTGTCAGGACGGCGAGCAGATCGCTGCTGACCTCCAGCGCGTAGACCGTGCCTCCCGGCCCCACGGCCTCGGCCAGCGGGAAGGTGAAGTGACCCAGGCCGGCGCCGATGTCCGCCACCACCATTCCAGGTCTGGGCGAGACAAAGGCCATCACCTGGTCCAGGTCTTCGTGGCGCACCGTCGCCAGCTTCATCACTCGATCCACGTCCATCTGCGTGGCCTCGGGCAGCTCTCGCACCACGAGCTGCTCCAGGGCGCGCAGGTCCGGGTGCTGGCCGGGTACCTGGGGCGGCTCGATGCTGTGCGCCGACGCTGAGCGCTCGGGCTGTGAACAGCCGGCGCCGAGCAGCAGCAGCGCGTGGATCACGAAGACCTGCAGCAGGCGACAGAACAGGCCGCCGACAGGCGGCCGCCCCGGGTCGTAGCGAGGGCCAGCAGGCGCCAGGTGCAGCGCGCTCTGCGCAGTGGTGCCGGGTGAAGGTGTATTTTGGATACTCCGAAGTCGGCTCCGCAAGCAGGGCGCGCTGCGGCGGCGAGCTGCTGGGTCGCGGTGGATTCGGGGTTCTGTCGCCTGCTGCTGCATGGGGGCATCCTAACGGAGGCTCTCAGGACGGCCCGCCGGCTCCTCCCCTGTGCTCCAGGATCTCGTCCCGGGTGAGACAGCTGACGGTCCAGGCCAGCTCCTCGAAGGCCCGGCAGACCTCGGCCAGGCTGTGTCCGTTGTGCCGCAGGTTCTCCTCGTCCAGGTAGACATTCAGGTACTGGACGTCCTGGAAGACGGGGCGCTCGGGGGAGCCGAAGCGCTCCTCCAGCAGGGCCAGGAGCTCGTAGAGCTGGTGGCGGGCGGGGACTCCGCCCTCGTCCGGGCGTCTGAGCTTGGGGCCGAAGCCATGGTCCGAGGTCACGAAGAGCGCGAATTCCTCGCCGTAGCGCTGGCGCAGCTCGTCCAGGAAGCGGCCCATGAAGGCGTCCAGGGCGTCCATGCAGAGGCGGTACTCGCCGCCGTCCGCGCCCCAGCGATGGGCGACGTTGTCGAGCACCTTCTGGTTGAAGAAGACCAGGTCCGTGATCTCGTCCTGGCCCACCCCTTCGCGCTCCATGAGCAGCGAGACGGCGCGCTCGCCGATGATCACGTTGTGCGGCGAGCGGAAGAGGGCGGGCAGGCCGTTCAGCCTGTGCGAGAGGAAGCTGCGATCCTCCAGCGCATCCAGGTAGGCCTCGGGATCCACCTCGTCCAGGTAGGGCGCGGAGGAATAGAACTCCGAGCTGGTCTCGAAGGGGCCCCAGTAGCGCTGCTGCCAGACCACCAGGTCCGCGTCGCCTCCGGGCCAGGAGCGACCGTGCCCGGCCATGGCGATGGCCGCCCGTGACTGGCTGCAGAAGCTGATCACCACCGGCTGGTTGTCGTGGGCCAGGTCGTACAGGTCCGCCACCGTGGGCACCAGCAGGCGGCTGGGATCCTGATCGACGAAGACCTCGGTGTACTGGCCCGGCGCTGTGCGGGTGTGGTTGATGGGGATCCCCGTGTAGCGCGGCGGGAGCCCCGTGCTCAGCACCGCATGGCTGACCGTGGTGCTGCTGGACATGAACGCCAGCCTGGCGCCGACGTACTCCTGGCTGCTGGCGCGCAGGCGCGAGAAGTGGGGCTGTCTCGACAGGTAGGAGTCCCACAGGGCGTAGGGCAGCGCGTCCAGGACGAGCACCACGATCACCCTGGGCTTGCCGCGCAGCGGGACCTGCAGCGCTGGGGCGGTGACGGCCTCCGGACGGGGCAGCTCGAGCAGATCGAAGAGCGTGGCGCCGATGCTCTCCAGGGAGACGGGCTCCTGGTGCCGGCCGGGGGCCGGATCGCCAGGGACGTAGACCAGCAGGGGCACGTGGCGCTCGCGGTCGTAGGCGGAGAGGTGGAAGCCGCGCTTCTTTTGATCCGAGGAGGTCGCGCTCTGATCCTCCAGGATGTAGTGCCCCGCTCTGAGGTGCAGCGCGAGCTGCCCCGAGTAGTCGGGGTGCCAGGTGGCGGCGTACAGGTCGAGCAGCTCCTCACGACTGACAGCGTCGGTGTGGGCGTAGTAGGCCCTGGGATCGTTGCGCAGGCCCGCCTGGGAGCCGCCACCTCGCCTGGTGGCGGCGGGCGTGGATTCTGGCCGCGGCTGCTCATCTGTGGCCTGCGGCGCATCTCCAGCACAGCCGATCCCCGCGAGGACTGCTAGCCAGGTGGGGACCACGGCCAGGAGCCGGCAGGGCATAGGCGGCGTGGACATGGAGATCGTATAGCTCCGCGGCTGACCTCTCGCAGGCGCCGGGCCCACGCTCCCCTGGCGCTCGGTTATGGCCCTCGTCTGACCGCCCTCCACAAAAGGAGCCTCCGCTTGCCGGTCCAGCCACGGATCTCCCGCCTCCTCTGCGCCTCGGCCCTCGCCCTGGTCCTGCTGGCGGGCGGCTGTGCAGGCGGGGACCAGGCGCCCCAGCCTGGCGAACCCGGGCCGGCGGCCCGGCAGCGGCCCACCCTCCCCGTGCCGGAGGCGTTCCCCGAGCGGCCCAACATCGTGGTGATCTCCGCGGACGGGATGCGGCTGGATCGCACGCACTTCGGTGGCAACCGGCGCCCGAGCACCCCCAGCCTCGACGCCCTGGTGGCCAACGGAGCCTACTTCCCCAACGCCTTCAGCCAGTCCAACGAGTCGCTGCTGTCACACGGCGCCTTGTTCACCGGGCGCTACCCCTCGGAGATCGGCAGGCCCGACTACCTCACCCTGTTCCTTCCCGACGAGGCGCTGCTCCTGAGCGAGGCGGTCACCGCCGTGGGCTACGAGTCAGCCGCCTTCGTCGCCGGGGGGCACGTCAAGGCCGCCTTCGGCTTCGACCAGGGCTATGCTCGGTTCTTCGAGGGGCGGGACTTCGGCAGCTTCCACGAGACGGGGCCGGCCGCGACCGCCTGGCTGTCCGAGCGCAGCGCGCAGGGGCCGTTCTTCCTGTTCCTGCACGGCTACGACTGCCATCGCCCCTACCTGAAGACCTCGGTGTTCTACCACCCCTTCGATACCGGCTTCCTCCCGGTGGGCCTCGACGCGCTGATCGCCAAGCGCAACTTCAGTGAGTACGTCTACGATGGTGTCATCTACGCGGACTACGAGCTGGGGAGGATCTGGCACTCGAACGGCGAGCGCATGCTGAATCCCGACGCCTACCTGGGGCTGCCGGAGTATGCGGCCGCCGCGGGGGCCGACGCCCTGACCTACAAGCTGCGTCCCGACGACCTGGGACACATCCTGGCGCACTACGACGGATCGGTCCTGATGGCCGACACCTTCATCGGGCTCTTCCTGGAGTCCCTGGTGGAGCTGGGGCTGTGGGAGAGCACCGTGGTGATCGTCCTGGGGGACCACGGAGAGGACCTGCAGGATCACGGCTTCTACAACCACCGCAGCGTGATCTTCGACTCCACCACCCGGGTGCCCTTCGTCCTGGGCGGTGGTGCCTTGCCTGCGGCCTGGCGCGGGACCACCCACTACGAGCTGGTGGACGCGGTGGACCTGGCGCCCACCGTGATGGACCTGGCCGGCTCGGTCGCGCCCGCCGGCAGCCGAGGTCGGAGCGTGGTCGCCCTGCTCGATGGGCAGCCCGTGGCCCCCAAGCCCATGGTCTTCCAGCAGGGGGTGCTGGGCCAGTCCTCCGTGCGCACCGCCACCCACCGGCTGGTGTTCCGTGGCCTGCGGCTGACCGACGAGCGCTACCTGGAGACCCTGGCCACCGCCCCCATCGATGGGGGGCACTTCGCGCTGTACGAGAGCTTCCGCGACAGCCGCGAGCGGCAGGACATCCTGGCCCGGGCCCAGCCCCTGGCGGAGCAGCTGCGCGGCGCCATGGTGGACTGGTACGGTGAGCTGCAGGTCGGCACCGCCGCCGAGAGCATGAGCCCGGAGCTCCGCAAGATGATGCAGGATCGGGGGTACTGGTAGCCGTGCGTCTCACCGCGTCCAGCTGCGTCCTCGCTGCCCTGCTGCTGGGCTGCGACGGTCAACCTGCCGAGCCGGCGGGTCCGCTGCGCGTGGGCTACTTCCATGGGGGTCGCAACACCCTGCTGTACCGGGCGATGGACGCCGGGGGCTACCGGCGCGAGGGCGTGGACGTCGTCTTCTACGCCACCCGCTCCACCACCGACCCGGAGTTCGCCCCGCTGCCCGACAGCATCGTCGAGTACGAGAAGCTGAAGCAGGCCGACGAGGCCAACCGCTACTTCGGGCGCACCACCGGGCCCCAGATCATCGCCGAGATGCAGGCCGGGAGGCTGGACTGCGGGATGATCGGTGAGTCATCCTTCCTGCTGGTGGTGGACGGGGGGCTGCCCTGGTCGGCCATCGCCAAGCAGGGCCAGGACTCCCGCGAGGCACCGGGGAAGGTGGTGGTGCTGCGCGCCGGCATCCAGCTGCAGGGTCCAGAGGACCTCCAAGGCCTGGTGATGGGCAGCCGCGAGTCGGGGCCCTACGACAAGGTGATGGCGCGGGAGTTCATCCAGCACCAGGGTGTGGAGCTGGATCGGGTGGAGTTCCTGGACATGATCCGCCAGGAGGAGCTGCGGGCGATGCTCAAGCGCCAGGAGCTCGATCTGGCCTTCCTGCACCTGCACCTGGGCGCCGAGTTCGTGGAGAAGGGCCTGTACAAGGTCTTCCCCGGCTTCGGCTTCCACTTCGCGGATCCCGCGTTGTCCCAGTCCCTGCTGGTGTGCAAGGACACCGTCATCCAGCAGCGCCGCGCTGAGCTGGTGCTCTTCCTGAGCGCCTACAAGCGCCGGGTGGACTTCGAGCTGGCGCTCACCCCCCAGGAGCGGGCCCGGTTCAGCGGTGAGAAGTCCCGCGGCCTCGACCTGGTCTTCTTCGATGGGCTGAACGTGCCCCAGTACTCGGCCGAACCGGTCATCGACCTGGCGCTGCTGGAGCAGATGCAGGCCTTGCTGCTGGAGCACGGGGTCGTGGACGAGGCTCGGCCCGTGGCTCCGCATGTGGACAACTCCCTGATGCTGGAGGCCCTGGAGCGGGTGCGCTCGCTGCCTGCGCCCCAGGTGGAGCCTGTGGAGCCCTTCGAGGCCCGCACCGCCAGCGAGCGCCTGCTCGCGGTGCTCGACCAGGACGGAGACGGGGCGTTGTCGCCGGCCGAGGTGGAGCTGGTGGCCCACAAGAAGGTGCACTTCGCGGACTTCGACGGGGACTCCAGCGGGGACCTCGACCCCGAGGAGCTGCGCCTGCTGGTGACCAGCACCTCACCCTTGCTGCCTGGCTACCGCGGGCGGGGCCGCTTCGAGGTGGAGGGCGAAGAGCCCACCGAGGCCAACGACTCCTTCCGGAAGGCGCTCAAGCAGATGATGAAGAAGCGCAAGAAGCTCAAGAAGAAGGCCGCCGGGGAGAACGAGGCCGGCGTGCAGGGGCCTGCCGAGGGTGGGGGCTGAGGGGGCCCACGAGTCTCTCTGGCCGATGGGGCTCAGCGCGCGCCGGTGTCGCCGTCTCGCTTCCGGTGCTCCCCCTGGGGGACGGCCTTGGTGTGCGGGCTCTTGAGGGCGGCGCAGTGGGCGACCGCGCGCCCGATGCTGCCGTCCAGCCCGCCAGCGCGCTGCGCGCCTCGGAAGTAGAGCACCGTGGCTCCGTCTTCTTTCACCACCATCGGGCTGTCCACCACGTGACTCATCCAGCCAGCCTGGCCGTGCTGCAGCACCGGGTCGCGCTTGTGCAGCCGGAACCAGGTGGGGTCCTCGGAGCTGGCGTGCCCTATCTCGGCGAACATCTGCAGGTCCTGGTCTGCCCCCAGCCCTTCCTGGTAGTCGGGGTACCACTCGTGGGAGTACCACAGGTGGTAGGTGTTGCCGTGCTTGGTCACCTGGGGACCGCCGTAGACCTCGGCCTCGAACCGGTGCCGGTGCTTGATGATCCGCTCCGGGTGCATGCTCCAGCGCTCGCCGTCGCTGGAGGTGGCCATGCACAGGGTGGACTGGACTCGATCTCCGCAGCGCAGGTACATGCGCCAGGTGTCGCCGTCGCGGAGCACAGAGGGGGTCCACAGGCTGTTGCCCATCCAGGAGCCGGGGGCCTGTAGCACCGGGCCGCTGCGGTCCACCTGCCAGCTCTGCCCGTCGGAGCGCGCCGCGAAGATGGCCCGCCGGCCCTTGTCCAGGTTGGCTCGGAACCAGATCCGCAGCTGCCCGTCGCTCACCAGGCTCGTGCTGCAGCCCACGTGGCTGATGCCCATGTCGGCCAGCTCGTCCGCGGTGATCACCGGCTCGGGGTCGACCCGCCAGCCCTCGTCCCAGCGCGCCCGTCCGATGCCGCTGCCCCCGTCCAGGTCGGCGTACTTGAACCACATGATGCGGCCGTGCTGCTCCGTGTCGACGATGTCGGCGCAGCTCACCAGGCGGGTGCGCCAGGAGGCGCCCTGGGAGCGATCCGGCCCGATGACCCGCGCGCGATCCGGCTGGAAGACCTTGGCGCCCAGGCAGCTCTTGCGGGGCTTCTCTCTGCTCTCGGGGGGGCCGGCGAGCTCGGCTTCGGGCCCGGTGGTGGCGCCCGCCGGCTCCGCAGCCCCGTGGCCAGCTTCGCCGGAGAGGGGTGGCTGGTCCTGGCTGCTGCCGCGGAGCGCGAGCCAGGCAGTGAGACCCAACAGGGCGGCGGAGAGGCCCAGGGCTGCGAGCAGCCAGGGGCTGGGGCGAGGGGTGGGCACGGTCATCTTTTTACCGGGTCGTCAGGCTGGTCTGCGTTGCGGGCCAGGCGCAGGCCGAGGTTGAAGCTGCGCTGGAAGTACTCGAATCGCCCCCGGTTGGCCAGGCGGCTGTTGCGCTCACCGTTGCGGAAGGAGCCGCCGCGCTCAACGCGAAAGGGGTGATCCGGAGGAGGCCCGGTGGGATCCACCTCCTCGGAGCGGTAGTGCCCCTTGAGGTCCCACACCCACTCGTAGACGTTGCCGTTGAGGTCGTACAGGCCCCAGGGGTTGGGAGCCAGCTGGCCCACCGGGTGGGTCACCATGTCGGAGTTCTCTTTGTACCAGGCGCTCTTGTCCAGCGGGCCGCTGAGGGCGAAGAGGCCCGCCTCGACCCCCGCGCGGGCGGCGTACTCCCACTCCGCCTCGCTGGGTAGCCGGTAGCCGTTGGCGCTGGTGCTCCACCTGGAGTCGTTGCCGAGGATCTCGTAGACCGGCTCCAGGCTCGCAGCCCGGGAGAGCAGGTTGCAGAACAGCAGCGCGTCCTCCCAGCTCACCTGCTCCACAGGGTGCCGAGCCCCCTCGTGCTCCGCCGGGTTCAGCCCCGTGACCGCCTCGAAGAGCTCCTGGGTCACCTCGGTGGATCCCAGCAGGAAGGGCCTGGAGAGCGTGACCTCGTGCCGCGCCTCGTCGGCGTCCCGGCCTGGCTCATCCATGGGGCTGCCCATCAGGAAGGTGCCCGCGGGTATCAGCAGCAGCTCGTAGCGCGCCCCATCCACCACCAGCTGCTCCCTGTCCTCCTCGAAGCTGCGCTGCAGGCTCTGCACCTCGTGATCGGGAGGGGGCCGAAGCGGGAGGAGGGCCTCGTCATCGTCTCGCTCCTCGGGCTCCTCCTGGCTCCTGGGGTGGAACTGGGAGCGACCCCAGCCGATGGACTCCTCTCCGCTGGGGTCGGTGCCGCTGAAGTACATCACCAGCTCCTCGTCCGCCTGCTGCAACGCGGGCCCCGCCACCGTCGCCATCTTCCAGGTCTTGCGCCCGGCCTTGAGCACGATGGCGTTCTGGCCCAGGTCGAAGCGCCCGGGGTCTGTGCTGGCAGCGTAGAGCACGGCGTAGTTGCCCACCTGTTCGCCCATCAGCTCGCGGTCTGGCCTCGCGTGTCTCTGCTCGGCCCGCTGGGCGGCGACCCACAGGTAGTAGATCTGCTCGCGCCGGAACAGGGCGGGGGTGCTGAAGATCCTCGGCATGCGGGCGTTGAGGCCGAACACCACCGAGTCGGAGACCAGCTCCCAGGCGCGGCCGTCCACGGAGTCGAAGAAGGCGATGGTGGAGCCCTGCTCTGTGCTCAGGCGCGCGTGGAGGAACCAGAGGGGATCGTCCAGGAAGACATGCGGCTCCAGCAGCTCACCGCCATCCTGCGGCCAGCGCAGGGGAGGGACCGAGCCATCGATGAGCAGGCGACCACCTGGCTGGGCTGTGGCGGCGAAGATGGCGCTGTGGCCGGACTCGTCGCTGGCTGCCAGCCAGATCCGTGGCTCCCCGTTCACCATGACCGTGGTGCTGCAGCCCACCCTGGTCAGCCCCTGCTCCCCGGATCGAAGAGCCGGCGCTGGATCCACCTGCCAGGCGTCGCCGCGCTGCACCGCCCTGCCGATGCCGGTGCTGCCGTCCAGGTCCTGGAAATGGAACCACATGGCCCGACCGTCGGGAGCGAGCTGGAAGGGGTCCGGGCAGCTCACATGGGCGCTGGCCCAGCCACGCGCGGGATCCGCCGTGATCAGCGGCTCGCTCTGCGCGCGGAAGCGGCTGGGTACCCAGCTGTCCTCCGGGACCAGGGACGCGCCAGCAGCTCGCGTCGCGGCCTCGGGTGGGCCCCTGCTCCCCGGGGCGGGCGGGGTGTTGGGAGCAGCGGGCGGTTCACCTGCCTGGCAACAGAGCAGCCACGATCCGAGCAGGGCAGAGAGGACCAGGGTCGGCAGGATCTCCCCCGCGCTCGGGGAGGATCCCCGCCTCGGGGTGCTCACGTCCCCACTCCTGGGCTGGCCTCACCTGTGCCGGCGCCAGCTTCGGCCACCGGGCGACCCATCGCGGCTGCGGCGACGAGGTAGGCCGCGAAGGCCATCGCCAGGAACGCCCAGCGCCCCAGGGGCAGGAAGACCAGGAAGAACAAGGCGTAGCAGGCCAGCACCCCCAAGGCATCCGCCAGCAGGCTGCGGCCCAGCAGCCCAGGGTGGGCTCTGAGCGCCCCCAGGGGGAAGAAGGTCCCCATCAGCAGCCCGCCCGGGGCCAGAGCCAGCGCGGCGTAGAGCTCTCGCCACAGCGGAGACGAGGACTCGAAGGGGATCAGCAGCAGGCCCAGGGCGTGCAGGCCGAGGCACAGGGCGGTGATCATAGGGTAGCGCCAGCCGCGCAGGTGGCGCCCTCCGAACCGCTCCGCCAGGAAGGTGCCCAGGGCGCCATAGGCCAGAAAGGCCATCAGCAGCCGCGTCATGGTGGAGATCTCGTCGCCGAAGTAGCTGCGCCAGGCATAGAAGGTGGCCACCTGGAGCGCGGTGTGGGCCACGCCGATCAGCAGAAAATAGGGGACCGGGTTCCAGCTGCCCTGGGGCCGTCGTCGACGCAGGATGCCCATTGCCAGCACCCCCACCAGCAGCAGGATGGCGGCGCTGACCCCGTACATGGCCGCCTGCCCCCGCCGCCCCAGGAAGACCCAGCCCAAGAAGGGACGATCATCTCGCAGGCGATAGGGCGCCAGGTGGGCGTGCTCCTCTCCCAGGGTGGGCTCCCAGTCGGGCACCAGTCTGGTGGTTCCCTTGCGGGAGGCGAGCAGGCGCTCAGCCTGCTGCACGATCTGCTCCTTGGCCTCGGCCAGGGCCAGCGCGTCGCGGGAGGCCAGGATGAAGACGTAGGTGGCGTAGCGCTCCTCGCCCGCCTTGTCTCCCAGCCGGTCGAGGGCCACCACGTCCACCGCGGCGCCCTGCCCCTGCAGGGAGCGCATCACCTGCATGGCCAGGAAGTTCTTCTTGTTCCCCGGCCCGGTGCGGTTGAAGTTCACCATCATCAGGCCGTCGGGTGCCAGCGCCCGCAGGTAGGCCCCCATGGCCTCGTAGGTGTAGAGGTAGTAGGGCGAGGAGGCGGAGACCAGCGCCATCAGGGGCTGGTAGCGAGCCGACTCCAGCACCAGCAGGTCCAGGGGCTCCGGCCATGACTCGGCGGCGTAGCGACCATCGGCGGCGATGGCGGTCAGCTTCTGGAACAGCAGCTCGTTCCGCTCCGGCTGCAGGTCCCTGAACAGCTCCACCACCGCGGGATCTCTCTCGACCGCCACGATGCCCGGGTGGGGCTCGACGCGCATCGCGGTCAGACCCCGCCCGCCACCGACCCCGATGAACATGACCTGGTCGGTGGCCTCGATGTTCCAGTAGACCGCCCGCTTGAGCAGGCCCAGCAGGCCGGCCTCCTTGCTCGATGAGACGTCCCACTGGTGCTTGAAGTTGTAGATGCCCACGTAGCCGCCGCTGCGAGAGTTGTTCAGCGGCTGGCCGGTGAGCATGAAGAGGGCGAAGGGGCTCCAGCGACGATGAACGATGTTCCACTCCGAGAAGGCCAGGCCGCGCTCCATGACCGCCATCTCGGCTTCGGGCAGCACGACCATCTTGCCCAGCCCCAGCGCTCGATCAAGCTGCACCGAGGACAGGTCCCGCAGGCGCTCGACGCGGCCATCTACGTTCAGGAGTACGCAGGCGAAGAGCAGCAGCACCAGGGCGGGCAGGGCGAAGCGCGCCGCCAGCAGGGCCAGCCCCAGCCCCAACAGCAGGGCGTTCACCCCCACGTCCATGACCAGGGTGCGGTTCAGGGCGTAGCCCAGCAGCAGCCCCGCCAGGTGCAGCGCCCAGCCCAGGGCCAGGGCTCTGCTCCCCATGGCCTTGACCTGGCTGAGCTTCTGGGAGAGCACCACCCCCAGCAGCAGGAACCAGGCGCAGAGGGTCACAGCCGAGGCCGTGACGCTGGCCACCAGCCCACCCAGGGATGCGCCGAGGCCGTTGATGCGCAGCGCCAGGATCAGAAAGCACAGCAGCGCCACCCCGGCCAGCTGCAGCAGCGCGTCGGAGGAGCCTGGCTCGCCTCCGCGGCGGAGGAAGCGGTGGTCGATGACCGCACCCACCCCAACGAAGGCGTAGGCCAGGGGATAGAGGAAGAGCAACACCGACTGCACCAGGCTGCCGTGGTGGCTGATATTGACCGACAGCTCCAGGGACACCGCGTAGTGCGAGATGGCCATGCAGAGCCCCAGCAGGAAGAGCACTGAGACAGCGGAGGCTCTGGTGGTGGCGCGGGCCATGCTCATCCTCGGTGGGACGTTCGGGGAGGGGCCGAACCCTGACATATCACGGGCTCTGTGCCCTGATCCCCCAGGGATCGCTGGGCTCGGGCTCGCTGCGTTAGACAAGGCAGGACTAGTTCTCCCAGGGAGTATCCATGGACGACCAACAGCCCCTCGAAGGTTCGGCCCTGTCCGAGCTCTTCGGATCGCGAAAGGCGCTCCCCTACCTGTGGATGGGCGTCGGCGTCCTGCTGCTCCTCGTGTTGATCGAGGGGTCCGCGCTCATCAGCCACGACTCTCGCATCGCTCGCCTGGAGCAGGCCAGCTGGCAGAGCGTGGGTTGGGGCCAGGGCGCGCCTGCGGGCGCGACCTCCGGCGGCCGCGTCGCCGCCGGGGGCCAGGGCGGTGCGTCCGGGGGAGCGGAGCGCAAACCCTACAGCGAGCGCAAGGCTGCCCGCGAGCAAGAGGCGACCCTGGCACGCCTCGACACCTTCATCCTGGAAAACGAGGTCGAGCTCGAGCAAGCCGGCGCCTTGAAGACCCTGGTCCAGGCCTGCCTCGACGAGACCGACCTCATCCGGCGAGACGGGGAGGGTGTCGATGTGCGCGCGGCGGTCCGCGCCGTGGTGGAGCGCAGCCGCGTGGATGCGGCTGCCCTGATCGGAGAGGAGCTCTCCCAGACCCTCGCGACTGACGTGTTGCACAAGCGCAGGTCACAGGGAGAGGGCGGAGGAGGGGGCAGGCAGGCTACGGAGCCCAGTCCCTAACGGCCCTGCTCGCAGCACCCTGCGTGGTTGAAGACCTCGCAGCCCTAGGGGCGCTGGACAGGCAGGATCCTCAGCGGGCGATCAGCCAGATGCCCACCGCGGCCACGACGATGCCGATCCAGCGGGTGAGGGGGATGGCCTCGCCCAGGAACCACCAGGCGGAGAGCGTGCGGCCCACCAGCAGCACGATGCCCAGCACCGTGGCCGCCACGCTCAGGGGCAGGCGCGACAGCAGCCAGAACCACAGGAAGGCGGTCACCCCGCCGATGGCGAAGGAGCCCAGGCACAAAGGAGAGCTCAGCAGGGCCCGCAGGTTGTCCACGAAGGGCGTGAAGCTGAAGCCCCCGATCTTGTTCAGGCCCGCCTTGAGCATGGTCTGGCGCGTGATCACGAGCGTGGCGAGGGCAGCCAGCAGGCCGATGCGGGTCCACATGAGCGGGCCTCCGGGGCAGGAAACGAAGAGGCCTGTCCTGTAGCGCTTCGGGCTGGCCCTTGCAGTCGCCAGCAGCAGAGGGAGAAGGATCCAGGTTGATGTGATTACGTTTTTGCTTGGAAAAACGTAATCACATCAACCTGGATCCTGTCAGGGCAGCGCCAGGTTCAGGCGGAACCAGGCCTCGCCCAGGGCGCGGCAGTCGGTGGTCCACCACACCCACTTGGCGCCCGCGGCCAGCAGGTCGGCGGGGGAGCTGCCCCAGGGGGAGCTGTCGGCGCAGGTGTGGGGTGTGGTCCAGGCCGAGTCGTCGAAGGCGGGATCTTCCCAGCCGCTGGCGGGGCTCGTCGCGCTGTGCAGCCAGCTGCCGTCTCCGGTGTAGGACCAGGCGCTGCCGTCCACCTCCACCGCGGCGATAAAGCCGGCGATCACGGCGTGCTGATCGGTGGCGTAGACCGCGATGGCGTGGCCCCCCGACTCCAGGATCGCGGTCGCGGAGTCGTCGCTGGACCAGGTGCTGGAAGAGCTGCCGGTGACCTCGGCGCCGTCGATCCATGCCTGGTAGGCGTCGTCGGCGGTGAGGCTTAGCTTGATCTCGTACTCGAAGACTTCAGGCGCCAGGCCGTTGCCCACCACCTGGCAGAGCAGCTCCGGGTTGGAGGGATCTTCGGTCTCCACCACCAGCGAGGCCTCTTCGGAGCCCTCGTCGCTGGGTGCGAAGCGCAGCTGCAGCGAGGCGCTGTCGCCGGGATCGAGGGTCAGGGGAAGGGCGGCCAGATCGCCCTGGTCGTGCACCAGGAGCTCGGTCTCGGAGCTGCTGGTGAAGCGGATCCCCGTGAGGGCCGCCGGGCTGTCGCCCGCGTTGCTGACCTCCACGTCCAGGTAGTCCACAGAGTCCACCTCCAGGTCGCCGAAGTCGTGGGATTCGGGGGAGATGCTCAGGTCCGGCCACAGGGTCTCGCCCAGCAGGATCACCGTGGCTTCGCCATCGGCGGGCGCGTCGCTGGTCACCAGCACCTGGGCGTCGAAGCTGCCCGGCTCGCTGGGCTGGTAGGTGACCACGAAGCTGGTGCTGTCGCCCGGCGCCAGGGCCGGGGTGCCCAGCTCTGTAGTGGAGAAGGCGCCGGTGGCATCGGACAGCTCCAGGGAGTGGATGACCATGTCGGCGTCGCCCGTGTTGGCCACGCTGACCGAGCTGCTGGCCTCTTCGCCCGGCGCCAGGGCGTCGAAGTCCACGGTGAGGGGATCCACCTCCAGCACGGCGGCCCCGGCCTCCGGCGGATCGGAGTCTCCTGGGTCCACGGGCTTCTGCCCCCCGATCTCGTACTCCGAGCAGGCGAGGGAGAGGAAGGCGAACAGGGGGATCCATCGGTGCATCGCGTTCATTCGACCAGCATAGACCGCACCCGATCGGACGCACAAGCCTGCGCTATCCCTGTGTGGCGATGCAGGCCTCGGTCATGCTCCCCCCACCCTCGGGGTGGTCGTGCACGCCAACCCAGAGGGTGCCGCCCGACCAGGCGCTGAGATCCACTTCCAGCACCTCGCCCGTGTAGCCGCACACCACCTGGTCGATGTACTCGATGTAGTCCCAGGGGTTCATGCCGTTCTCCTCCCAGCCCTGGCAGCGGGGTACGCCGTCGCTCATGGTGGGGCCGGTGTTGGTGGAGACATAGGCCACGCCGCCGTTGTCGCTCAGGCAGACGATGGCCATGGGCACGTAGGGATCGGGCACCGAGAACACCTCGTCGTCGCAGACCTCCGAGCCGTTGCGCATGCTGGCGTCGCAGCTCCAGGTGGGCTCCGGATCCGAGTCCGCGTCGCTGTCGGCGTCGGCGTCCGCATCGGCATCGGCGTCGGTGTCGGCGTCGGTGTCGGCATCGACATCGGTGTCCGCGTCGCAGTCCGCGGGGGCGCTGTCCTGCTCGCACTCGCAGGGCTCGACGATGGTCTGGGTCTGGGAGCAGGTGGCGGCCAGCAGGGCCAGGATGAGCAGACGCATGAGAACCTCCTGGAGGGCAACAGAGCAAGGGCCGTGCCAGGGAAACATCCCCTGTTGGCGGGCCTTCAGGCGCGACGAAGAGGTCCCAGGGGGTCAGCGCGACGAGGCGCAGCCGCCGCAGCGCGGCGCCTTCGGATAGGAGGGGCCTGTCCCCGCATGGAGGAGACCATGGACAAGCAGAGCGTCAGCACCAGCACCGCCTACCGCCTGCTCAACCCCGGCGCCGTGGTGCTGGTGAGCGTGGGCGATGGCCAGCAGGACAACCTGTTCACCGTCACCTGGAACATGCCCCTGCGGAAGGTGCCCGGCATGGTGGCCCTCCTGTCGGGCAAGCGCCATTTCTCCTACCCCTTCATCGCCAGCACGGGCGAGCTCGGCATCAGCGTGCCGGACGCGTCCATGGTGGACGCGGTCTACGGCTGCGGGGTCACCTCGGGCAGCAAGGGTGTCGACAAGTGGGAGCGCTTCGGGCTCACTCGTCAGGCCCCCCAGATCATCAAGGCGCCCCTGGTGCAGCAGGCCGTGGCCACCCTGGAGTGCCGGGTCAGCCAGGTGGTGGACATGGGCGCCTCCGCGCTGCTGCTGGCCCAGATCCTGGCCGCCAAGGCCTCCCCCGTGCACTACGCGGGTGGCAAGTGGGACTTCGACAACGGCCTGGAGCTGATCCACCACCTGGGCGGCGACCGCTTCGGCGTCACCAGCAGCGTCCTGCGGGCGAAGCTGCGCTAGCTGGCCCAGGTCAGGTCGTAGCCGCAGCCGCAGCGCGGATCGCAGGTGTAGCCGGCGGCCGCCACCGGGTCAGCCGCCAGGCCAGGCGTCGAAGGCGCCGCGGTACTCCAGCTCGATCCCGTTCACCTCGTGGAAGCCGCTGAAGGAGGCCTCCAGCGAGCCCTCGTCGGTCCAGCCGCCCTGCCAGCTGCTGTGGATGTCTCGGCCCACGCGCACCTCGCCCGAGAGCACGTCGGTATAGGCGCACCTGCCGTCCACGTGCCCCTCCTGGGGTCCCAGGCTGGACAGCAGGCCATCGAACTCGCAGCTCCCGGCTCCGCGGATGGAGGGCGTGGCGCTGGTGTCGATGGTGACCACCATCTCTCCCGTGCAGGTGCTGGTCAGCTCCCCGTCGGCCCGGGAGGCCTCGATGGTGATGACGCCATGATAGGTGCCGTTGCAGCTGCCGTGCTCTCCCGACTCCAGGCCCTCGGGGCAGAGGGAGGTCAGGGAGGCCAGGTCCACGGCCTCGAAGCTGGGGTTGTTGCAGTCGGCTGTGAGAGCGGCGCAGGCGGTGAGCAGCTTGGTGGAGCGGCGCATGTTCGACTCCTTCGGGCAGAGCAGCGTCGGCGTTCAGAGGGTCGACGGCCTCCCCACCGGCGTCGTGACACGGCGGCTGGCAGGAGTGTGGCGTCGAATACGCTCGGCTTGTGGGCAGGGCGCCGATGGGAGATGATGGCCGCTCCGGGCGTCGAGGTGCGCATGTCCGAGTCGAATCCTCCAGCTCCCCAGGGCTGGCTCTCCGTCTGGGGGCCCCACGTGGCCGAGGCCATCGCGATGCTGGGCGCAGCGGCCCTCTCGCTGTTTGGCTGCTTCTTCGACTACTTCTTCGTCAACGAGTACTTCTTCGGCCACGGTCCACGCGAGTTCGGCGGCACTGACCTGGCGCGGAATGCCATGCTGGCGTCGCTGGCCATCTCCTGCGTCGCGCCGCTCGCCCTGCTCCTGCTCCGCTGGGGGCGCAGGCGTCAGCGGCGCATCGCCGCCTCGGTGTGGGTGGTGTTCCTGGACCTGGCAGGCATCCTCATGGCCTCAGCCTGAAGGTCCGAGCTCCACGCTCACGCCAGCGGGCAGCACCTGCCGCGAGATGGTCTCGAGCACGGTGTCGCGCAGCCGTCGCTCGCTGGGCTCGGTGCTGGTGATCCGCAGGCGCAGGGCCGGGTACAGGTCCACCCGCTGCAGCGCGGCGGGGCCGGCGCTGATCTGCACCTCGGCCACCGCACCCAGCGGGACCAGCAGGCCGTCGGGGGTGCGCAGGCCGGCCTGCAGCAGGCTCTCCGCCGTGCCCTCGCGTTGCTGGGAGCTGCAGAGGACCACCGGGATGGTGTCGCCCTCGGGGCCGGCGACCTGGCCCGCGTCGAGGCAGCCCATGGATGCGCGCACCGCCTGGGCCAGCTGCCGCTGGCTCAAGCCGTAGGCCCCGAGCCGCTCCCGATCTGCGTGCACGCGGAGCTCGGGCTCCTCGGCCAGGCGCCCGTCGTGCAGCGCCGAGAGCGGGTCCGTTGCCCGCAGCGCCGCGCCGAGGGAATCCGCCACGGCCGCCAGAGGGGCACGCTCCTCGCCGCGCAGCAGCAGCTCGGCGCGGCTGCCTGGACCCTCCCAGCCCAGGACGGCCAGCTCGGGTATCCCGCGCAGGGAGCCCAGCAGCCGGGCCAGCAGCTCCGGCGCCGGTGCGGGATCGAAGCGCAGCAGCAGCCGCGCGCGCTCGGGCCGCACTGTGCGCAGGGCTGGGTGGGCAGGGCGGCCCAGCTCCACCAGCAGGTCGCTGGGCTCCAGCGGGGATCCGATGGCGGCCAGCTGCTCGGCCCACGCGAGGTCCACGGCTTCGGCTCCTGGCAGCTCCAGCTCCACGGCGAGCACCCGGGCGCTGGGGGCCAGGTCCACGCTCCGCACCCCCGCCGCGCAGCGCGCCTCCGCGGCGTCCATGGCTTCGCCCAGGGCGCGCTGGACCTCGGCTCCCTTGGCGGTGGGCAGCCGGTAGAAGGACAGCAGCGCCGCGGGCTGGCCATCCATGAGCACCCTGGGCGCGTCCGGGGTGCGCTCGAGGCTGATGCTGGCCAGGTCCGACAGCCTGATGGGCACCTCGTCCCGCTGGGCCACGACGGTGTGCCCGAGATCCTCGGGCGCGTGCAGGGGGGCCGGAGGGATGACACGGATCAGCGCTCCAGATGGATGCGGCGCCGTGGACCTGAGCGCCCGCTGCACATCCTCGCTGCCCAGGTCGAACGCAGCCAGGCGGGCAGGGTCCACCTGGATCGCGAGGCGCTGGGTGTCCAGCCCGGTGGCGACGGCCCGCTCCACGCCTGGCACGGTCAGGGCGGCAGCGGCCGTCTCCCGTGCGCAGGTTCGCCAGCCTTCGCTGCCCCACAGGCCGATCCTGGTCAGCAGCCGGTCGGCGTGGTCCGCGCTGCCCAGCATGGCGGACTCGGCGCCCGCGGGCAGCAGGTCCTGGGCCTGCAGGACTCGCTCCAGCAGGGCCGAGCGCAGCGCCCACACATCGCTGGCTCGGGGGTCGTACCAGGCGGTCACCACCGACGCTCCCTCGACGGACAGGGACTCGACGCCGGTCACACCCTCCACCGGGATCACGCTCGTCTCGATGGGGACGGTGACGCCCTGCTCCACCTCCGCGGGAGAGGCCCCCGGGTAGGCGGTGCTGATGGTGATCCCCTGGCGCGCCGGCTCGCGCCGAAGCAGCGAGCCCAGCCCCCCGCAGCCCAGCACCAGCATGCCCAGGCAGCAGGCCACGACGGCGCGGTGGCTCACGACCTTTCCTCGAGCGCCCTCAGCTCCACCTTGCCCCGGCGGGCTCTGCGGCGGCTCTTCCTGTCCACCTCGCCCAGTGGACGCAGGGCCGGCCCCACAGGCTCGGCCAGCAGCCACACCCCCTGGTCGGATTGAAGGAAGCTCTCGCCCTTCATGGGTTCGAGGTCCAGCCCCACGTAGACGTGGCCTGGGATGTAGATCATGGCCAGCGGCAGCTCGGGCCAGGCCTGGTGGACCAGGGCCAGGAACAGGGTGGACTTGGAGTCGCAGTCGCCCTTGTTGCGACCCAGCAGCGACATGGGCCGGCGGTAGCGATCGCGCTGGGCGGAGGCCCGCTCGTAGGGGATGCTCTGTACGAATCCGAGAGCGAGGGTGGCGAAGCTGCGCGGATCCTCACCGGGGCCGCCCAGCGCCTCCACCACCGGAGCCATCTCGTCGGCGTACTCGCGCACGTGGCGGATGTGATCGGGGGCGATGGCTCCACCGATGGTGGTGAAGCCGTGCTCTCGCTGGTAGTCGGCCGCGGCCTGATCGCGCACCTCGGCGGCGTCGGCCAGGGCCTGCTGGACCCTGGAGCGGCTCCGACCGCTGGCGCTGATCCGCACCCCGCCGCCGCTGGCCCGCACCGTGATCTCGGGGCCGTTGCGATCCGCGGCCCAGGCGCGCACCTCGCCCGCCACGTGCTGGTTGGCCTCCTGGACGCGGAAGCGCAGCGGCTCCTGCAGGTCGGCCTTGACCGGGGCGGTGGGCAGCTCGAATCGAGCCCGGTGCTCGGCTCCTTCGGCGTCGTGCCAGCGCAGGTCGAAGGCCCAGCGCTGGGCGTCCCTGTCCACCTCCCAGGAGGTCTGCTCGGCTCGGAGGGGGCTCGCCGCGATCGCTGCGAAGATGAAGGCGTGGAGCATGGCTCACCTGGGGTGCATGGGGAGGCTATCGGGATCGCAGGCGGGTGGCCCATCGGCTCTGAGGCCTCTGGGAGCCCATGGTAGGCTCTCGCCGTACCCGCCGAACGAGGCGCATTCCTCGCCCCTGGGAGCTGTCATGCGTGGTCTGTTGTGCATGCTGGTGTTCTGCCTCGGCTGCCCTCCCACGGGCAAGCCCCTGGACAGCGGATCTCCGGTGGGTATGGACGCCGATGGCGACGGCTATGTGGAGGCCGACGACTGCGACGACCACGACGCGGGCATCCACCCCGGCGCCGAGGAGATCTGCGACGAGCTGGACAACGACTGCGACGAGGACGTGGACGAGGGGCTCACCACCGAGTCCTGGCCGGACGCGGACGGGGACGGCTTCGGCGATCCAGCTCTGGGCGAGGAGCTCTGCGACCTCCCCTCGGGCTACGTCGCCCAGGACGGCGACTGCGACGACAGCGACGCGGCCGTGCACCCCGACGCCGACGAGGTCTGCAACGAGCTGGACGACGACTGCGACGGCGCGGTGGACGAGGTGGGCGGAGAGACCTGGTACCAGGACGCCGACGACGACGGCTGGGGCGCCGGAGAGAGCGCCGCCCAGGCCTGCGAGCAGCCCAGCGGGTACAGCGACCAGGCCGGCGACTGCGACGACGAAGACCCTGCGGTCTACCCCGGCGCGCCCGAGATCTGCGACGGCATCGACCAGGACTGCGACGACGAGATCGACGAGGGCGCCACCTCCAGCTGGTACCTGGACGCTGACGGGGACGGCTACGGCGATCCCTCGTCCACCGTCGAGGCCTGCGACGATGCACCGGGCATCGCCGACAACGGCGACGACTGCGACGACAGCGACGCGTGGATCAACCCCGGCATGGCCAGCGACGACTGCAACGCCATCGACGACGACTGCGACGGCACCGTGGACGAAGACGTGAAGGCCGGCTGGATCCTGGTCACCGTGGATGGCGGCGACGACGCCGTGTACCAGATCGACACCTCCACCGCGGCCATGACCTGGCTGTCGGATCTGGACGACCCCAGCCTGGGCAACATCAACACCATGGACGTCAGCGAAGACGCGGTAGCCATCATCCACTCCTACAGCACCAGCCAGCTGGTGGAGATCAACATCTGCACCGGCTCCACCGCGGCCATCGGCCCCACCAACTTGGGCAACACCAACGGCATCGCCTTCGACGCCGACCACGTGCTGTACGGCATCGACACCGACAACGATCAGCTGGTCTCCTACGACACGGTCACCGGCAGCGGCACCGCCATCGGCACGCTGGGCTTCACGCTGGGCAACGGCGGGCTGGCCTACGACTGCGCCAGCGACACCCTGTACGGGGTGGATGGGACCAGCAACTCCATCTTCGTGCTGGACCGCGCCACCGGCCTGGCCTCGGGCTTCGTCTCCACCTCGGTGCCCTTCAGCGCGGTGGGAATCGAGTTCGACCACGCCTCGCGCACTCTGTTCGCCTCCACCGGCAGCGCCATCTACCAGATCGACCCGGCGTCAGGCGCCTCCACCCTGGTGGGCTCGGTGAGCAGCTCCGAGGGCGTCAACGACCTGGCCTTCGCCCCGGGCTGCCCCTGATGGGGGCGCGGAGCGTCCGACTCGGGGAGCGGGGACCGTGGGCTCGGCATGTGCGGCGGGTCGCCTTCGGCGCGGCCCCCTCTACCAGACGGTCATCGAAGCCGAGCTGGACAGGAACGGCACTGGCATCGAGCGAGCGTGTGCCGGCTACTTCCTGGAAGAGTGCTGTCAGCTCGACTCCCCGATGCTCCGTGGCTGGAAGCAAGAGACCCAGAGGGGTGGCTCCCGCAAGCTCGATCCTGAAGCCCCTTACGATGGCACGAGCTTCTCGGAATCCTGGGCCTTGAGCCTCAATGGACAGCTCGTTTCCCGACCTCCTCCTCCTCCCCCGAATCCGCGCCAATTCGGCCCAGCAAGGCTCATGGATCGGTGCCCGCCGGAGGGCCTCGGCACCGATCGAGCCGCCACCTTGGGCCCTACCCACGGCTCCAGGCGGATCACCCCTCTGCCAACCAGCGCCAGGCGGGCACGATCCGGACGGTCCCGTGCTCCAGGCGCTCCTCGCCAAGCTCGTCGATGGTCACCAGCAGGGCGTGGTCCAGCCGCTGCTCCTCCAAGGCCTCGTCCAGCGCGCGCAGCTCCTGGCGTCGGGTGCTTGGCTCGGTGAGCCTGGCACAGACCTGGATGAGCAGCCGCTGGCCTTCGAGAGACCTGGCCAGGAAGTCCACCTCCCGGCCTGAGCTGGTGATCAGGTACTCCACCAGGTGACCACGCCTGCGCAGCTCGAGGTACACGCTGTTCTCCAGCCGGTGGCCCACATCGCGCTCGGCCTCATAGGAGAAGGCCACCGCCAGACCCGGATCCACCAGGTAGATCTTGCGGGGATTGACCATGCGGGCACGCTCGGAGCGTGTGTGGATGGTCACGGGAAAGACCAGGTAGGCGTCCTCGAGATGGCCCAGGCAGGCATGGAGCGTGTCCTTGCCAACGGGCAAGCCCTGGGAGCGCAGGTCGTTGTGGAAGCGGTTGACGCTGAAGCGTGTACTGGTCCAGCGTGAACGCGACTCGGGGGTGACTTCGTAACGGAGACGGGGTGCCTTGCAGGTCTGCCCTGCTCCCTGTCTCTGAAGGAGTATCGCAGCCGATCGCTGCGGCAAGGTCGCGCCACCCCTTCCTCACCGGCCTGGAGGAGGAGGAGGTCGAGGCCAAGGCGCCCATGCCGTGCTTGGTCGCCAGGGCGCCAGGCCGCCTCGTGCAGGGGGCCCGTCGCTCCCCTGCCTTCGCTCTCGGC
>CAZEJJ010000020.1:34507-62155 GCA_964512185.1 uncultured Enterobacterales bacterium | reverse complement strand
CGGACAAAAGACAGGGCGAAATAATCCACACCGACCTGGATCCCGAAATTGACATCTCTTTTATCTTTTTCGGTCAGCGACGGTGCGGATACAGAGACACCGGGCAGGTTGATGCCTTTTCTTTCTTTTAGCACGCCACCATTGATGACTTTGCACTTGACCGTATCCTTTGTCTTGGAGGAGACCCTGAGTTCGATAAGCCCGTCATCCAGGAGAATCGTATCGTTTTTCTTAACGTCATCCGGTAGTCTCTTATATGTAGTGGAGACCGTTTCGGCAGTGCCGACGATTCTCCTTGATGTAATATTAAGACTCGCTCCGCGCTCCAAACGAACCGGCTCGCCCTCATTCAGTTTTCCGGTTCTGATCTTGGGACCCTGAAGATCCAAAAGGACGCCCACCGGCCGGTTCATCACCCTTGACAACGAACGAATGGTCTTGATGACCTCACCGTGTTCTTCGTAGGAGCCGTGTGAAAAATTCAACCTGGCCACATTCATCCCAGCGTCAATCAACTTTTCCAGCACTTCCCTGTTGCATGAGGAGGGCCCGATGGTGGCAATGATCTTGGTTTTGTTCGGCATGATTTTCCTTTTTATGGACAGTCGTTTTTCAATATGTCGTATACGATTATAGTTGAATTATGATGCTTGTCAAATGTTGCAGGCCCATGAAAACGGGAAATCCGGTTAAAGGTAGGCAATTGTACCTACCTGAAAATAGGCAGTAGTGCCGATTGTTTGCTGGCATTGAATCGAGTATTAAAATATCAGTCGGAGAAAGCTTTTTGATGGCGGCAGACCGGATGATCGGGCGTCTCCTAAAAAAATTCCTTTTTTTGCCAATACCTCCTTGCCGCCATCTTCTCCGGCACACCGGATGATCCGTTTTGTCAATCGTCACCGATGCCTCCGATTATAAGTTTAGGTATCGATTTCCCTCAATCGTCAGACATTCGGATGGGAGTTTATCATGCACATCACTGAGGGCATCATCACGGGCAGCACCGCCGTTGCCTACACTGGCACTGGAGTCCTGCTGGTTGGCTGGGGTGCGTCACGCATGAAGACTTTTGTTCAACAAAACCCTGAGAAAATGCCACTGCTGGGCATGGGGGGAGCCCTGATCTTCTTTATTTCCCTGATTCCCATCCCCGCTTTTACCGGCACCTGTTCCCATCCGGCCGGAACCCCCATGATCGGGATTCTATTAGGGCCGGTGATCGGGTTCGCCCTTACCGGCATCAGCCTGCTGCTGCAGGCGGCGTTTTTCGCCCACGGCGGATTCGGCACATGGGGTGCCAATGTGGTGGCCCTGGGTTTTTTCGGCTGTTTTTTCGGATGGGCGGCATTTCGCCTGGCCAGAAAACTGGGGCTGCCCCTGTGGGCAGCCGGATGCGCCGGCGGCCTCATCGGAGATGTCATGGTCTATGTGGCATCCGGCTTTATTCTGGGGACCACCCTCGCCGGCGCCCCTCAGGCCCAGTATACCCTTTCCGGCTACCTGTCCGTCATCTATGCGGCCTACCTGCCCACTCAACTCCCCATCGCCTTCGGTGAAATGCTGATCACCGGACTGGCGCTGCATCATGCCTTTCGGCAGCGGCCCGATGTTCTTCAGGCGCTTCAGGTCACCGGAATTCAGGAACCGATCCGGCGGCGGCGCCTTCACCTGCTCGTCATACCGGTATTTTCCATCCTGTTTCTGTACGGCGCTGCTGATCTCGCCTTTGCGCACCAATCTCCGGCGGATCCTGCGGCCACCCTCAAGGGAACACAAGCGACTCAAACCGATGCCGGCGCCTTCGCCGGAATGGATGAAGCGGTGAACGAACGATTGGCCGAGGCGGCCGGAGCCCCCTCCCGGGCCCCCTATATCGATACGGAAAGCATGGGTGATCTGTGGAATCTGCTGTTGCTGGGAGCCGGCGGCGTATGCGGTTTCATCGTCGGCCGGTGGTGGCACCTTTTGTGGGGGCGTCCCCCGGAACTATCCGACACTTTCAATCAGCCTCAATGCACCGAAGGAAAAACCATATGAAACCCACGGGCCATGCAGGGTTTGGTGTCGGCAGTGCCATTGCCGTCGATGCGGCGTCATGGGAGTCCGGCTCCAAATACGGCTTATATGCCTGGGATCCCCGTCTCAAGCTATTGCTGCTAATGCTGGCCGTAGGATTGAACATCGGCTTTGCGCAATTCTGGCTGTCTTGTGCGCTCACGTTGGCTGGACTCGGCCTGCTCATCGCATCACGTGTGCCCGTGCGCAAGTTCATACTTTTTTATTTAGCCCCCCTGTGGGCAACCCTGATTGTTTTTATCGGTTTTTCCATCGGATTCGGACAGACACCGGTGCAGACCCTGGGGCCGTTGACCCTTTACCGGGAAGGCATGGTCCTGGGGGTGTCAGCGGCCGCCCGGGTGGCCTGCGATATGACATGGCTTGCCGCCGTTTTTCTGACCACCCCTTTCAACCGCGTGCTTAACGCCCTCAAATGGTTTCGATTGCCCGAAGTGTTGGTGGACACCATGGCCATGGCCTACCGCTACGCTTTTCAACTGCACGCCGAGTTTGCCAGAATGAGCGAGGCGGCAAGAGCCAGGGGCGGCATGGGAGATTACAGACGGTCGATTAAAAGCACGGCACTGATCCTGACACAGATGATCCTTCGCGCCTATGACCGCTCCCAGGCCGTACTGGAGGCGATGATCAACCGGGGTGCTTTCACCGATCCGGCGACACCCCCCGCCCCGGTACCGCGGACGGACGGATGTCCCAACCAGTGCGACATCACACCGGAAACCACGGGCGTCGACAAGCCGATTCTGCGGATGAAAAACATCTCCTATTTCCACGGCCGTTCCCAATCCATCAAAGATATCTCCCTTTCCGTGCAAAAGGGAGAGATCCTGGTCATGTGTGGACCCAACGGTGCCGGGAAAACCACATTGCTTCGGCTGGGATCGGGGATACTGGTACCCAACGGGGGAACGATTCATCTGGGCGGGTTCAAACTGGACCGCCGCACGCGAAAAGAGGCTTTCAGGCACGTGGGTTTCCTGGCCCAGGATCCCAATGACCAGCTTTTTTGTACCCATGTGGCGGAAGATATCGCCTACGGCCCCACCCAGCTTGGCCTTTCCTCCCAAACGATTCAACAGCGGGTTGATACCGCCATGGATTTGATGGAGGTGGCGCATCTGGCCCGGCGCCCCATTCACACCCTGAGCTACGGGGAGATGAAACGGGTGGGACTTGCCGGTATCATTGCCATGCAGCCGCCGTTGATCTTCATGGATGAGCCCACCTCCAGCCTGGATCCAGCATCGGCCAAGCAGTTGGTCTCCCTGATCCGGCACCTGAATGATCACCACGGATATACACTGGTGATGGTGACCCATGACATCAATATGGCGGCCCAGATCGCCAAACGGATCGTCATCATGAACGATGGGAAACTTACCGCTGACGGCACTCCGGGGGAGATTCTCCGGGATGAAGTGCTTCTGGAAGCTTCCCGCCTGGAACCGCCTATCCTGACACGAATGTTTAGAAAAATTGAGAGAAACGGACTGTTTACTGCCCCCCGGATTCCGGTCACCATCGAAGAGGCGGTGGAGGGCATCACCGCGATGGTTGGAGAAAGCAGGGGGACGTATCCCGGCAGTGAAGAAATCGGTCCTTATCGATTCGGCGTTTCCGGACACGGAAAAGCCGCAGCAAATAGAAAGAGGTGATAAGATGTTGGCAGCCGAACAGATATGTTTCCTGGATGAGGAAAGAGAGCACCGACGCCTATCCCAAGCGCCATCTTTCGATACCGATGATCTGGGCTTCTACCGGTCGCTGATGATGGAAAATGGAGACAGCATGTTCATTGCCGGCAGGGACCGCATCATTGAAGCGGCCAACCAAACCGCCAGTGAACTTCACGGAAGGCAGGGGTGGGAGCTGATCGGCATGCCATGCGAGAGCGTTATCGCCAGGGACAGCCGAGGTGCATTTAACGCCGCTTGTGACCTTCTCGATGAAAACAGGCATTGGTCCGATCAACTGGAGGCGATGCACACAGGCAGCGGATCGTTTCCTGCCCGCGTTACGATCAAAAAACTGACGAGGGGCCGACACCCGCATATCTGGGTCATCATTAGGGACCTGTCCGAGCCGGCACATCTCCGGAAACACCTCGAACAGGAAAAGGCGAACCGCCGGGAAATGTATCAGACACTTCGCAACCTGGTGAAGTCATTTGAAAAAGAAAGGCGCGGTCTTGAAGGCGGAATTCTCAACAAAATAGAGGGGCTCCTCATTCCGGCCCTGGACAAGATCGAAAAGGAGAGTTGCGCGGATATACGCAACAGTTACCTGAATATTCTTCGCATGGAACTGGTCGGTCTCACAAAAGGGTTCAACCGGGAACTGGAGGCCCCCCTCCTCAAGCTCACCCGAACGGAAATGCGTGTCTGCCGGCTGATTCAAAAAGGGTATGCCGGCAAAGAGATCGCCGAAGCGATGTGCATCTCTTTTGAAACCGTCCAGGTGCACCGGCGCAATATTCGAAAAAAGCTGGGATTGACCGGACGCAACGTCAATCTCTTTGCCTTTCTCTCTTCAAAGCCCTTTCTGAGGGCACCCGCCATGACCTGAAGGTGCCGGTATCCCGCAAACCGTCTTGACATTCCACTCCGGATGTCCAATATATCTTAACTCCCGGCAGCCGGGATGCCCAACATCGGCGGAACACCGTTATTCTGTTCACCGACGGCCGAACCTATTCCTACTCCGGAGCCTGAGATGTTTTTTCCTTCAGATGCACCGCGTATTGAAGATGATCAAACGCTTGAAACCCATGCGCGGGATTTCATCGAAGCATTCTCCCACCGAACCGGACGACCGTTCCAAAGTAGATTGAAAATCGAAATCCGGCCCCCTGCAAACCGTCATGCCGAGGATGAAGATGCCGCTATCCGGCCGCCTGTGGTGATCCGCATGCCAAACAACGAACCGGTACTTTACCTTCGCGCCGACAATCTTTTGGGGCAACCCGCGTCCGTCATGGAGGGGGGACTGGCCATGGAGCTTGCCGGTATGGTTTTGCAGCAGCAGCCCGACAACTTTCGTTTGAATTTCGAAAGAGAAATTCTACCGCTTTTTGACACCGCCGGATCGGCGGTTCAGTTCCTCCGCCGGCTTGTGATGCATCTGGAAACCGGTTTGAAACGCTTCAAAGCCGCACAACTGGCCATCGATGCCGGCTACGGCGCTTACCTCTTCTACTACTTCTACCACACCCTGCAACCATCCGATGAAGATCGCCGGCACTACACCCACTTAACGCCCCACCGCTGGATGCGCGCCATGTACCTGGCCCAGAAAAATTCCGTCCATATGCCGCTGACACTGATAGACGAGATGGGAACCGCGTCGGGAATGCGGGAATTCTGGCAGAGTTGCCATGGCTACCTCATGCCGGAGGATGTTGCCCTTCTCGTCGAACTCGCCGAAATACCCGGCCGCCTGGCGGACCGGTCCTTTGCCAAACAGGTGGCCGCCATGTTCAAAAAGATCATGGTGAAACTTCTCATCTGATCCCGTTGGCCTGTTTTCAACCCTTTTCGATGAAACAATCGGATTTAGGGCCGCAGAAAAATGTTTTATCCGCGGCCCTTACTCCCTCCGGAACCAAGGATCGGGTATGCTTCCATACCCGATAAATACCCGCTTTAATCCGTTTACAGGTAAGCCACGATGTGGGAGTTTTAGGAATCGGGGCGAATTCGGTTTACCCACCGCTCCATATCGCTTTCACCGCCACCCAATAAAGGGAAAACGCCATGAAAATAACTCAGATTGCCGGATTCTTAGGATGTGGAAAAACCACATTGGTACTGCGCCTTTCCCGCCTGCTGGCAGACGGAGGTCGCCGTAAGGTCGCCCTGGTTGTCAACGAAATCGGAGAAATTCCTGTTGATGGCAAAATCATCGAGGAGAGCGGCATGCAGGTCAAGGATATCGGCGGCGGCTGCATCTGCTGCGAAGTAGCCGCCACCTTCGCCAAAACCATTTATCGTCTTTACAAGGATTTCAGCCCGGATCACGTGATAGTGGAACCCACCGGTGTGGCCGTACCCCATCAGGTCAAGCTGGCCGCCCGCATGGGCGGCCGGGATGCCAAGATGGCACTTGGGCCGGCCATCGTCCTTTTCGATGCCACGCGCCCAGCGGAGCTTCTGGACATGGACATGCTGGGGCAACTGGTCACCACCCAGGTCAAGGATGCCGACGTCATCGCCATCAGTAAAGTGGACGCGGTAACGGAAAAAGAGGCGGAAGATTCAGCCGCCAGGGTCCGGGAGATCAATTCCAAGGCCGGTCTTTTACACCTGTCGTCGTTTACGGGTTTGGGCGTCGAAAAGTTGGTAGCAATTGTCGCCGGTTGGGAGGGCTGAATGCCATGCAGGAATACAAGGGAAGCGATACCGGCTGTTATACCGAACACGGGGTGAGCGGCTACGGAGTGGCCGCCAAACTGAGCCGATCGGACCTCATGGACGATACGTTTTTAAAATCCATGGCCGAGAAGATGATGGTGTCCATTGCCGAAAAATGTGTGGATCTGGGAGCCAAATGCATCGGCCATATCAAATCCCACCTGAAAACACCGGCCGGGACCCTCAAAGCCGATACCATCGGCGTGGCCCACGGTTCCTACAGCAAAGGCCATCTGGCCGAGCCGGTCCGGGAGCTTTTCATCGCTATCAACAGCATTGTTCAGGGCATACCCGAAGATGCCGTGAAAGCAGCCACTCTGGAAGGGTTGCATGAAGTGGCCGATGAGTTCGCCATTACCGTCGAAAAGGAAAAAGAACACACCTATTTTGACGAGTTTGATTTCGTGGCGTCCAAAAAGGACTACATCAAACAGCTCCAGGAGCAACTGGACCAGGACCCCGATGCCTTGTCCGGGGAGGACGAATAGATGCGCCTGATGAGCGTAAGCGGTCTGAGCGGCAGCGGGAAAACCACGCTTATCAAGGCGATGGCCGAGCGATTCGCCGGACGGGGGCAGCGGGTTGCCGTCATCGTCAACGAAGAGGGTCCGGAAATTTACGAAAGCCGGTGGTGCGATGCGCGATTGGTTGCCATCGAGTATATCCGCGGCGGATGAGTCGGCTGCAGCCTGGCCGCCAGTCTGGTGGATCTGATCAAACGCATCAAACGGGCTCACCATCCGGACTGGCTGATTATCGAACCTTCGGAAATGGTGGTGACAAAGGAACTTCGGGATGTGGCGGCCATGGGGTTGCGGGATACCCGGTATGCGGTCGGTCCGCTGATCGCCCTGGTGGACGGTCCCGATTTCGATTTCATCTGGGAGGAGCGACACCACCTTGTGCAGGGGAAGATCGACGATGCCGACATCGTCGCAGTCAGCCGTTCGGATCTTGTCGACGGGAACAAACTGGAAGCGATCCTTGGAACGCTGAACCACCGCGACACCTCTGTTTTCCCATTCAGTATTCAAAGCAAGCGGGATGCGGAGATGATGTTCAACAGGATCAAACGGTTTGAAGAAGAGATCAAATGACAGAAAACAATTCATAAAAAAGGCGGAAATTCAGATGTGATCACCGGTGACCGGTGGAAGACACTTGATCCGCCCCCAACAGACCCATGAAAGGAGATCCGTTATGACACCTTTGGAAAGAGTAGGAACCGTATTGCAGGGAGGGATTCCCGACCGTGTTCCGGCAGCGCCCCTGATCTGCGGTGCATCCCGCCGCGTGTACGGCGTCAGTTATGATGAGTGGTCCCAGGACGGCGAGATCATGGCCAAATCGATGATCCAGGCCCAGGAGCTTATCGGATTCGATGGTATCCTGGGACTTGTGGACCTGTCGGTGGAAGCCGCGGACTTCGGTCAGAGCATGGTATATCCCATCGAGGATACGGCCCATCCCGACTACGACAACCCGTTCATCAAAACCCCGGAAGATTACGGCAAGATCGAAGTGATCGATCCCACCCAGGCGCCCCGGATGAAAGAAGTGCTCAAATATATGGACATCGTCTGCAACGAAAAAGCCACCACCGTTCCCATCATGGGGTTCGTCTACGGTCCCCTTGGCATCCTCTCCATGATGCGCGGGGCGGAGAACCTGTTCCGTGACTGCTACAAACACAAAGACGCCGTTATCGCCGCCGAAAAGGTGATCACCGGTGTGCTGGTCGACTACATCAAGGCAATGTGCAAAACCGGTGTTCACGCCATTGTTCTGGACACCCTGTTCGCCTCTCAGACCATTATGAGAAAAGAGATGTGGGCCGAGATCGAAGGACCCTTTACCACTGTACTGGCCGATGCCATCAGGGAAGCCGGCTGTATGGTGATGGTCCACAACTGCGGCAACGGCATCTATTTCGACGCCCAGATCGAGGCCATGGAGCCGGTGGCCATCTCCTTTGCCTACCCCTCGGACGATGCGGCGGACTATAAGGAACTGAAGGAGAAATACGGCAAGAAAACCTGTCTGTGCGGGTATGCCAGCCCGGCCCAGTACGCGTTCCTGGGCACCGCAGAGGAGATGAAGCAGGAGTGCAAGAAAGAGATCGAAGAACTCGGCAAAGACGGCGGATTTATCCTGGCCACGGGATGCGAGTACCCGCCCAACGGATCGCTGCTAAACGCCATCGCCATGATGGAGGCAGCCGAGGAGTACGGCAAGTATTAGACCCTTTGTCAAAATCATCAACACTTTTGCGTGTATCTTGCAAGAAGCCTATCGATTTTGACACCCAAGGGTTTTATCCAGCTCAGCTGGGTTAGGCTTCGTCCTGAAATATCCCTTTCCCGCCGGTCCCGGCAGGGCGGGAACGGAACCGTGTTGAACGAAATGGGTACGGCACCCGGGCCGGGTGCCGTATCTGTTTCCTGGAAACCGATTTGTATACAACGGAGAGATGAAACAGAATGATTGAATCCAACGGATCCACCACAGATGGCAACAGCAAAAACGGTATTGCCATCGAAACCTACCGGATTGAGAAGGAGCCGTTCTATCTTCCTTTCCGGGATGAAATATCCGTCTTTGAATCGGCATACCGGTTGAAGCTGCCGGTAATGCTCAAAGGCCCCACCGGATGCGGCAAAACCCGGTTTTTGGAGCATATGGCATGGCGGTTATCGGTCCCGCTGGTGACCATCGCCTGCCATGAGGACCTGACCGCATCGGATCTGGTGGGGCGTTATCTTCTCAGCGGCGAGGAAACGGTCTGGCAGGACGGCCCGTTGAGCCTTGCGGTAAAACACGGCGCCATCTGCTACCTGGACGAGGTCGTTGAAGCCCGTAAGGACACAACGGTGGTGATCCATCCGCTCACCGACGACCGCCGCATCCTCCCCCAGGAGAAACGGGGGCTGTTGCTCGAATCCCATCCCGCCTTCATGCTGGCAATTTCCTACAACCCGGGATACCAGAGCGTAATGAAAGACCTCAAGCACTCCACCCGCCAGCGGTTTGTGGCCGTCGAATTCGGATACCCCGAAAAAGAGGGGGAACGCGACATCATCATGCAGGAGACCGGAATCGATGAGGCCACCGCCGTAAAGCTGGTCAAGCTAGGGAAGATGGTCCGCAATCTCCGCCAGCACGGCTTGGAGGAGGGAATCAGTACACGGCTGCTGGTGTATGCCGGTAAGCTCCTCAAAGACGGGGTCACTCCTGAAACCGCCTGTGAAGTCGCCGTCATCCGCTCCATGTCGGATGACGCCGAAATGCAGGAAGCGATCAAGGAAATCGTCAAGGGCGTTTTTTAAGGAGAAACCATTGGGCGCCATTGAGATTTTTTTAAACAAGAAACCCGATTTCATCACACCCCTCGACCGGAAAGCCCGCGAGGCCTTTCTTGAGATATCCAAATCGGTGAACCATATCCGCCAGCGGACGGCACAATCATTTTTCGTGCAGCTTCGCCACCTCGTTGAAGCCATTAATGACGATCCTTTTCGAGATACCATCCTGAGGGATGCCATACTTCTCAGCCGGTGTAACTGGACGCTGGTTGAACCGTTTCTGGCATCGGTCCGGTTCGTTTCGGAAGACGCCGAACAGATGGCGGGCTGGACCCGCCTGGCCCTCGATATCGGGGAAAAAGATGTGGATGCCGCGGCCGCCTTTCTCGACCTGACACAAAAAGCTTTTGCCAACCTGGGGAAAGAGCAGCTCTTTCAATGGGGCGGGCAGGCCGTAGAGGCGCTGCAAACCGATCGAAAACGAATGTGGCGGACCGTCATTGCGTATCTGGAGGAATCGGCCGCAGATAGATGCGCCTATCCGCTTTCCCGCTGGCAGTTTTTTCTGGCCCAGGCGGGTCATATCGCAAAATCCTCGACGGCCGCGGCGGAAGCATTCATGCGACTGGGTAACAAAGTCTGCCTGATGCTGGACGATGAGGAGATCCGGCAATGGATCGCGGCGGGCCTTGAAGCCGGGGGCACGGAGGAGGAGGTGATCAACTATTTCTCCGGCATCTCCCTAAAATCGATAGAGACACGCGACGGCATTGTCACGGGACTGTCCCTGAAGGAGTGCACCAACACCCTGCTGTTGATCTGCGAGGCGCTGCTGGGGAAAGCGGTCAAGATCCGCTCCAACACGGCGATTGTGGGGCAAAAAGGGTTTGCGGGGGGGGCCGCCACCGACGGGCGGACCATCTTCCTGCCCGAAGTCGCCCCGGAATTCGGGACCTTCAAACTGATGGCGATGCACCAGTTGATGCTGATGGACACGTCGCTGTACCAGCCGGCAACGGTGATCGGCCATATGGCCTACGATCCTGTGTCGATTCACGTGGCGGCCGACCGGAAGCTCCTCGAACGTCTTCCCGGATTGCGATCCGATATGGTGTCTCAAATGGGAGAAGACCGGCTGAAATCATACCCGGAGCGGCTGGACTCGGATCTGCATCCCCCCCTGCCGTGGTGGGGCGACCTTCTGCCCGACCTGATCCTTGAAACGGATGCCACAATTGAACGCCTGAAGGAAAAAGCGGCGGACGAGTACGGGGAGCTCCCGCCGGAGTTGGCTGAAACCCTCCTAGCGGCCATGATGGCGGAGGGCAACCGGGATCGGGACGGGTTGTGGGCCATGCTCGAGGAGATGCTCAACACCATGGTGCTCACCTCCCCGGACGCCGAAGAGCTTGCGGAAAATGTAAAAACGTTTTTTTACAAGGAGTGGGACGCCAACCAGTCCGATTACAAGCTGGACTGGTGCCTGGTTCGACAGCGCAAGGCCGATAGTGAATTCAACCCGTTTGCCAACGATGTCTGCGAAAGGCTGTCCGGCCTCATCAAACTCATCCGGAGGCAGTTTCTGTGTCTCAAGCCGGAACGGTTCCGCAAATTCCGTGCCCAGCCCACCGGGGACGGTTTGGACATCGATGCGCTGGTGGCAGCAGTAGCGGATATGCGTTCCGGTGCCGGTTTATCTGAAAACGTCTACGTTCGCCGCGATAAACGAATCCGTGACGTGGCGGTCCTGTTTCTCGTGGATCTGAGCATTTCCACCGAAGAAAAAATAAACGGCCGGCGTGTAATCGACATTCAAAAAGAGGCGATGATATTGATGGCTGAAGCCCTGGACGCCCTTGAAGATCCTTTTGCTATCTACGGATTCAGCTCGGAGGGGCGGTTTCGCGTGGATCTTTTCAGAGTTAAGGATTTCGGTGAAGCGTACGGACCGGATGTAAAAAATCGGCTGGGCAACCTGGAACCCCTTGGTCTCACACGGATGGGGGCCGTGATTCGCCACGCCACCCATAAACTGGAGGCATCACCTGCCGCGATCAAGCTGATGATCATTCTCACCGACGGACGTCCTTACGATCTGGAGTACGGCTACCTTGACTATGCCATCGCGGATACCAAAAAGGCGATTCAGGAATCCCGGCGGAAAGGAATTCATCCCTTTATCATCACCTCGGACAAAAAAGGGGAGGACTACCTGAAACGCATCTCCCCGGAAACCGGCAGCATCATCCTGCCAAAGGTTGAACTGCTGCCGACACTGCTCCCCGCGGTCTATAAGCGGCTGACGGTATAGGAACCCCGAAAAAAGGAGTCATAATGGAAAAGACGGATTACAGCACGCTGGTGGACAAGGCGGTTGAGCTGGGGGCAACCTCGGCCAAATCGATTAAAGCCGATCAGATCGTTTTCGACCCAAGGTCTTACCTGAAATGCCGATTCGGGTGCAACCGGTGGGGGCAATACTGGACCTGTCCGCCCAATCTTGATATCTCTCCCGAAAGCTTCATGGAGGCATTCGACAGATATCGAAATGCCATCATTATTCAGACAGCCGATCCAAAAACCGGCCAGGCGGTCACGCTGGCCGTAGAAAAGGAGGCGATGCTGATCTCTGGGTGTTCCTTCGCCTTTGCAATGGTTCTGTGCGTCCAATGCGAGGAATGCGCGTACCCGGATCCCTGCCTGTTCCCTCATCTGGCAAGACCCTCCATGGATGCTTACGGCATCGATATCGGCAAAACCGTCGAACCGCTGGGGTTTGAGGTCCGGTTTGATACCGATGGAGAGATGCTGCCGGCATGGTACAGCATGGTGCTGCTGGATTGATCAGGGAGAGACGATAGCTCATCCAGTTGCCGGAAATCAAAGAACCCGGTCACATCACAATAGTTAACAATATTTCACGGTGATAAAAACCACTATCCACCTAACCAAAGAAAGGAGATCCGGATTATGGCAACCAAAGAGGAATTGCTGGAACAGATGAAAGAAGGCGTCATCGAGTACGAGGAAGACACGGTAAAGGAGGCGGCCCAGGCGTGGCTGGATTCCGACTTTGTCGCACTTGAGGGCATTATGGATGGATTGGCGGCCGGCATGGAGGTAGTCGGCGAGCTATATGACAACAACGAATATTTTGTCCCCGAGGTCCTGATGTGTGCGGATGCCCTGTACGACGGGCTGGCTATTCTCCGACCCCATGTACCCAAAAAAGAGGGGGGGCCCAATGCCCAGGTGGTCATTGGATCGATCCAGGGGGATGTGCACGACATCGGTAAAAACCTGGTCAAGATGATGTTCGACGTCGCCGGTTGGGAGGTCCATGATCTGGGGCGCGACGTTCCCCTCGAAAATTTCGTCGACGAGCAACTCCGAACCGATTCGGAAGTTGTGGCAATGTCGGCCATGATGACCACGACCATGCTGGGGATGAAGAAAGTCATCGCCATGATCAAAGACAAAAACCCCAACGTTGCCATTATGCTGGGCGGAGCCCCTGTAACCAAGGATGTGGCCAACCTTTTCGGGGCTGACGGATATGCGGAATCCGCCGGGAATGCGGTGTCAGAAGGGATCAAAATGATCGGCCGGCTAAGGGAGATGCAAAATAAATAGATCCCCGAACACGCGCGGTGAGGTGTCACATCTCACCGCGTTTTCATCGTTTTCCCTTTTCCTGCTCTACGATCTACGGATTCGAATGGGCTTTTCTAGGTTTCGGTATATCCGCGGCGAATGGCGAATTTAACCAGATCGGCTGTTTTGCGCAAATTCAGTTTTTTCATCAGGTTGGCGCGGTGATGTTGTACGGTACGGATGCTGATGGAGAATAGGTGGGCGATCTCCCGGCTCGTTTTTCCTTCGGCAATCAGCTTCAGCACCTCCTTTTCCCTTGTGGTCAAGGAGTTTAACCGCCCTTTTTTCTCCTTTCCCTGCAGTCGAAAAAGATGATCGGTCAGATCTTCTCTCAACAATGGCGAGACATACACTTTGCCCTGTTGAATCTCTTTGATCGCCGTCACGAGAGCCTCGTCTGCGTCCTCCTTCAGAACGAAACCCACTGCACCGGCGGCGGTGGCGTGCTGGAAGTATTCCAGATCCTTGTGCATGGTCAGGATCAGGATTTTGATGTGGGGGTAAAGCGACTTGACCTCCTTGGTCGCCTCGATGCCCCTCATGCCGGGCATGGAGATATCGAGGACCACCAGATCCGCCACCGTATGGCGAAGCAGCTTCAACAGGGTCAACCCGTCACTGGCTTCCCCCACTATCGATATACCGTTGACATCCTCTAGAATCCGACGGACTCCGTGCCGGAACATGCGGTGGTCATCGGCCAGGATGATGCGATATGGTTCCATTACCCCTCTCCCTTGCACATGTCGGACACCACCGGGATATTGACGGCAATCCGGGTGCCTTCGCTTTCGGAGCTGAGGACACCCAGGTGACCGCCTAACATGCGCACGCGTTCATCCATAGCCGCCAACCCGAGGCCTCGCTCGTCAGCTTTCCTGGCCATCACCTGTTCGACGTCGAATCCGACCCCCTTATCCTCTATCGCCAGCGTCAGTCGATCCCCCCTGCATTTTGCGCTGATCTGTACCCTTCTGGACCGTGCATGTTTGGCCACATTGGTCAGGGCTTCCTGGATGATCCGGTAAATGATCAACTCCTTTTCCCGGTCGAACCAGCCATCCAATTCGTTCAGGTCGCAGGTGATATCGATATAATGGAGCTTGCCGAACTTTTTGACCAGGCCGTTCAATGCCACCACCAACCCCAGGTCTTCCAATACCGAAGGGCTCAAATCTTTGGAAAGGCGTCTCACATTTTCCGTGACGCTGTTGATATGCCTGAATACATAGTCGAATTCAGATCTTAAACCCGGCTGGTCGTCACCCAACTGATTGAACATGGCGCGCAGCTGCAGTTTCAGTGTCAAAAGCGCCTGTCCCAGCTCATCGTGCAGTTCGTTGGCGATGCGCTTTCGCTCCTTTTCCTGTGCGACCAACAACTGGCCGGATAAAAACCGAAGGTTCTCTTCCGATTTTTGCAGCGCTTCCCTCGCCTTTTTGCGCTGGATATGGCGCCACATTCCCTTCATCAGCAATTGCAACTGCCTGACATCGTTTTTCACATAGTCGGTTTTTTTATTGGCAACACCAGCCACGGCGACTATCCGGTCGCCGTCGAACACCGGGATATTCATATGGCTTCTAATGGGAACATGCCCTTCAGGGATACCTCTCCGCATCGGGTTTTTCGCATAGTTATTGGCGATAATCGGTTTTCGCTGCCGGACTGCCTCGCCCCACAAACCGGTGTCTTTAACACAGTAGACCTCCGGCTGCCCGGGAACCGAACAGATGGCCATTGCGCCCGGCGACCAGGCGTGCACCGTTAAAACCGTCTCATCCGGATTCATGAAAAACAGATATCCATATTCGCTTTGGGTGAGCCGAACCCCCTCTTCCACTGCGAAATCACAGATTTCCTGCAGGGAGGATGTCCCCATCTGGCTCAATTGGTGTAGCGCCTCCAGCCGCGATTCGTTTAGCTTTAACGCAGATTCGGTTTTCTTGCGCTCTTCGATCTCACGCCGCATCTGCCGGTTGGTGCGGGTCAATTCCAGGGTGCGCTCCTCGACCCGTTCCTCCAGTTTGCCGTATGCTTCCCGGAGTTCCTCTTCGGCATTGATCCGCTGTATGGCGGCACCAAGCTGCAGGGCGATGTCTTCCAAAAGCCCGATTATTTTTTCAGGCACCTGATCGGGCAGACGATCGGCAATATGAATCAAACCGAGAACGCGATCTCCGATCCGAATCGGCACCAGGGCCAGGGATTCATAGCCGTAGGCGCTGCAAGCGCTCCGGATCTGTTTCCGCTCATTATCGGGAAGCGAGGCCACAAATTGGGTGGTATTGTTTAAAATGAATGAACCTTTGGAATAGAAGGAAATTTCGGGGTTGGCCGTTCCGTTGATCACATGGGCGCACATACAGTCATCGGATTGAATGCACAAAGGGTTTTCAATCTCATAAAAACGGCTCTCAAACCCAATATGGGCTTCGTATGGAATGAGACCGGATTCCTGGAGAATCCGAATACCAACCGCCTCACATTTGGTCATCCCCTGGATTTCCGACACAAAATCGTCCAGGAGAGGCCGCATTTTTGCATGCTTGTTGGCAATCTGCAGGAACCGATGGGATGCTTTCAAAGCATCTTCAGCATGTACCATATCGCTCGTACGGCCGGAATCCATAGCCGGCCGTTTTACTCTACCATTACGGCTATGCCCTTTTGCGTGCGGACTTTCCCGGGTCTTGCCAACCGCTTTAGGCCCTCTTCCGGGAACGTTCTCCTTTAATGTCTGCATCGTCGCTTACACTCCGGTTCGTTTCTGGGGGTTTTTCCCAAAATACTGATAATCGAATGTTTACTCTACAATTATGATAAATTCATGTCAAACAGCTTCCTGTTTCTATTCACCGCACACTTTCTTCACCCTATGTTGAGCATATTTTGGAAAAGATCGTCCAGGCAAGCAACGGCTTGACATTGCCGTTTTTTTCAGCCATAAACAATACCAATATGGTCGAAAGGAATCGCATGCAGCATCGACACCACATGGACAGCACCATAACTACCAAGCGCACCCGGCGCTCATGGGCTTGGTGTGTCCGTTGGTTGAGAGGTTCTGATATGTAAGTTCATTTCACAATCGGATACGAAAAGCCCGGGCGCTGAAAGTGCCCGGGCTTTTTTTTGTGGCAACCCTGAATAAATTGAAGGAGGAATGATGGAAAAGATGAAAGTGGGTGTTATCGGCGCAACAGGCATGGTGGGGCAAAACTATATCAAACTCTTGAACGATCATCCGTGGTTCGAGGTCTCCCTTGTGGCAGCCTCCCCCGCATCCGCCGGAAAGCCTTACCATGAGGCGGTTGATGGCCGGTGGTTGATGAAAAGCCCGATTCCGGATGTCTTACGGGAACTGACAGTGGCGGATGCAAACGATACCAAGGCGGCCATGGACAAGTGCCGGCTGGTATTTTCGGCCATTGATGCGGACAAAGGCTTTGTTCGAAAACTTGAGGAAAAATACGCCCAACAAGGATTGGCCGTGGTTTCCAACAATTCCGCCCATCGGCTGACACCGGATGTCCCCATGATTGTTCCGGAGGTGAACTGGCAGCACACCGATTTGGTCGCCATCCAGCGTCGAAACAGATCCTGGCAGGGAGGCTTGATCGCAGTAAAGCCCAATTGCAGCGTGCAAAGCTATGTAACGCCCCTATATGCGCTCAAACAGGCGGGGTTACCGATCGAAACGGCTGTGGCCGCAACCCTGCAAGCCGTATCGGGAGCCGGTTTTCCGGGGCCCGCCTCCCTTACGATGATCGACAACGTGATACCCTTCATACCGGGGGAGGAGGAAAAATCCGAAGAGGAGCCGCTGCGGATCTTCGGCAAACTCGCCGACGGAAAGATTCATCCCGACAACGCGATGAGGATCAGCGCGCACTGCAACCGGGTTCCCGTTGTTGACGGCCATATGGCCTGCGTGAGCATGAAATTCAGCGGGCAAAAACCCTCTGTTGAAGAGATTATCCGGGTTTGGCAGGATTTCAACGGCAAACCCCAGGAGCTGGATCTCCCGTCGGGCGCCCCCCCCCCCCGCGGGGGGCGGGGGGGGGCCCCGGGGCCCGGCCCCCCCGCGGGCGGCCCGCCGCCACGGGCAGGGCCACCAGCCCCAGCCAGGCGGCGGGCTGCCCCAGGGAGCGCTGCAGCCAGTGGTGGCCGGCGATGGGGACGCGGCGCTTCCACAGGAGCAGCGCGCCCTTGGGCAGCCAGGCCAGGGCCACCGCCAGCGCGCAGAGGCTCGCCAGGTCCAGGCCCGTGTGCAGCCACAGTCGGCGCAGCACGGACTCGGCGAGGCCCACCACCAGCAGCGCGCCGTAGACCCGCCAGCGGGTGCGGCTCAGCCACCAGGCCAGCAGCAGGGCCACCGGCAGCTTCATGAGGCTGCGCTCGGGGCCGCTCAGGGTGCTGAGCGCCACCACCGCCGCGGCGGCCAGCAGGTGGGCGTAGACCTGCAGGGAGCTGCAGCTGGGCTCGGCGCATCGGCGCCAGCGCGGCAGCCACCAGGCCAGACCTGCCGCTGCGAATGCCAGCAGCACGAAGCCGGCGGCCCAGGCCACAGCGCTCGGCTCGTGAGGGATCGCCCACACCAGCGCGCCCACCAGGCAGAGCCCCTGAGCCAGCACGGCCAGGGAGGTCTCCAGCTGCAGCAGCCGGGTGTCCGGGGGAGAACCGTGGGGTCGCAGCTGCAGCCCCACACCCCAGGCGCCGACGCCCGCCAGCACCAGGGCCAGGGCGGGCTGCTCCCAGCCAGCCAGCAGCCAGGGGAGCGACAGGGCGGCGGGCACCGCCACGCGGCGGGCGCCCCGGAGCAGCTCCCGCTCGCCCAGCTTGCCCGCCAGCCAGCGCCCGGTGGGGATCAGGGCCAGCAGCACGCCGGTGCCCAGGATCAGCCTGGGCGTGGCGGCCGCTCCCGTGAACCAGGCCAGGTCCACCAGCCAGGTCAGCAGGGCCAGCCAGGGCAGGCTGCCTCCCGCGATGGTGCGCGCGCGTCGCTCGCGCAGCCACAGCAGGGCGTAGATGGGCAGGCTGAACAGAGCAGGGCGCAGATCATCGGGCCGGCTGTGCGCGATGAAGGCCAGCGCCAGGGAGAGACCGGCGCTGAAGCGCCAGGCATGCAGCGACAGGGCCTCCGCCTGCCGCCAGCCGCTGCGGGCCAGACCCGCAGCCGCCAGCCTGCAGACCAGCAGGGTGGGCAGCAGGGTCAGGCAGTACCAGGCCAGCGGCAGGGGCTCGTCGCTGTAGCCCAGAGCGTGGCCGGCCAGCAGCAGGAAGGGCTCCATCACGGCCCAGAACAGATCGGGCAGGGCCAGGGTGAAGATCAGCACCGCGGTCAGCGCCAGGTGCAGCAACCCGGGGCGACGCCAGCACAGGGCCGCGCCCAGGAAGAGCGGGATCAGCAGCAGGCCGGTGATGGCGCTCTCGGGACCGCTGGGGAGGGGCTGCAGGCCGGGGATCAGCAGCAGCAGCGAGGCGCCCGCCAGCACCAGGACCACCACGCCGCGCAGGCCGCGCAGGCGCTGGCCGTGCACGCCGCGCCAGCGCCCGAGGGCCGCGTCCAGGTGGAGCGTGGCCAGGGCCGCGGTGGCCAGCAGCGGCGCGTAGGCTCCCAGCGGTCCCGGGGGTGTCAGGTAGAGGTGGAAGGCCAGCGGGTACAGCAGCAGCAGGGCAGCGATGGGGGGCAGCTGGCGCCAGCGGGTCAGGGCCCACCACAGGCCCAGCACCGCCAGCAGGGTGGGCAGCAGCAGCCAGCCGACTCCGGGGATCACCGGCAGCAGGCCCACGCCCAGGGAGAGGGCCAGGTAGAGCGAGCCCAGGGACCGGCCACCGGCGGGCAGCAAGGGCGGCAGATCGCGCCGCAGCTGCCAGGCCTGGAACAGGCCCACCAGCACCAGGGCCAGCAGGACGGAGCCCGTCCCGGCCAGCCCGCCCATGGACCACCCGCCGCCGGCGGCCATGGCGTGCACCGGTGCCAGGGCCACCGAGACACCCAGCAGCCAGCGGGAGGCGTTCTCGCCCCCGGGGTGGCGAGCGAGGCGGTGTCCCAGCCGGGAGAAGCCCAGCGAGTACAGCCCCAGCCCACCGAGCACGAGCGCCAGCCGTGGCCCGGCGCTCAGCTCGCTCCACAGGGTGCCGGCCACGAAGAAGGAGCCCACCACGGTGAAGATCACCCCCGCCAGCCACCAGGTGCGCTCCCGCAGGAAGTGTCCCAGCGCCGCCAGGGAGGCCCCCGCCTGTCGCTGGATGGCAGGCGGCATGGGGAAGGGGCGCGCCCTGCGCGGTGCTGGAGCGGGCGCCGGCGCTTCGACCCGCCCTCTGGGGGGTGCGGGCACGGGGCGCGGCTCGCGTGCGGGTGGGGGCTGCGGCCTGGCCCCGGCAGGCCTGGGCACAGCTCGCGCCTCCTGGTGCAGCTCGCGGATGGTGTCGCGCTCGTAGCGCAGCAGGAAGTCGCGCTCGGGGGAGCGGATCAGCCCCAGGCGGTGCCAGCGATGGATCTGCTCCAGGACCCGCCCATGGAAGCGGATCTCCAGCCTGGTCTCTGGACGGGTCTGGCGGTCAGCGCGCATCCTGCACCTCCGCGCTGGGCTGGAAGCTCCCCCCGCGCAGCCAGCCGGGTACACCCTGGGCATCCAGGGCGGGCCAGCGGCCGCCCGCCTGCTGCACCAGGCACTCCAGCCGGGGCAGCTGCTCCCGCTGGGGTCCCGGCAGACCCGCCAGCAGGTCGGCGAAGCGCTCCGGATGGCGGCCGTAGCCATGCAGCGTGACCACCCGGCCCTGGAAGCTGCCCGAGGAACCCGGGAAGGCATGGCGCAGGCGCTGGAGCAGGTCCTGGGCCAGCCGCTCCCCCTGGGCGTCCAGGCGCCGGGCCAGCTGCCGCAGGTCGGCGGCTCCGGGCAGGCTGGCCGCCAGGTCGATGGCGAACTCCTCCTCTGCCCCCGCGCGAGGCGCTGCGTCCCAGAGCAGGCGCAGGGCGCCGGTCATGGTCGGCTGCTCGGAAGGGTGTCGCGGCGTGTAGCGCAGCAGGATCACGGCCCGGATACCGGGGGAGCGCAGGCTTGCCCGCAGGTTCAGCTCGCAGGGTTGCTCTGTCCAGGCGTCGGGCAGGGCCTCGGGCCAGCGTGGAGCAGGCTGCTGGCCGGGCAGCAGCGCCACCTCCTGCTCGATCAGCGTGTCCGCGTCGTCCCAGACGCGCAGACCGCGGGCGCCGCGGGTTCGAAGCAGCCCGAGACAGCGGGCCAGCACGACCGCCGCAGAGAGCCCGCAGTGGGCTCGCCGATGGTGGTAGCGACCGGTGAAGAGCAGGTTCTCCACACCATCCAGCAGGCTGGTGGGCAGCGGGGGACCGGATCGAGACGGGAGATCCAGGGCCAGGAGCGCGTCGTAGAGCAAGGCATCCTCCAGCGGACCGGGGTCGGCCGCCCCGACTCCATGCAAGCTCCGTGCTCGCCCGTGGCCCACTGAGCGGCCATTCAGCGAAAGGCATCGTCGCGCCTTGCGATTCCGACTGATTGGTCATTCATGTCCGGCGGCCACCGGAGCCGCTGGAGGGGGCTCGGTGCGAAGTCGGCTTCGCAGGGAGGCATTCAGGTGGCGAGAGCGCTTCGCACCTTGCGAGGGAGCTTACGTTCCCAGCGAACGGAGCGCTTCGTGGAGGGTCGCGTCGGGGGGCCGTGCCTAGGCTTGCTGTGCCGGGTTCGCTGGAACCGCCATGCACCCGGTGCCAACTCTGGACCCTTCCACGGAGGAAGCCCATGTTCTCCCTACCCTCCCTTCCCTACGCCACCGACGCCCTGGAACCCTGGATCGACGCCCGCACCATGGAGATCCACCACGGCAAGCACCACGCCGGCTACGTCAGCAAGCTCAACGCGGCCATCGAGGGCAGCACAGAGCTGAAGGGGCTGCCGGTGCACGAGCTCGTGGCCGGCCTGTCCAAGGTGCCCGAGGAGCTGCGCACGGCGGTGCGCAACAACGGCGGTGGCCACTACAACCACAGCCTGTTCTGGCAGCTGATGAGCCCCAACGGAGGCGGCGAGGCGGGCGGCGATCTGGGTCGCGCCATCGAGCACCGCTTCGGCAGCTTCGGTGCCTTCCAGGAGATGTTCGCTGCGGCGGCGGCCACCCGCTTCGGCTCGGGCTGGGCCTGGCTCGCGCTGGACAGCCAGGGCACGCTGCAGGTGCTGTCCACCGCCAACCAGGACAACCCCATCACCCAGGGCCTGGTGCCAGTGCTGACCCTGGACGTCTGGGAGCACGCCTACTACCTGAACTACCAGAACCGCCGCCCGGAGTACGTGGCCAACTGGTGGAAGGTGGTGGACTGGGACACCGCCGATCGCTTCTACCGCGACGCGGGCGGCAGGTGACGACCGAGCCTGGGTAGCGAGGTGGCCCGCGGGCTACGTTGCGGGCGCGACCCCGCAGCGGAGTCCCCATGCTCTCTCGTAGCAGGCGACAGAACCCCGAATCTACTGCGACCCAGCAGCTCGCCGCCGCAGCGTGCCCTGCTTGCAGAGCCGGCTTTGGAGTATCCACAATACACCTTCACCCGGCACCACTGCGCAGGACGCGCTGCACCTGGCGCCTGCTGGCCCTCGCTACGACCCGGGGCGGCCGCCTGTCGGCGGCCTGTTCTGTCGCCTGCTGTCGCTCTCTCGCTCTTCTGGCCCTGTGTGGGCTGCTGATCTCCGCCTCGGCCCTGGCCACCACCGTGGCACGGGAGGAGCGCTACTGTCCCGTAGACAACGAGCCGGTGGCGGTGTCCCTGCCCATGACCACCAACAGCCTGGGTGGTCAGGATCGCGATCTGCTGGAGCGCGTCAGCGGCGCCCAGGTCTTCATGGAGGTGGTGGCCACCTGCGCAAGCTGCGGCTTCTCCGGCTGGCCGGGCGATTTCCACACCGAGAAGCGACGTCGCGCGCAGGCCAGGGCCGAGAGCGGGCCCGATCTGTCCAGGGAGCTGATCAGCGCCATCGAAGAGGGAGCCCTGGAGCGCCCGGCCGCGCTGGCGGAGGTTCCCCATGAGCCTGGCGGCGAGTTCGCCAACCTGCCCGCCTGGGCGAGGCTGGACCTGGCGGCCCAGGCGGTGAGGCTGCGCGGGGGCAGCTCCGAGCGGGTGGCAGACCTCCACCTGCAGGCAGCCTGGGCCGTGCGCATGGGCTACCACCCGGTGCATCTGCCCGGCGGCATCTCCACCCCGGAGCAGCAGGAGTGGCTCTGGGAGCGCTCATCGCGGCTGGTGGAGGAGGCCCACGAGCTGGGCATGAGCAACCCCGCGGACGTGGAGCTGTGGATCGGAGCGCGCATGCTGGCCAGCGCCGAGAAGCTGCCCCGGCGGCTGGGCTGCCTGGCGGCCTTCCACGGCGCCTCCGCGCTGCGCAGCCACGGTGAGCACGAGGCCCTGCTGCAGTCCCTCCCCGCCCTGGAGGCCTGCATGCCTGCCTCCGACTGGGCGGAGAAGCAGATCTCCATCCGCGCCTCGGTGGAGCTGGAGCGCAGCTACCAGCGCCTCGCGCGCGACGGCTACCTGGCGGCGCTGCAGGACGGCAGCGTCACCGCCGAGCGGGCCGGGGTCACCACCTACCTGGTGGGGGAGCTGGAGCGGCGCATCGGTGAACCGGACTCCGCCCACCGCCGCTACGACTCGGCTCTGGCCCTGGCCGACTCCACCGGCCTCGGGACCTGGATCCTGCAGCAGCGCTGCCTGCTGTTCAACGACGACGCCATCGAGGGCCTGCTGAGCTGCTACCTGCCGCGACCCGGGCCTGCCGAGGCGCAGCCTCCCGCTGTGGAGGAGCCAGCGGGGGAGGAGTCGCCGAGGTCCGAGGAGCCGGAGCTTCCCGGAGGGAGCGACTGAGACGGGCCTGGGCCCGAGCGGATCCCCAGGGGGCTCTCCCTCGCCCCGGCCGTGGTGGCCCCGGCTACTCTGGGCTCAGCCGGTGGGAAACAGCGACACCTGCTTGCGGGGCTGCTGTTCGATCTCGCGCTCGCGCCGCCGCGCGGCTTCGGCGGCGCCGCGGATACCCTGCTGGCGGAACAGCTCGTCCCAGGCCTCGGCCGGGATGGAGCGGGGATCGTCTTCGATGCCTTCGTCGCGCCAGCTGCCCTTTTTCCAGGAGAAGCTGGCGCCGTCGAGGTTGCGGGCGAGCAGCAGGTCATCGTCGGGGATGCCCGCCAGCAGTGAGGGGGAGTAGGAGTTGAGGATGACCTGGCGTAGGGGATTGTCGGCTGCGCTGGGGCGGCGCGGATCGGCGGCCAGGGCGCGCAGCAGGCCCAGCAGGGCGGGCATGCCCTGGGGGTGGATACCGCTGGCGGGCTCTTCCAGGCACACCAGGCCGCCGGCGGAGGGATCCACCTCGAGGGCCGCCAGGGCCAGGTAGCGCAGGGTGCCGTCGGACAAGGCCCGGGCGTGGTGCTGGGTGCCGTGGTTGTCGGTGAGCACCATGTCGAGGTGGCGGCGCACGGGATCAGCCCGCACCTGGAAGGAGCGCACGCCACCCAGCAGGGCGTCCAGGCGGGCCGCCAGGCGGGCCCAGAGGGAGCTGGCGGGGTCTGCTCCGCCGGCTCGTTGGGCCAGGTGGTGCAAGGTGGCGGCCAGGTGGGCGCCGTCGGGTTGCAGCCCGGGTGGGGTGTCGGAGCGATCCGGGGCCCCCAGGGCCGAGGGCTCCAGGCGCAGGTGGCGCCAGGAGGCCAGCTCCTGCCGGGCCAGCATGAGGGTGGGGTAGGAGAAGGCGCTGCGGGCGCTGGAGAGCACCGTACAGGGCAGCCGCGCGGCCGGGAGCTGGTGGGTGCGGGTGCCGAGATCCTGGTGCAGGGTGAGCAGGCGTCTTCCGTCTTGCTCGACGGTGGACAGGTAGGGGTGGGCTCGGCGACCCAGGATGACCGACTCCCTCCAGGCCTTGCGGTGGCGGAAGCCCAGGGAGCGCCTGGCTGTGGTGCGGTGCAGGGCCACCAGGTCTTCGCTGCGGATCTGCAGGCCGCCGCCAGGGCGGTCGGGGCTGGGGGCGCGGCGGCCCAGCACCAGCGAGTAGCGCAGCAGGGTCATGGAGGCGCTGGCGGGCTCGCCCAGGGCATCGTGGCCGCTGGCGAGCACGATCATCTCGGCGTCGAACGACATCTCGCTGGCCGAGACCTCGCCGCGCCTGAAGAAGAGATCGTCGACCCCTTCGCCCAGCACCGCGCCGCGGCGAGCGGCGAGGGCGGCATCGGCCAGGGGCTGGTCGGCCAGTGCAGCCAGGAAGGCGATGGCTTCGAACAGGTTGGTCTTGCCTGCGCCGTTGGGCCCGGTGATGCAGGTGAGGGGCCCGAAGCGGATGTCCACCGCGGCCAGGTTCTTGAAGCCGCGCACGCGTAGTCGGGTGAGCATAGGGGCCGTCCTCGCCGGTAACGCTGGAGAGTTGGAGCTTAACCCGCACCCCGGGCAGGACCTGTCCGCCACCGGGCTGGTTAGGAGGGAGGGTCCCCGACCAGGTCCCCATGTTCGGCATCCCAAGGCCCACGCTGCCCCTGCCGCCCGGCACCCTGCTGGGGGGGCGCTATCGGGTAGGCGCCTGCCTGAGCTCGGCGGGCGGTGTGCCCGGCAACAGCTACCTGGCGCTGGACGATGTCGACGGCCAGCGGGTGGTGGTGAAGCTGCTGGGCGCCATGCCCTTCGAGCTGGATCGCGGGCTCATCGAGAGCTCGCTGGAGCCCTTCCGCGCGGTGGACGCCGCCTTCCTTCCGCGCCTGGGCGAGCTGCTGGTGGAGCGGGTCGATGACCACTTCTGCGCCTTGCTCGTGCAGGAGCACCTGCCGGGAGAGAGCCTGGCCCACAGGGTGGCCCGCCTGGGCCCGCTGCCTGCCGACGAAGCGCGTCGCCTGGCGCGGCGCCTGCTGGAGCTGCTGCGCTACCTGCAGGCGGAGCGGCTGCCCATCATCCACGGCGACATCCAGCCCCACAACCTGCTGCTGGGGCCCGAAGAGGCCGCCCTGGCCCTGGTGGACATGGCCCCGCCCAAGGCGGTGGCCCGGGACTGGGCCGTGGCGGGCTTCCACAAGGCGGGCTGGGGGCACGCGGTGGACCGCTCTTTCGGGGCTCCCGAGGCCCTGATGGGCGCGCCCAGCCCCCGCAGCGATCTCTACGGCGCCGGCGCCTGCGTGGCCTTCGCCCTGACCGGGCGCACACCCGGATCCATCCGCGATCACGATCCACGGGGCGCGCTGCGCGGCGGTCTGGATCGGCTGCGGGTGCCCGCCGGCATGGCGGTGCTGCTGGAGCACCTGCTGGAGCCCACGGTGGAGCGCCGGCTGCACGGGGCCCGGCAGGCGCTGGAGGTGCAGCGGGATCCGGCCACCGCGCCGCGGATCTTCTCCGAGCGTGAGCCGGGCGAAGAGGTCTTCTGGCAGGAGGAGCCCAGCGCGTGGCTGGGGAGCTGGGCGTCGCGCCTGGGAGCGGGTCTGGCGGTGTTGGTGGCCACTCCCCTGCTGCTGGCTACGGTGGTGGTGGCCAGCCCGGCCTTCGGGCTGGGCGGCTGGTTGTCCGGCGCCGTGCGGCTGGGGCTGGGCATCGTCACCCTGCTGGCGGCGGCCTGGACCCTGCGCGCAGCGCTGCGCCTGTGGCTGCCCCTGGGGCGCACCCGGCTGCAGGCCATGGGCCGCTGCCTGCGCTACGACAGCGGGCAGGGCTGGGTGGAGATCCCCTGGTTCAGCCTGCACAGCCAGCGCTACAGCTGGCCGGTGCTGGTGCTGTACGGCAGCTGGAGCGATGGCCCGGGGACCGTGGGTCGCCCGCGCAGCCTGTGGCTGGCTCCGGTCTACCGGCGCTCCCTGCGCCAGCTGGACAACGAGCTGCGGCTGCGGCTGCGCAAGGCGCGGGAGCGTTCGTCGTCGTCCTTGCGAGAGGCCGGCAGCACCCCGCTCGGCTGGCAGCGGGCCGGCCTGCCCGCGGCGCTGCTGGTGGGCTTGTCGCTCACGGGGCTGGGCATGGTCACGGCCCGCTGGGGCCAGGCGGAGGACAGCGGGCCGCGGCTGGGGTCCCTGCGCAGCGCGGTCGCGGGGGCCACGCGGGCGCCCCTGCCTGCTCCCAGATCCGACGGGCCCGCCCCGTCGCTGGCCGAGCTGGCGGCGGAGCGTCCCGGTCAGGACCAGGTCGACGGCGAACCTGGGGACCTGCCCTTCCAGGACGCCATGGCCCGCGGCCAGGCGCTGGGCCAGCACAGCGAGCGGGAGCGCGCGCGGCGGGCCTTCGAGCAAGCTCTGGGACAGCCCGAGGATCCGCAGCGCAGCGGGTCGCGGCGCTGCCCGGCGGGCATGGAGCAGCGCGTGCTGGTGGCCGCGGATCGGCTCCCCACGGCCTGCCTCGATGAGCATGGCACCATGCTGCGGGTCGATGGGGGCCGCGCGGGCGACTTCCTGGTGGACTGGACCGAGGTCACCGTCGCCGACTACGCCCGCTGCGTGGTGGACGGGGCCTGCGAGGCGCCCCATCGGGGGACCGGCTGCCACGGCGGCGACGCCACGCGCGGGAGCTACCCGGTGAACTGCATCTCGCGCGCCCAGGCGGAGGCCTGGTGTGCCTGGGCCGGCCGGCGGCTGTGCAGCTACGAACAGCACATGAAGGCCGCCACCGGGCGCAGCGAGGCGGTCTATCCCTGGGGCGATGCCCCCCCGGAGTGCGAGCGGGTGATCATGGATGGCCGCGGTGGTGAGGGCGTAGTCGCCGCTCCGGGCTGCGGTCGTGGCGGCCCCTGGCCGGTGGGCTCCCGGGTGCCCGGGGTGAGCCCCGTGGGCGCGGTGGATCTCTCGGGCAACCTGGCCGAGTGGGTGGCGGGCGAGCCCGTGGGCGTCATGGGGGGTAGCTACATGGACCGCGCGCCCGAAGAGCTGCAGGCGGGCAGCCTGCGCCCTCTGCCCCCGGATCTGCCGGTGCCCGATGTGGGCTTCCGCTGCTGTCGCGGGGTGTACTAGCTGCATCCAACGGTCAGGAGTCGGCGCTCCGCTGCCGGAGCTGGGAGAGTTGACCGTCCTGCGGTCAGGAGCCGGCGCTCCGCTGCCGGAGCTGGGAGAGTTGACCGTGCTGCGGTCAGGAGTCGGCGCTCCGCTGCCGGAGCTGGGAGAGTTGACCGTGCTGCGGCCAGGAGTCGGCGCTCCGCTGCCGGAGCTGCGAGAGTTGACCGTGCTGCGGCCAGGAGTCGGCGCTCCGCTGCCGGAGC
>CAZEJJ010000020.1:0-34407 GCA_964512185.1 uncultured Enterobacterales bacterium | reverse complement strand
GCTGCGAGAGTTGACCGTGCTGCGGCCAGGAGTCGGCGCTCCGCTGCCGGAGCTGCGAGAGTTGACCGTGCTGCGGCCAGGAGTCGGCGCTCCGCTGCCGGAGCCGTGGTCTGCCCCTCGGCGCCGTGAGCATCGCCAGCATGATGGCGTTGCCGATGCCGCCGCCGGTCATGAACCAGCGCCCTCCCCGGTGTGGGACCGGCAGGCCGAAGAGCGCGGCGGTGCGCAGCATGCCGCGGTAGACGCGCTCGTCTCCCTGGGCGCGGGCGCTCCCCAGGGCGAAGCCCGTGGCGGACACCCCCAGCCCCAGCACCACCGGCCCCGAGTCGATGTCGCCGCGGCCGCGCACGCTGCGGGGATGCTCCCGCATGGCCCCCAGCCCCAGGGAGTGCACCCAGGCCTGCTGCACCAGGGCTCTGTGGAGCTCCTCGGACAGCTCGCGCTGGGCGTGGCTCAGGAAGTAGGCGGCGAAGGCGGTGCCCGAGCCGCGCGGCCCGTCGGCCCAGCCGCCCTGGGGGTCGAGCCGCTGCACCAGCATGCCCGTGCCGGGGTCCACGGCGGCCTGGCGCCAGCGTCGAGCCCAGTCGCGCAGCAGCGCGTCACGGTCCAGCCCCGTCGCGCGGGCGTGCAGGGCCACCGCGGCTGCGGCTGCGGACTGATCGGGGGGGTAGGTCTCCCCTGGGTAGGTCTGGAAGCGCTCGACGGGGCCGGCCAGCCCCCGCACCAGGCTGCGCGTGAGATCGTCGTGCCGCTGGGCGTAGCGGGAGTCCGGCACCAGCAGCCGGTGCACCCCCAGGGCCGCGCCCAGGTAGCCCAGGTAGGCGTGGCCCCCCGGCTCGGTGTCGGCGGCCAGGCCATCTTCGCCCCAGGCCAGGGTGCCGAAGCTGCGGGCCTCTTCGCTCAGCAGCCAGTCCAGGCAGCGCTCCATGGCGGGCAGGTAGCGATCCGCCAGCGCGGGATGCTCCAGGGTCACCTGCCCCAGGCCCATCACCGCCATGGTGCAGGTGCCGAAGGTCCACTCCGCGTCGAACAGGGCTCCCCCCGGGCTGTGGGCGGTCTGTCCCGCCTTGTCAAGGGTCCAGGAGGCCACGGCGTCCGCCAGCGCGCGCTGGGAGGCGAGCTCACCGCTGTGCAGGCGCGCGGCCCAGCGGCCGGTGAACAGGTGGAACAGCGCGAAGATCGCGGGGAGGACCAGCAGGAGGAGGCGGCGGCGCATGGGAGCAGGATGGCCACAGGCGGCGCCGCCGGCCCGCGCCGTGTCGCCGGGCGGTCGCGGGGGTCGGCTGAGCGGTCGCCGTCGGCCGTCGCTGCCGGGTCATGCCCCGGATTCTGAGACAGGCTTGAGGGTCATGCCCCGGATCCTGAGACAGATCCGGGCGCTGCTGGTCTGGCTATGAGCCAAAACCGACCTTGCATGGTTCGGTGGAGCCATCGACACCCAGCGCTTGTCTCAGATCGGGGTGTATGACCCCGGCTGCTGTCTCAGATCGGGGGGCATGACTCTCGTCAGCCCTCCCGCCTCCTCCAGCCCAGCGGTGCGAGCAGCAGCAGGCCGGCCCCCACGGCCCAGAGCGAGCCTCGGGCCACGGAGCAGCCCCGGCTCACAGGCCCCGTGGTGAAGCTGAAGCTGTACTCTTCCTCCACCTGTCCCTCGGGCAGGAAGGAGATCCCCGCGGGCACGCTGACCGTGTAGGTCGTGGCGGGGGCCCAGTCCTGCTGTGGCAGCAGGTGCAGCACGTGGGAGCTGTAGAACAGCCAGGGCTCCACGGGGTGCTCGACGCCTTCTGGATCGGTGACGGTGACCCCCGAGGCTTCGGCCCCGCCGTCGGCCAGGGCGCGGGCGAAGGCGATGCTCACCCGCGCCTGCACCTTGTCGTCGCCCAGCTGGTGCCACAGGGCGCCGTGGGCGGGGAAGGTGGCGAGCACCGGGCCCAGGGGCAGCTCTTCGCCGCTGAGCCGGCCCCAGAGCTCCTGCCAGTACAGGGCCACGACCTGGGCCTCGTCGGGGGGATTGCCCCACAACGCCGGGGTCATCTGGTTGCGGCAGGCCCAGGGGAACTGGGCGTGGTACTCGGCCAGCACCTCGTCGTCGCTGGCGGCGCGGCCGGCCCACTCGGCGGCGACGCGCACCAGGGCCTGGCCCTGGTGGATGGTGGTGGCGCTCACCTCGTGGCCGATGGCGTCGGCCATGAGCTCGGCCATCAGGTCCTCGGGCAGCCAGAACTCGCCGTACTCGGGTGGCCCGGTGAAGCCGGCGAAGGCCACGTCGGTGGCCTCGTCCAGGCTGTTGGCCGGGTCGCTGGCGGCGTCCTCCTGGTGGGCGCGCTCGATGAACAGGGAGTCGTAGACCTGGTCGGCCATGCCGTGGGAGGCCATGCCCATCAGGAAAGCCACGTGCTCGGCGGCCTCGTCGCTGTAGGGCGGAGCGCCGTAGGTCTCCAGGATCCAGTCGCTGTAGGCCTGCTGGAAGGGCCACCAGTGGGCGATCTCACCGTAGCCGTCGCCGATGGCGTAGCCGCCGTCGGGGAAGTCGCTGCCGTTGCGCCACATGTCCGTCAGCTCGGGATCGGTCATGATGTCGCGCAGCTCGCCCGCGGGCAGCAGGGTGGCGGCCCGCTCGCTGATCCACAGGTGGGAGGCCTGGCCGTTGGCCCGGGTCACGCCGGGCAGCAGCAGCAGGGCGGCGAGCAGGGGCGGGAGCGGGGGCATGCCCCTGGAGACTATCCCCCAGCAGGCGACAAGACCCCGAATCTACTGCGACCCAGCAGATCGCCGCCGCAGCGCGCCCTGCCTGCGACGCCGACCTCGGAGTATCGATAATACGCCTTCACCCGGCACCACTGCGCAGAACGCGCTGCACCTGGCGCCTGCTGGCTCTCGCTACGATCCGGGGCGACCGCCTGGCGGCGGCCTGCTCTGTCGCCTGCTGCCCGTCACTGCGAGGTCGCGCCTGCGGACTCCACCAGCACCCAGCGGGCGTCGTCGTCGGGGTCGATGATCACCAGCCCGGCGGTCATCAGCCCCAGGAACAGGCTGCCCAGGGCGCGCATGTCGTCGCTCAGGCTGGGATCGGGGCTGCAGACGCTGGGGCCGCCCAGCGCGGCCTGGCCCTCGGGGTGCAGCAGGCAGCGGCAGCTGCTGTTGGGGAACAGGGCCAGCCTGCAGCCCACCTGGGGCTGGCCCTCGGGGTCGTGGGCCAGGCTCTCGCTGCTGTCGTCGGAGCTGAAGAAGGGCGTGTCGCCAGGCCCGGCCTGGTCGTCGAACCACAGCAGCTGACCGTCCCAGCGGTACACCAGGTGCTCGCTGCTCTCGCCTTCCTCCACCTGCTCCTCGAGCCGCCACGCCAGCAGAGGGCCGTGCTCCTCGGGGCCCAGCACCTCCAGCTGCAGCAGGGGGCCCTCGGCGTGCCCCTTGTCGGGGAAGAACCACAGGAAGTGGTTGTGCCAGTCGCGCATGTGTCGCCAGCTCCAGCGATGCCCGGCCACCAGGGGCAGCAGGGGATCGCCCCGATCCTCGCCCACCTGCAGCTCGAAGCCGCGCTGCACCGCCACCAGCCGGCTGGCCGCCCGCAGGGTGACCTGCTGCACTCCGGGCTGCTCGGGGGTGAGGGTCTGGCTCGCGGTGCTCCAGTCTTCGGGCCGGGCACAGCCCGCCAGCTCCGGATCCAGCTGGATGCTGCGCCCCTGGTGCACGCGCAGGGGCTGCTGCAGCTCCAGCAGGGGCAGGGGACCCATGGCCAGCAGCAGGCAGGCGTGTACGGGGCCAGCAGCCGCCAGCAGCAGGCCCAGCGCGGCGGGGATCAGGGGCAGGGGTTCGGGCGGCGGGGACTGCGGGCGGCCGCGCACCAGGTGCAGCAGGCCCCCCAGGCCCAGCACACCCGCAGCGCAGACCCAGGCCAGCAGCTCGGCGCTCAGCAGATCGTGGAAGATCCGGGCCGGGCGTGGGCCCGGCGTGCCCTCCACCAGCAGGTCGCGACCGAGCTCCCAGGCCGCCCAGGCGGGCAGCAGGCCCAGCGCCATGAGCGCCACCCCCACAACCGGCACCAGCAGGATGAACCGGACGGGATTGCCCCTCACGTGCCGCGGCTGCCAGGCCAGGCCCAGCGCCCCCAGCAGGCAGCACAGGGCGCCAAGCCCAGCCAGCGCCGCCGGCCACCAGGCCGTGGAGAAGCTCTGTCCCTGGAAGCTGGCCTCGAACATAGGGTCCGCTCCTGGGTCGCGAACTTGCCGCTCCGCGGCGCCGCGCTACTCGGTGGTCGTAACCCAGGGCCATCGCAGGAGGTTCCATGCCGACCCGCCCGACGGGGCCGAAGCGCGCCCCTCGGCCCCTGTGGATCCTGCTGGGGCTCGCTCTTTCGCTGCTGCTGTTCCTCACAGGCTGGGTGGCCATCTCCTGGTGGCAGGCGCGCTCCATCTGGCCCGAAGATCTGCCGCCGGTGCAGCAGCCAGAGCCGCCCTTCCCGGCCGATGCGCGCGCCGAGGCCCTGCTGGACGGGCTCATCGAGGCGGTCCCCGAGCTGGATGGTGGTGCCTGGGGTGACTACGTCAGCGCTGTCGGCCCTCCGGATCACGAGTGGGTGGACCCGCCGGAGCCGCCGCCCGGCATCGCCGAGGCGCTGGAGACCATGGACGAGCTGCTGGCGGTGGGAGGGCTGCGCCTGTCGGGCTGGAAGCTGGACGAGCAGCCCCTGGAGCTGCTGGCCCTGCTGGAGCTGTCCCGCATGCGCCTGGGGCTGGCGTGGCAGTCCGACGCGGCCGGTGAACCCGACGAGGGGCTCGACCACATCCTGCACGTGATGCGACTGGGCCTGCTGCTGGAACACTCGGGGGGCGACCTGGTGGCGGTCATGGTGGGGATCGCCATCGGTGACCTGGCGCTGCGCGAGGCGGTGGAGCTGCTGCAGGTGGGACCCGGCCTGTCCGAGCTGGCCGTGGAGAGGCTCGGCGCGGAGCTGGCGGCCTCGCTGCAGCTGCCGTCGGGCGCGGTGGCGGGCCTGGCGGGCGAGTGCGGCGCCGCCGAGGGCCTCTACGACTCCCTGCGGCACTCCAGCCGGGAGGAGCTGTTCGCTATGAGCGACCGGCAGCTGTTCTCACCGGTGGGCGACCAGGGCGCCGGCGACGCCGGCTGCTGCCCTCCGGTGTACGACGCGGATCGCTGCATCCAGCTGCACCGCCAGCGCTGCGGCGCCCTGGTGCGGATCGCGGCGCAAGCCGGGGTGGACCGCAGCTGGCCCCAGCGCCAGGTTCTGTTCCGCCGTGGCGCCTGGAGTCCAGGCCAGTACCTGGACAACGCGGTGGGGCGCATCCTGCTGGACCTGGCCGGTGCGGCGCCGCAGCGCTTCCTGGATCGCGATGACCAGCTGCGCAGCCGTCGGGCGGTGGCGCTGGCCTGGCTGCTGCTCAGGGCGCAGGAGCAGCCGCCCCGCGGGCTGCACGAGATCGAGGGCCTGCCACCCGACCCGTGGAGCGGGGAACCCCTGCGCTACGATTTCGATCAGAGCCGCATCTGGAGCGCCATGGTGGACGAGCTGGAGCTCGACGCGGAGCAGTCCCGCGGGCTGAGTCTGGAGTTCTGAGCCCGGTCACAGCTCCTGGGTGGGCTCCACCGGCTCGAGGTTCTCGGGCATGGGCATCTCCGGATCGAGATCCGGGGGCGCCATGAACTCCGCCCAGGGCAGGCCGGTCTCGGCCAGCACCGGATCGGCCATCCAGATGGGCAGGCCCTGTCCGAGGGCCAGGGCGATGGCGTCGGAGGCTCGGAGATCGAGCCGGAAGCTGCGCTCGCCCTGGGCCAGGGTGAGCTGGGCCACGAACACGCCGCTGCGCAGATCGTCGATGCGCAGCTGGGTGACCTCGCCCCCCAGCTGGTGCACCACCTCGTCGAGCAGATCGTGGGTGAGAGGGCGCTCGTAGCGACGCCGCTCCGCGCGCAGTGCGATGGACAGGGCCTCGGTGGCCCCCACGCCGATGGGGATCACCAGCTCCCGGTCGGCGTCGGCCAGCAGCACCGTGCCTCCGCCGGAGCCGGGGATGACGCTGACCACCTCCACCGGAGTGAACCCCGAGGGGGGCTCCACCGGGTTGGTGATGGGCGTGGGCTCGGGGGCCTTCTTGCTGCGCTTGCCCGCCCAGCCCGGAGCGGGCAGGAGCAGCGTGAAGCAGGCCAGCAGGGGCAGGCGGCGGAGCATGCGGGTCTTTGGACCTCCTGTCAGCAGGGTAGAGGGATCCCAGGGCGGCGTCCAGGCTGCCCATGATCGTGGGAGAGAGCATGCGCGCGCTGGTACTCGGCTCCACAGGACCCTGTGTCAAGGACCACCCTGCACCCCTCCCGGTTCCCGGCGAGGCGCTGGTCCGCCCCTTGCTGGGGGGCGTCTGCGCCACCGACCTGGAGCTGATCAAGGGCTACATGGGCTTCCAGGGCGTGCTGGGCCACGAGCTCGTGGGGGTGGTGGAGCAGGCCGAGGATCCCGCCTGGCTGGGCCGCCGGGTGGTGGGGGAGATCAACTGCGCCTGCGGTCACTGCGCCAGCTGCCGGTCCGGCCGGCCCACCCACTGTCCCCAGCGCACGGTGCTGGGCATCCTGGGCCGAGATGGCGCCTTCGCCCAGCGGCTGCGTCTGCCCCTGGCCAACCTGCACGCCGTGCCCGACGGGGTCAGCGACGAGGCGGCGGTCTTCGCGGAGCCCCTGGCCGCCGCCTGCCGCGTCCTGGAGCAGGTGCCGCTGGGCCCCGGCCAGCGGGCGGTGGTGCTGGGCTGCGGGCGCCTGGGCCAGCTCGTGGCGCGGGTGCTGGCCCTGCAGGGAGCCCAGGTGCAGGGAGTGGATCTGCACGCGCAGCGGCTGGCGCTGCTCCCGCCTGGCGTCGAGCGCGTGCCCGCCGCGCTGGCCGTCGATCTGGCCGGCGCCGACCTGGTGGTGGAGTGCACGGGCTCGACCGACGGCCTGGCCCTGGCCACGGAATTGGTGCGACCCCTGGGCACCATAGTGCTGAAGACCACCGTGGCAGAGCCCGGCCAGCCCCCGGTGGTGCCCTGGGTGATCCACGAGATCAGCGTCATCGGCTCCCGCTGCGGCCCCCTCGCCCCGGCCCTGCGGCTGCTGGCCAGCGGGCAGGTGGATCCCACACCCTTGATCAGCGCCCGCCTGCCCCTGGAGCGCGGGGTGGAGGCCCTGGAGCTGGCGGCCCGACCGGAGCAGCTCAAGGTCTTGCTGGAGCTCTGACCCCCTGCACTTGCGGTGCCGGTACCGCCGGGTGAGCTTCCCCTTCCCCTGGAGGTCCCCATGCGCGCTCACCGTCACCTGCTGCCCCTGGCCCTGCTGCTGGGCTGCACGCCTTCCCCCGAGAAGCAGGCTGAGATCGGCCGCGATCTCAGCAAGGAGTACGCCCAGTCGGCCTGCCGCTTCTACACGGACGACTCCTGCCTGGCCAACATGTCGGACTCCTGCGGCGGCACCATCAGCTTCGAGTCCATGGGCGACTGCGAGAGCTTCTTCAGCTGGGCTTTCATGGCCTGCAGCGACGATGTCTACGCCGCCCTGTGGGAGATGGAGGACGCGGTCACGGGCTGCATCGATCAGATGGACGCCTGGGACTGCGGCGGCGATCCCCTGTGCACCGACGACGTCTTCACGGTCTTCGAGGGCGGTGACTGTGCCGACATGAACGACCTGATGGAGGACCACTGCGAGGGTCCGGACACGGGCTGGTAGCGGCATGGACTCCGCCCCGCCCGCAGGCCGCCCTCCCATCCCCAGCCGCAGCTGGGTGCGCGCCGGTCGCATCGTGGATCTGCTGGGCCAGGCCATGCTGCCCGTCGGCGTGGGTGCCCTGCTGGGCTTCTACGCCGCCGACCAGGGCATGCGCCTGCTGCCCACCATGCTGGAGCTGGCGCTGGCCTGGTCCCTGCTGGCCCTGGCGCTCATCGCCTTCGGCAAGCTGCTGCGCGGCCGGCTGTTCGTCCCCACCCCCGAAGGAGCGCGCCTGCGCAAGCGGGTGGTGCTGGTCCTGCTGCTGATGATCGCGGCCCTGGGGGTGCGGCTGGGGCTGCACTACGCCGACCGGCCCAGCGAGCTCACCTCGCTCAGCGGCGAGCGCTTCGAGCTGGCCTTCGCTCAGGACGCCGGCTCCTACCGGGAGCTGGAGGGCGGCATGGAGAGCCTGCTGCGCCTGCTGGAGGCCGAGGATGTGCCCCCCTCGGGCAAGGAGCAGGCGCTCAGCGCCCAGCAGGAGCGGCTGCTGCTGGACGCCTGGGTGGCCCTGCAGGACCAGGCCATGGCGCTGGATGCCATCCGGGTGTTCTGGGAGGGCTGGTATGGCTTCGATCCCTCCCGCGTGGAGCGCTCCTATCACCTGCGCTCCTTCCTGCTCAGCTACGCCGCCGAGCTGGCCCTGTACGAGAAGGCCGCGCGCTTCTGCCAGGCGGTGCTGGCCAACCCCAACGCCAAGAAGTTCCTCGACGCTCCCCACCCCGGCCTCGACCTGCCCGAGGACAGCTTCTCCCAGTTCCGCGAGCAGCTGCTGGGCACCCGCGACCAGGCCCGCGTGGTGGCGGGCGAGCAGTACCTGGAGTTTCTCGACAGGGCCTTTCGCGGCCGGGAAGAGGCCCAGGCCCTGGGGGTGGCCTGGCTGTGGGAGGCCACCGAGAATCACCGGGTGATGATCGACGCGGTGACGCCCATCGACCGCGCCGAGCTCACGGTGCGGGCCGACGCCCAGCTGCTCAAGCGCTCTGTGCGCCGAGCGTGGTTCCCCCTGCAGAAGGGCACGGCCGAGGTCATGGGCGACACCCGCCTGCGGCGCATCGGCTGGTACCTCATCCCGGAAGAGCAGCGCGCCCAGGCCGCCGAGAAGCTGCTGCCGGGCGACGTGCTCATCTCGCGCAAGAACTGGTACCTGTCCAACGTGGGCCTGCCCGGCTTCTGGCCCCACGCCATCCTCTACCTGGGCGAACCCGCCGAGCTCAGCGCCTACTTCGACGTGCCCGAGGTGCTGGACTGGGTGGAGCAGAGCACGGGTCAGCGCATGGGGCTCGACGCCTACCTGGCCTGGCGCCACCCCACCGCCTGGGCGCGCTACGCCGGCGGCGATCAGGGCGTGGACCACCACGTCATCGAGGCCGTGGGCGAGGGCGTGATCTTCAACACCATGGAGCACGCTCTGGGCGACTATCTCGCGGGTGTGCGGCCCGAGCTGGACAAGCTGGCCAAGGCCCAGGCTGTGGTGGAAGCCTTCTCCCACTGGGGCAAGCCCTACGACTTCGACTTCGACTTCGCCACCGAGCACGCCCTGGTGTGCACCGAGCTGGTGTACCGCGCCTACCGCCCCGCCGAGGGCAAGCGAGGGCTCGACCTGCCCCTGAGCCGCGTGGCCGGCCGCGTCACCCTGTCGGCCAACCTCATGGCGCAGCACTTCTCCGAGGGCTTCGAGGGCACCGACCGAGCGCCCGCACCCTACGAATTCGTGCTGTTCATCGACGCCAGCGAGGACGAGCAGCGCACCTTCTTCTCCGACCGAGCGGCCTTCACCGAGTCCTGGCAGCGCTCCAAGTGGGACTTCGCGCAGGAGTAGGATCGCCGGGGTAGACTCCCTGCGGAGGTCTCGTCCATGCGCCTTTCCGTCCACGCCCTGGCGGCGTCGTTGCTGCTCGCATGCAAGCCCGATGGAGACAGCGGTGAGCTGCCGCCACTGGACCTGGGCGCCGCCCTCGGGCCTGACGAAGCCCGGGCCGGCAAGCTGAGCGACGACGACCTCGGCGCGTTCATCGGCGGCACCGCCGGCGAGGCCGCCGCCGGCGACTACCTGCTGTACAACGACCGGGTGCGCTTCGTGGTGCGCGGCCTGCACCAGGGCCACTGGTACGTGGGCCAGCCCGGCAGCCTGATCGACCTGGACATCGTGCGTCCTGAGGGCCAGGCGGATCGCGACGGCCTGGACGAGCTGCTGTCCATGGCGGGGCTGGGGCGGCTGTTCGTGGCCCAGACGGTGGAGGTGGTGCGCGACGGGCGCGCCGGGGGCTCCGCCGTGCTCCAGATGATGGGCAACGACGCCAGCGTGCCCTACCTGGAAGGCATGCTGGAGATGCCCGGGCTGTTCCCACCCAACGGCGTGGAGATCCTCCAGACCTACACCCTCGAGCCCGGCTCGTCGGCGGTGAAGCTCGAGACCACGGTGTTCAACACCACCGACGATGACCTGCTGCTGGACATCATGGACGTCGGCATGACCGACGTGGCCAGCCATCGGTCCTTCGTGGCGGGGGCCGGCTTCGACGGCGCTGCGCCCGACGGCGATCGCCCCATGGTGGCCATGGTCTCCAACTTCAACGACCAGGCCTGGGGTGTGTTTCGAGACGACGCCGATCTGCCCGAGGGCCTGTCGGGCCTGCTGGAGGGGCTCGACATGCTGCTGGCCCAGAGCGACAGCCTGGAGCTGGCGCCAGGGGAGAGCGGCTGCTCCGCCCGCATGATCGGGGTGGCCCGCGATCTGGCCGGCCTGGAGGACTACCGGCGTCAGCTGCGCGGCCTGCCTCGGGCCGAGGTGAGCGGCTCGCTGACGGAGCAGGGCAGCGACGAGCCCATCGCCGGTGCGCGGGTCTTCTTGACCGACGGTGACGGGGTCCCACAGGCCCTGGCCTTCAGCGACAGCGACGGCAGCTACCGCATCGTGCACGATCCCGGCTCCTGGCAGCTGGTGGTGGTGGGCGACGGCAGCAACGAGTGGATGGATCTGCCCGGGGGCCCAGGCGCCTACGGCGTACACGCCCACAGCTCCACCAACGAGCGGGCCCTGCTGGCCTTCACCGATCCCGACTCCGCCGACGTGGCGGCCCTGGCCAGCGGTCACGGGCGCTCCGAGCCCGTGGACGTCACCCTGAGCGACGAGGCTCCCCTGGAGCAGGACCTGCAGCTGCCGCAGCGATCCTGGCTCGACCTGACCGTGGTGGACATGGACGGCGAGCCCATGCCCGCCGTGGTGCAGCTGCGCTACCCCGAAGGCGCCGAGGATCCGCAACCGCCCGACTCCCGGCTGGGCGAGGACCGCCCGCGGGGCGACGCGCGCAAGGTGGCCTGGCTGCTGGATGGCCAGGCTTCGGTGCCCATCCCTCCGGGCAGCTACGACCTGGTGGCCCACCGCGGCTTCCGCCACGAGCTGGCCTGGGAGCTGGGAGTGGAGCTGGCGGCGGGCCAGACCAGCGAGCTGCTGCTGGAGCTGGAGCGGGTGGTGGACGAGCCCGGCTGGGTGAGCGCCGACCTGCACGCCCACGCCTCGCCTTCCATCGACGGCGAGTGCACCGTGGAGGAGCGGCTGGTCACGGTGGCGGCCAACGAGGTGCAGCTGCACGTGGCCACCGATCACGACCACATCGCCGACTACCGGCCCCTGGTGGAGAGCATGGGGCTCGATCCCTGGCTGGTCACCGTGCCAGGTGGCGAGGTCTCCACCAACCTGCGTGGGCACTTCAACGTCTACCCGCTGGAGCCCGAGCTCGGAGAGCCCAACGGCGGCGCTCCCCGCTGGTGGGAGTGGCAGATCGACACCCCCACCCTGTTCGACACCCTGCGGGATCTGCTGGGCCCCGACTTCCTGCTGCAGGTCAACCACCCGCTGGATAACGGCATGTTCGTGCACGCAGGCTACGACGCCGCCACGGGTGAGCCGGCCCACGAGGACTACTACAGCCCCGACTTCGACACCTTCGAGCTGCTCAACTCGGGCGGCTTCGAGGAGACGGTGGAGCTGCGCGAGGATCTCTGCGCCCACCTGGACCAGGGCCTGCGTCCCGTGGCGGTGGGGGTGAGCGACACCCACACCCGGCTCCCCGGCCCGGGCCACGGCCGCACCTATGTGCAGGCCGACGTGGACCAGCCCGACCAGGAGGACGTGGAGGCCATCATGGACGCCCTGGCGGGCGGCCGGGCTGTGGTGAGCTCGGGGCCGCTGGTGCTGCTGGAGGCCAGCAGTGGAGACAGCACCGCCGGCCTGGGCGACACCCTGGTGGCCGAGCAGCTGTCGCTGTCCATCGAGGTGCAGGCACCCAGCTGGATCCCCATCGAACAGGTGCGCCTGTACGGTGCCGGCTGCGAGCTGCTGCAGGCCTGGACGGTGGACCCCGAGGCAGCTTCCGCTCCGCTGTGGTTCTCCGAAGACGTCGAGGTGCAGCCTGTCGAGGACGGCTACTACTTCGTAGAGGTGGAGGCGCTGGTGGACATGGCTCCGGCCTGGCCCGGCGGCCACCCCTACGCCCTGACCAACCCCATCTTCGTCGAGCTGCCGTGATGCCCATGCTCACCTCTTTGCTGGCTGCTGCGGTGCTGGGGCTCCTGGGCGGAGCCGCGCTGGGCTTCTTCATCGGCCGCCGGCACGCCCGGGCGCGGCATGGCCTGGTGCGCCCCGGCCGGCGGCCAGCGATCCCCGGGCTGCGCGAGGGGCTGGCGGTGTGGGTGCTGCCCGGGCACGATCTGAGGGCGCCCGCGGCGGCGGCTCTGGCGGCCCGTGGCGCCCTCGGCTGCCCCACCCTGCTGCTGCCTCGTCCCGCCGAGCGCTCCTACCACCGGGGCCTCTCCGCCGGCCCGCCCGGGCTGGCCTGGCTGGACGAGGAGCGCCCCACCAGCGCCCAGGTGCTGCGAGCTGCGGCGTCCATCTGCCCAGGGGGCCCCATGCTGCTGGTGGTCGAGGGCGCGCCGAGCCTGGAGCAGGTCTCCGACGACGAGCCCGCCGACGCCGTGCTGAAGGAGCTGGTGGAGCAGCGGGAGGACCGCCAGGCGCTGGTGATCCTGCTGCTGGAGGGCGAGCAGTCGAGCCTCGAGCCCACCGCCCGCCTGGTGCCCGTCGACCAGGGGCTGGCCCTGGAGTCCGGCGAGCTGCTGCTGCGGAGCGAGGGCCAGGGCTTCAGGTTGGTGGAGGGCTGACGGCCGGCCCTCGCCGCCCCCGCGTGGAGCCACGCCCCCCAGAATGCTCGCCTCCGGGAGCCAAGCCCTCGAAAATGTTCATTTTAGTGCTTCTTCGGCGGCCCTCGGCGCTCGGGTTTGGTCATATTGTGCTTTCTACCGTGGGCCGATCCCTCGCAGCGAGCACATTCGGGGGCATGGCTCGGTGAGGCGAGCAGATCAGGGGGCTTGGCTTTTTCCTAGCCCTCGAGCGCGAAGATCTTGTCCTTGTAGGCCCTCTCGGCCGCCACCAGGCGGCGGCTCATGGTGGAGCAGCCCTGAGCCTTGGCCTGGTAGCTGCCGCCGAGGTCAACGCCGTCGAGCAGGCCCGGCTGGTCGGCCGCCACGCGGTCCAGCAGGGTCTGGGCCTCGATGATGGCGCTGTTGGCCACCTCCAGGTCCTCGGCGGAGATGGGCTTGCCCCTGCCGTGCCGGGCCGCGGCGACGGCCAGCTTATCGGCGGCGGTGTGGAACAGGCCCTCGGCGTAGCGGCTGTCGCGCAGGTGTTCCATCCACCGCGCCACCTGCGGATCCTCGGCCCAGCCCGAGTCGAAGCGGCAGAAACCGCAGACATAGGTGCCGCGCTCTTCGAGCACCGGCTGCTCGCACAGCGCGCAGCGGGCCTGGTCGGACTCCTCCAGCAGCTTCTTCTGGCGGCGGGCGCGCAGCAGATAGGCTCCGGTGGCGGGGATCGCGATGGCCGCCAGGGCCATGAGGGAGCAGATGGAGCAGCTGTCCATGGTCGCCCGCGCCTCCATTCGTGCACCTCCCAGCTATATCTCGCCGTCGCGGGGGGCTCAGGGTACGGTCACCCCAGGTGAGCCGGACGCGCGGGAACATCCATGGTGCTGTGTCTGATCCTCGTGGGTCTGCTCGCCTCGGCTCCCGCAGCGGCGGCTCCCTCGCTGGAGGCGCTGCACGAAGAGGCCCAGCTGGCTGCTGCGCTGGGCGCGGAGGATCACGCCCGTCGGCTGCTGTCCCTGGTGGAGGCCCGGCTGCTGGCGGGGGAGTCCATGCCTGCGGAGCTGGCGGTGAGCAGCCTGGCTCTGCTGGCGGATCTCAGGCTGCGGGCGGGTGACGCCGTGGGCGCGGCGGCGGCGTTCCGCTTGCTGGCCGGGCGCTTTCCAGATGCGCAGATCTGCCCAGGACCCAGGGAATCTCCCCCGGCCCGCGCTCCCCCCGCCATGCCCGACCTGGAGACAACCCTGCCCGCCTGGAGCTACACCCCGCTGGGGATCCCCCAGCTGCACCAGCAGCGCCCCGGGGCCGCCCTGGCCTGGGGGGCCGCCCAGCTTGTGGCGGGAGGGATCTCCCTGGCGGTGTACGCCCAGCTGAACGGCGGTCGCGGGTCACGCCAGGACCGGCAGGCGGCCAGGAACAACCTGCAGGTCCCCGCCACCCTCGCGTTCTACGGCCTGTGGGCCGGCTCCCACCTGGACGCGCGGTGGTATGAGCGCCAGCGCGACGGGATCAGTCGCCCAGCGTCACGTCCGTGACCCCCGCCGTGTGGGCCAGGTCCAGGGCGCGCACCACCTGCTCGTAGGGGACGTCGGCCGAGGCGCTGAGGGACAGGGTGGTGCCCGGGGGCAGCTGGCCCAGCCGGGCGCGCAGCTGTGCTTCGTCCAGGGTGTCGCTGCCCAGGAGGAAGCGATCCTCGCCGGCCACCACCAGCTCGAGCGCGGGCTCACCGTGATCGAGCTGGGTGGGCAGGGTGACCTGCAGGCGCTGATCGAGCAGGTGGTCCACGGCTGCCTGGCGTTGGTAGGTGAGGGCGACGCCCAGGGCCAGCAGCGCGGCGGTGACCACGGCGGCGCCCAGGGCCACCACCGGCAGCACCCAGCCCGGAGGCCGCGGCTCGCCCGCGGGTCGCCTGCGGGCCGCCAGCAGGTGCTCCACCGCTCGCCCGGTGCCGAAGCCGAAGACCGCGATGGAGAAGATCACGTACCAGGGCCCCGCCAGCACGAAGTACAGCGGCAGGATGATGGCGACGGCGACCAGGTAGCGGACGATCATGGGGATCCCTATCGCAGGGTCACCCGGGCGCCGACCTGGCAGTAGAGCAGCAGGTTGTCGGTGCAGCGGGAGCGGCAGCGCGCTGGGTCAGTCCCCCCAGCGCACCACCCACTCGCGGTCGGGGTGGAAGCGCTCCAGCGTGGTGCTGCGCAGGGCCTTGTCCAGCCGCAGCTGGGGCTCGCCCAGGGGGTAGGATGCCTCTCCCAGCGCCAGGCCGGCGGGGGTGATCAGCACCAGCTCGGCGCGATCCAGAGGCTGCCCCCAGCTGATGGCGCTGCTGAGGATGTAGGTGGCCGAGCCGTCGCGGGCGTGCTGGCTGTAGCTGATGCCCACCGTCTGCTCGGCGCCCGGCTCCAGCTCCACGCTGAACACGATGCCGTCCTTGAGGCGGCGCTGATCGCGCCCCTCCACCCGCACCTGGTGGGGGTAGGGATGGGCCTCGTCCACGTGGAAGGGGAAGAAGATGCGCCGGTGGAGCGGCTCGGAGCCCTCGTTGACGAAATCGTAGCTGCCGCGCACCTCCACCTGCTCGCCCCCGGCCAGCACCTCCAGCTCCACCTTCTCGGAGCGGAAGCGCAGCGGATCCCGCACCCGGTCCGCGCTGGGCTCGGGGGCGGGCAGCTCCCGCAGGGCCTGCCAGGTCTCCGGAGCGATGGAAGGAGCCCGCGGCACCCTGTGCTCCGCGGTCGCGGCGCCGGGCTGCGGCAGCAGGGCCACGCCCATGGCCCAGCGCAGCTCCCAGCTGGCTCCGGGGGCCAGCTCCATGTGGGTCCAGCCCAGGTTGAAGGCGGTGGGGCTCTGGTCGGACAGGGGCGTGTTGTCGCTCACCTCGTCGGGCCCGTGGGCGAAGCCGTTGGCGAAGATCAGCTGGTCGGGCTTGGGGCTGAGGGGATCGAGGCACAGGAAGCTGGCGGCCAGCGGCCAGGGGTCGGCCGCTCGCGGCTGGTCGCCCAGGTCGGCCATCCCCAGGCAGGCGCCCGGGCTCGCTCCCAGAGATGCCTCCTGGCGGATCAGGGCCCCGGCGAACCAGCCCACGTCCCCCTCGCTGCTGCCGTAGTCGCCCACCCAGGGATCTTCGCCTTCCCAGAAGGAGAACTGGATGGACGCCTCGCTCACGTTGCTGATGCGCAGCCGCGTGAGCAGGGTGCCGTCGGGCAGCAGCTGCAGCCAGCGCGCCAGGTGGAAGGGCATGGCGGCGTTCTCGGCCCTCAGCAGCAGACCGTCGGGGCTGTCGTGCAGCACCCGGCCCCCCAGGTAGCGCAGCGGCACGCCGTCGGGCCCCGTGCCGAAGTTCTCGGACCAGCCGTGGCTGTACTCCAGGCGCCGCTCTGCCTGCTCCAGCAGCAGGGACTCGTCCTGGGCGCACCACAGGGAGAGCCCGCGGGTGCCCGCGGGCGCGTCGGTGGGCCAGCTGCGGAAGGCCGAGCCCCCCATGCTGCCCAGCAGCAGCCCGCCGGTGTAGCCCTCGAAGCCGTCCTGCAGGCGGATCTCGAGGCGCTCCCCCGCCGGCGTGGTGAGGGTGATGGTGCCCCGGCCCGTGTCGGGGTCCCAGCCGTTCTGGATGGGGCTCCTGGGTGTCACCGGGGGGAGCGCGTCGCGGTGGGCGCCGGGAGGCGGGCGCCCATCGGCCAGGTCCACCTCGGCCAGCAGGTCGCTGTCATCGGCGCAGGCCAGCAGCCCCAGCAGGATCGCCGCGAGCACGGCGAGCTAGGGGCGCCAGCGGCGCAGCGTCGCGGCCAGTCCCAGCAGCGCCAGGCCCAGAGCGCCCAGGCCCGTGGGAGCGCGCGGTGCCGTGGCGCAGCCCCCGCCGCGGCCAGCGCACTCGATGCGCTCGCCGTACCAGGCCTGCAGGCCGCCGCTGTCGATCCAGGCCACGCGGAACTCGTAGGGGCCGGCGGCGGGGCAGTCCACAGCCTGCTCGAACACGCTGTAGGTCTCCACGCCGCTGCCGCCCTCGGCCTGCTCGGGGCCGGTGTTCTGCCAGCCGCCCTCCAGGATGCTCCAGTCGCCGTCCAGCTGCACCTGCACGGCCAGCAGCTCATCGTAGGTGGCGGCGTCTTCGCACATGCCCAGGAAGCTGGCCACCACCTGGGTGCCGTCCTCGGCGATGCCCACGTCGCCGCGTTGCTCGCAGGCGATGGGGTTGGCCAGGCTGGCGGGCGCCGCGGCCAGCATGGACAGCAGCAGCGAGGACATCAGGAGCGCGCGCATGGGGATCTCCAGCAGGCCGTGCCTCGACCTGCCAGGATCGTAGCACCGCAGGACGAGGGCTGCTTCCCGGCTATCTGCGGGCCGCCCGCGCACCCGGAGGCGTCGAGCTGACCCCCAGCGCGGCGCGGATGATCTGGGCCAGGGAGCGGGCCACGCGCTCCACGGGCACCGCGAACAGGCCGTCCTGGAACAGGCCCTGCATGTCGCGGGTGCCCGAGCCGATGCCCAGGCCGATGCAGGCTACGCCGTCACCGTGCAGATCCCGCAGGACCCTGCGGGTGGCCGTCACGTCGTTGGGCTGCCCATCGCCCAGCACCAGCAGCACGCGGTCTCTGTGGGGCAGCAGGGGCAGGCGGTGGCGCAGCGCCTCGAGGGCGCCGTCCATGGAGGTGCCGCCGTCACAGCGTTGAGGCAGGCGGCCCAGCTGCCGGCGAACCTCGGGGCCCAGGCCCTGGTCCCAGCTGTGCTCCAGCTTGTGGTCGTTGGCGAAGCTCCACACATCGGCGGGGATGGACAGGCGCCGGCAGACCTCCACCAGCAGCACCAGGCCCTCGAAGGCCCGCTCCATGGTGTCGCCGTGCATGGAGCCGGAGCGGTCCAGCACCAGCACGAAGGCCGGGTCGATGCGGCGCGGCAGGGACTTGCGCTGCCACAGGGCCACGTACCAGGAGGGATCCGCTTCCATCTGCATGGCCACGCGGGCGTCGAGCCTGGCGCCGGAGGGGAAGCCGGGCACCCAGTGGGAGCGGCTCAGCTTGTCCAGCTCGCGGGCCAGCTGATCGGTCAGCTCGTCCACCAGCGGAGCCACCCGCTTCCAGGCCTGCAGGTACTTGTCGTCGGGGTCCACCTGCAGGGCCCGCTCGATGGCCGCTCGGGTGCCCGCGCCCGCTCCCTGTCCCGCAGCGACGCCCCAGCCGTGACCCTGGCCGGGCCTGGGCTCGCCCTGCTCCGCGTCGGCGGGGGGCGCCCGCTGGGCCCGCAGCTGGGCCAGCAGCTCGCGGTTGGCCTGCTCGGCGTGGGCCTGCTGGCGGTCCTCGCGCTCCAGGTGGGCGATGGCGGGCAGCACCTCGGAGTGCAGGATGGCCCAGCAGCGGTACTGGGCCAGACGCACCAGGATCTCCCAGCTGTCGGGTGCGTGCTGGGCGTCGCGGGCCACGAAGGCGCGGCAGACCGGGCTGGACCAGTAGTGCCAGGCCAGCGAGGGCAGCTCCACCCGCGTGGCGGGGGGCTGCGCCGCGATGGCGCGCTGCACCGCGGGCCAGCTGGCCTCCAGCGCGGCGCTCACCGGCTGGCCCAGGTCGGCGGGCCACTCTCCGAACCACCACCGGCACAAGAGCCCGATGCTGTAGCGGGCCAGCAGGGCGTCGGGCCGCGGCCGGGCGCGCATGCGGCCGAAGAGGCGATCGTTGTAGGCCTTGACCCAGGGGGTGCAGCCCGGCAGCCGCCGCTGCATCCACTCTTCGATGCGGCAGTCTTCCACCACGTTGAGCAGCAGGCGCAGCCAGGACTGCTGCAGGGCCTGGCGCGGCACCATGGCCTGGTAGCGGGTGATGGCCGCGTGGGAGGCCTCGTGCAGGGTGAGCCCGCGCACGAAGTCGCCGTGCCGGTCCAGCAGATCGCCGGCGTCGGCGTTCACCCGCCCGCTGCGCGGCTGGTACCACCAGCCAGAGCCGGGCTCGCCCGCGCGGAGGATGAGATCTGAGCGCAGGGCCACCATGTTCACCAGCTCCCCCAGCTCCGCCTCGCGGCGCAGCACCAGGGGATGCTCGCGCCAGTCGCCCACCAGGGGCTCGCGGTCCTCGCTGCCCGGGGGCCAGCTCACGCGTCGAGACCCGCGGCGCGCAGGGCCTGGTGCACGGCTTCGCGATCGGCGCCATCTTGCAGGCGGTCCAGGTAGAGGCGCTCCAGCACGTCGGTGACGATGCGGGCGGGTGCCCTGTGCACATCGAGCTGCTGGTCACCGGGCAGCTCCAGGCTGTGCACCGCCACCAGCCCCAGGGCCGTGAGCAGGGTGCGCCGGGAGAAGACATAGCGCTCGCGGCGGGTGCGCCCGATGCTGGCCTGGTCGCTGCCCTGGCCGGCGGCGGCGCAGACCGAGGCGTGGAACACCGCCAGGCGCTCGAGCAGCTGGTCGATGTCGGGCACCTGGCGCAGGTCGCCGTGGATGGGAGGGGCCTGCTCGGCCTGGTAGAGCGCGCCCTCGTAGGGCACCTGGGGTTGCTCGCCGAAGACCAGGCGCCTGAGCATGGCGTGCAGGTCGGCCTCGCTGGGCGGATCCACGAAGCGCGAGATCTGCCAGCGGTCACGGTAGGCGGGAGAGAGGGCGGTGCGGCCGGCGTACTCGGCCGGGTTCATGGTGGCGAACATGCGGAACTCGGGGTGCACGGGCACATCGCCCTTGGCGCCGATGCGGGTGCCGTCGCCCTCGGTGAGCACCAGGCTGGGGGGGCGCTCCAGCACGGGGTTGAGGCGCTCCAGCACCTGGGGTTCGGCCAGGTTCACCTCGTCGAGCACCACCCAGTAGCCGAGCCGCAGGGCCAGGGGCACGAAGCCCTCCTGGAAGCGCCAGGTGGGCACGGGCAGCTGCTCGTTGGCGGCCACCTGCTGGCGCTCCACCTTGCTCAGGGGGCGGCGCTCTTCGGTGGCGCGGGTGATGATCCTGCGGCTCTCTTCTTCCAGCAGGTCCATGTGCCGCTGGAAGGCCTGCACGTCCACCTCGGGCAGGCCCTCGCTGGGCACGTAGCGGCCAACCAGCTCGGAGGTGTCGGTCTGGCCGTTGAGGTTGAGGCGCACCACCTGGGCGTTCACCAGCGACGCCACCCACAGGATCACGCTGGTCTTGGCGGTGGCGGTCTCGCCCTCCAGCAGGCAGGGGATGCCGTGCTTGGCGGCCAGGGCCACGGTGCGCGCGGTGCGCAGGGTGGGGCCGTCGAGGCTGAAGTGGCGGAACTGATCAGACGGAGGGGTGAGCCGGCCGGGCAGGAAGCGCCGGGGCAGCTCCACGTCGAGGATGCGCACCTTGTCGGCCTGCAGCTCCACCGCGGGACGCAGGGGCAGCTCCTGCAGCGGCGCGTCGGCGCCAGCGGCCACCAGCTCGAGGGTGGCCAGGAAGGCCTGCAGCTCCACCACCTCCATGCCCTTGCGCTCCGCGCTCTTGCGCACCCAGTCGCGGGCCTGGGGGCCCAGCACCACCAGGTCGGCCTGGGCCAGGGAGCTGACCGCCCGCATGTGGTGGGCCTCCAGGCTCTGCTTGACCTGCGCTAGCTGCTCTTCGGGCACGCCCCGCAGGACGACCTTGCTTCCCTTGGTGAATCTGGCGTCCATCAGTCCAGCTCCAGGCGCTCACAGACCTCTGTGGAGACGCTGCTCACGTCGCTGTCATCGTCGTCCTTGAGCTCCAGCAGGCGCTCGGCCACCTCGCCGCCCCGGGCGTGGGCCACCAGGCGCTCGCCCGCGACGCGGGCCATGTTGGCGGCGCACTCCCGGGGCAGCCAGTGCCCCGAGTGGGCCAGGGCCAGCCACAGCTCCATGAGCGCGTCGTCGGGCAGCTCCGCCAGCAGGCGGGGATCGCGAGCCACGGCCAGCTGCTGCTCGCGCTCGCGCAGCTCCCGCAGGTAGTCGCGCAGGGCGACCACGCCGGCGGCGCGGTCGGCGCGCAGCACCTCGATCCACGCGGAGGACCTGACGGCCAGGCCGGCGGCCAGGGCCATGAGGGGATCGTGGACCTGGTGGGGGGGCAGGGGGCGCAGGGGCACGCCCATGCGGGCGCGGTGCTTGCCGTTGTCCTTCCGGCTGGAGGGATCCGAGGCCATGCGCGCGTCGAAGTAGCCGGCCCCCACGGCGCGGTACTCGGCCTTGGCGGCGGCCATGAGGTTGGCGGCGGCCTCCTCGCAGTCTCCGTCTTCGAGCAGGCCCAGCAGCTGGCCGAAGCTGTGGGGATCGTCGGGCAGCGGGCCGCCCACGGCGCCGCCCACCAGGCAGCGCAGCATGGCTGGCGGCGTGGCCAGGGGCTGGGGCCAGGTGAGCAGCGCGCCGGCGGCGGCGCGGCGCATGTCGGTGGGCTTGCCCTTGTCCTGGACCAGGGCGTCCAGCAGGGGCACCGCCTGTGGATGCCAGGTGACCAGGCAGGCGGCCAGCAGGTTCATGAAGGACAGGGAGGCTTCGTCTCGGCGCAGGGCAGCCACCAGCGGGCGCGCGGCCTCGGGGCGCTCGGGCTGCAGGAAGGCCGCCACCGCGGGCGAGGGGATGGGCGGCTGGGCAGCTTCCTGGCTGGGCGCCGCCTCGCCGCCCCAGGCGCCGAAGAAGTCCTCGAGGCGGCTGTAGCCGGGGGCCAGCAGGCGGTCGTCGCTGCCGGGCGCGCGACAGAGCGCCTCGGGCTGCAGCCGGCCCACCGCCATGCGGATGGCCGCCTGGGTGTCGCTGTCGGAGATGGTGATGGCCAGCAAGCGCTCGGTGAGCTCGGCGCGCTGGTCCGGGAGCAGCTGCAGGCGGCCGCAGGCCACCAGGGCGGCGCACTGGGCGTAGCCCCCCTCGGAGAGGGACTCCGCCAGGTCCACCAGGGCCTCGGCCAGGTCGTAGGCGTCGGCCGGAGCTGCCGCAGCGAGGGCCCAGGACCAGGCCACCGCCGAGTCGCTGTCGGACTCGTCGTTGCCGTGGCGCAGCAGCACCTCGAACAGCTCGGGACCGGGCTGCTGCTCGGCCACGGCCCGCACCAGGCGGTGCAGGGCCACCCGCTCGCTCCAGTCGGCCTCGGACAGCAGGTCCGCCAGGGCGCCGGGGTCGCCCTCGAGGGCGAAGTCCACCAGCACCTGGATCTTGTCACCGTGCTCGCCCTCCAGCCAGCGATCCAGCTGACCCTCGCTCGCCATGGGCTCCAGCATTTGGAGGCGCTGCAGGGTGTACAGGGCGTGGATGGCCCGCTCCGCGCTGTCGTCGGCCAGGCTCGGCAGCAGCAGCTGGGCGTGCTCCCTGGCGTTCCAGCGCACCACGCCCAGCATGGACTCGATGGCCACGTCGTCGTCGTCGTCCTGCAGCCCGTCCAGGAAGAGCTGGGCGACGGCGGGCTCGTCGAGCTGGCGGGCCATGGCCAGCAGCTCCTCGCGATCCACTCCGCTGCTGCCCATGGCCGCCTGCAGCAGGGAGGTGGCGCTGACCCCGGTGGGCAGGGGCAGGCGCAGCAGCAGGGCGGCGTGGTCGCCGTCCACGGGCAGCGCGCCGCCCAGGCCGACGGCGTCCAGCAGGGCCGAGATGCGGTCGCTGTCCACGGTGATGCGCCCCGGCCGCGAGGCCGAGGGCCCCACCAGCGCCCGGACGCCGAAGAGGCCCAGCAGGGTGGGGTGGTCGGCGGGGTCGCCGGGGGGCAGGGGCAGGTAGAGGCCAGCGGCGTGCAGGCGGTCGCGGACGGCTGTGGTCACGGTGGCTCCCTCGTCATGGCGGGCCCCAATTCGTAACCGCTGGCGATGGGTTCGGAACCGGAGCGGACATCCACGGTCGGAGCTTGCAGGCGCGTCTTGATCGTGCCGAGGGAGGCTCCATGGAGCGCAACGTGGTGGGCAATCGTTTTCTCCTCCTCTGCCTGGGGGCGGCCCTGGGGCTGGCGGCCCTGGGACGCGACTCCCTGAGCTCCGCTGCAGGGCCGGCCGCGGCCGATGTCGCGGCGGAGGTCCCCGAACGAGCACGGGTCGCCGTGTCCGAGATTCCCCTGGCCGATGGCCTGGACTTCCCCGTCGGTCCCCCCGACGCCGAGGGCTACTACGACGCGCAGCCCTTCGGTCGGAACCGGCACCTGGGCTCGGACTGGAACGGGCTGGGGGGCGGCGACACGGATCTGGGCGATCCGGTGTTCTCGGTGGGGGACGGCCTGGTGACCGCCGCCAGCGATGTGGGCGGCGGCTGGGGCGGCGTGGTGCGCGTGGTGCACCGGCTGCCGGATCCTGGAGGCGGCCCCGAGTGGCTGGTGGAGTCGCTCTATGCCCACCTGGAGGAGGTCCTCGTGCGGCGAGGCGACAGCGTGAGGCGCGGGGAGCGGCTGGGCAGCATGGGCAACGTGGGGGGGCTGTATGCGGCCCACCTGCACCTGGAGATCCGCGGCTGGCCAGGGCTCCCGCTGGGTGGGGGCTACGGGGATCCCGGCGCCAGCTACATGGATCCCACCGAGCTCATCCAGGGGCACAGGCCGCCTCGGCGCTGATCCGCGTCCTGGGCAGGGCTGGACGCGTCGAATACCAGGGAGGCTCTCCCCGCGCGCCCCGGGGCGCCACCACGCTCGGAGTCTGCTGTGCCTGTCTTCCTGGAGCACGTCCCCGCGAGCCTGCTGCCCACGGAGCGCCTGCTGTCGCCCGTGGTGAAGAAGCTGGTGCGCGCGCTGGTCGCAGAGGCCGCCGGCCCCGACGCCCCCCTCGATCAGCCCGCCATCGAGGCCACCGCGCGCGCCATGCGCGGGCGCCTGGCCATCATGCCGCGCTTCCTGGGCTTGCCCATGGCGGGCGCCACGGTGTTCTTCGATCTGAGCGGCGTGCTGGTGGCGGGCAGGCCCTTCCGGCTGCAGACCCCCGAGCAGCAGCGACGCCAGCTCGGGCTGTGGCGCAAGGCACCCCTGTCCTTCTGCCAGGACTTCCTGGAGTTCTACGGCAAGATGGCCACCTTCGTGTACTTCTCCGAGCTGGATCCCGAGCATGGGGGCGAGGCATGAGGCGCGTCCGCTACGACTGCGAGGTGCTGGTGGTGGGCTCGGGTCCGGGTGGGGCCACCACCGCCGCCATGCTGGCCGAGGCCGGCCACGACGTCCTGATGGTCGAAGAGGGGGGGCACCACGCCCAGGACTCGGCGCCCGCCTACTCCCTGCAGGAGATGGACCAGAAGTATCGAAGTGGAGGCCTCACGCCGGCCTTCGGGCGCACCAAGGTCACCTATGTGGAGGGCCGCTGCGTGGGCGGCGGCAGCGAGATCAACGCGGCCCTGGCCCACCCGCCCATGGCCCGCACGCTCCAGGACTGGCGCCGCCGCTTCCAGATCCGGGACTTCGGCCCCGACGAGCTGGCGCCGTTCTTCGCCGACGTGGAGCGGGAGTGCTCCGTCAGCTCCATGCCGGGCGGGCTGGATCCGGCCTCCATGGTCATCAAGGACGGAGCCGACGCCCTGGGCTGGTCCTCGGCCGAGGTGCAGCGCTTCTGGAGCTACCCCGCCGAGGGCGAGGGCGAGGGCCAGCGCCAGTCCATGACCGTCACCATGGTGCCCCGCTTCCTGAGCGCTGGTGGGCGCCTGCTGCAGCGCAGCTCGGTGCGCCGGATCAGCTTCCGCCGTGGGGAGGCTCGACGGGCCTCCGGCGTCACGCGCGACGCCGAGGGTCGCCGGCAGCGCCTCGACATCCGCTTCCACAAGGTCTTTCTCTGTGGTGGCCCCACCCAGAGTCCGCTGGTGCTGCGGCGCAGCGGCATCAAGGGTCCGGTGGGCGATGGCCTGCGCCTGCACCCCATGGTGCGGGTGGCGGCCCGCTTCGATCGCCGGGTGAACGATCCTGCCTTCGGCGTGCCCGTGCAGCAGGTCACTCACTTCAAGCCCGATCTCACCCTGGGCTGCTCCCACGCTGCCCTGCCCCACCTGGTCATGTGGCTGGGCGGCGACGTGCAGGATCGCGAGGCCAAGCTGGCCGCCTGGGACCGGATCGCGCTGTTCTACGTGCTGGTCACCGGCAAGGGCAGCGGGCGTGTGCGCAGCATCCCGGGCTTCCACGAGCCCTTCGTCTCCTACCCCTGCGACGACGCCGACCTGGCCTCCCTGGGCCAGGGCCTCTACCGTCTGGGTCAGCTGCTGTTCCAGCAGGGGGCGGTGGAGCTGTTCAACCCCTTGCCGGGGCGGCCCTCCATCGAGCGTCCCGACCAGCTCGACCAGCTGCGCAGCGACCTGCCCCACGGTCAGCTCACCGTCTCCACCATCCACCTCTTCGGGACCTGCCCCATGGGCGAGGATCCGGCGCGCTGTGTGGTGGACAGTTGGGGTAAGCTCAGCGCCGTGAGCAACCTGTGGATCAACGACGCGAGCATCCTGCCCGACTGCACTGGGGTCAACCCCCAGTCCACCCTGATGGCCATCGCTCGCCGCAACGTGGCCCACTGGTTGGGGGCCTAGGATGACCGACCGCGGCTCCCACAGCCCAGGCTCGGCCTTCGACACCGGCATCTACGCGGTGGATCCGGAGGATCTCGCGAGCCTGGAGAGGGAGCCGACCAGGGCCTCGGAGAGCACCCCGACGACGCGCATGGACCTGGTCCGTGCGGTGCGCTACCGCGTGTGGAAGGCGCTGAACGACGGCGACTTCGAGCCGCCGCGCTTGCCAGAGCTGGCCACCGAGGTGATGCGCGTGGTGGATGACCCCCGCAGCTCAGCCAGCGGCATCTCCCTCGTGCTCCACCGCGACCAGTTCCTGGCCGGGGCGGTGCTGCGGGTGGCCAACACCGCCTACTACGCGCCGCGGAGCGGGCGGCGGGTCATGCGCCTGCGGCAGGCCGTGGCCCGGCTGGGGCTCGAGACCACCCGCGACGTGGTCCTGGGCGTGATGATGCGGCAGTCGGTCTATGCGGGGCCCCACAAGGCGCGCATGGAAGAGCTCTGGCGCGCGGCGATGGGTGCGGCGGTGGCGTTCAACCTGTTGAGCCAGGCTGCCGGCCGCGACGGTGAGCAGGCCTTCCTGATCGGGATGCTGCACGATGTGGGCAAGCCGGTGCTGGCCGGCGTGCTGGACCGCGTCCTGCAGGAACGGGGCGCTCCGATCAGCTTCGACGAGGTGGCGGACGACATCTTCCACCTCATGCACGCTCGCGCCGGTGCGGCCATCATCAACGGCTGGAACCTGCCCGGTTCCTTCGCAGAACTGGTGGATCACCACCACGATCCGATGCCGCCGGCCCGCGTCCGAGAGGCCGCCAACTACCTGCGCCTGGCCGACCTGGTGTACGAGCTGTGGCGGGAAGAGGGAGAGGGTTTCTACACCAGCGAGCGCCTGCTGGGGCACCGCCTGGTGGAGCGTCTCGGCATCGAACCGCGGGCCATCCGCCAGGTCATGGCCCTGTACCCGGGGGCCCTCGAGGCGCTGCTGAAGGCCTAGCAGCGCCTGCGCAGGCCCAGGGTGGCCAGCAGGATCAGGCACCAGGCCGCGGGCAGCGCGGCGCCGCGGCTGCTGCAGCCGTACAGCGGCACCCAGGCGCCCGGGGGAAACTCGCGGTCGGGGCCTGTGTCGGCGCTGACGGTGTCGTCGTCGGGTTGGCCGGTGTCGTCCGGCTGGCCGGTGTCGCCACCGCTCGGGTCGATCTGCAGCGCCATGGAGCACCAGAACTCCTCCGAGTCGTCGATGGTCTTGGTGCAGCTGCCTTCGAGGTAGCCATCGGCGATGGCGTGCACGGTGTAGGTGTCGGGGTCGAGGCCCTCGAAGATCCAGTAGCCGCCGCCCGAGGACGTGGTGCTGGTGCTGTCGTCGAGCCAGACCGTGGCGCCGTCGATGCGCTCGCCTTCGTAGATGTCCTCTTCGGCCACCACCCCGCGCAGCGTGGCGGCGTGCAGGCCCGCGGAGAGCAGCAGGATGGTGGCGCAGTGCAGCATGGTGGCCCTCCGCCGTGCACTATCACGGTGGCGGCGGGCAGGGCCCGGGTTCAGGGCCTGGTGAAGACATAGAGCACCGAGTAGGCTCTTTGGTCCTCGTCGCTCCAGCGGTACCAGGCGTAGCTCACGTTGTGCACGTTCTCCGAGAACCGTTGGCCGTGCTGGAGCACCAGCCCCGCGCTCTCGAAATTGGTGACGATGTGGCGCTCGTCACCCCCCACCGCGATGTCCATGTCCTGCACCACCACCAGCCGACCTCCTGGCTTGAGGGCCAGCTGGGTGCTCCAGAGCATCAGGATGTTCTCGGGCAGCATGTGCTCGTGGGCGTAGAAGTCCAGGTTGGCCATCAGGGCGGCGTCGAGGGAGGCCGCCGGGAGCTGCAGGTCGTCCAGCGGGTTGATCCGGGTGACGATCCTGGCGCAGCCCTCGCACTCCGTCTGCTGCAGCCTCTCGTCCAGGAACTCGATGCTGTCCGCCTGGATGTCGGTGGCGTAGACCAGGCCGGAGGGCCCCGCAGCCTGGGCCAGGAAGGTGGTGAAGAAGCCCGCACCGCAGCCGATGTCGGCCACCACCATGCCGTCGCGCAGATCCATCGCGTCGAGGGTGAGCTGCAGGTCCTCGCCCCGGGAGAAGAGCTGGTGGGCCAGGGTGTAGGGCCTGTGCTCCACTTGGGTGCGCTTGACCTGCTGCCAGAGCTCGGCACCCCGCTCGCTCTCCGGAGTGGTCTCGGCCAGCGGTTGTTCCCAGGCCACAGGAGGCGGGCGGCCGGTGAGGAGCAGCAGGCCGCCGGTGGCCAGCAGCGTTCGCGCGAGGAAAGCCATGGGACGGATGTTAGCAGGTGCGACATTCCTCCGTTCACATTGTGCTCCTTCGCGGCGGTCTCCGCGCCGCTGCTGCGGCACCTACGCTGCGGTGCATTCTTGACAAGGTTCGGGGAGCCCTGGAAGAGTCGGGCCTGTCTCCCTCCCTGCGTCTCATGTCTCCCTCCGCGGCTGGTTCTGGCGGCAACCGCAAGCACGTCCTCGCGATCGTGTGCCTCGCACTCCTGTGCCTGGCCGAGGGCGTGGCGCTGCTCGTGCAACATGGCGCAGCCAGGCCGCCCGGTGAGTCGGCTGCTGGCTCCAGCGCCATCACGACGGCCGCTCGGATGAACAAGGACAAGCTGCTGCTGGCGGCCCTCAGGCCTGGGTATGGTGCCGTGGATCTGCGCGCGGTCCGCGAGGAGCTGGAGCGCCGACAGGAGGCGCTCGCGGCGCGGGCCGGCACGGGCGAGCAGACCGTCGCGGTGCTCGATGGTGTGCTCAACGAGTACCTCTCGGAGCTGATCTCGGTCCGAGTGGCCTACGACACAGGGGCCATCGGCCAGGACTACTACGCGGCGGTCGTCAGTGACTCGCGCCGGCGGTACCGCATCGCCGCGGCCATCCTCATCGGACCCGAGCTCGCGGAGCAGCTCGAGGCCGAGCTGTACCGGCACTTCGATGGCACCTTGACCCGCATGCAGGCCGCGGCGAGCGGGGCCGGTGGGTCGAATTGAGATCCGCCCAGCCTCCGCGCCGCCGGTGGGGATACCATGGCCCTGCAGGCCGGCTCTCGGAGGCCACAATGCGCCCGGTGTGCTGCGTTTCGGTGCCGCGGACCCTGCTGATCGCCGGCGGTCACGGGATCAGCGCGGAGGTGCGGGTGGCCCTGGAGGCCTGGCGGCCAGGGGCTGGGCGTTGAACATCCGGCAGATCGACCCCCAGGGCAGGATCGCGCTGCAGAAACCAACCGGCGAGCAGACTCCCCACGCCACCATCGAGCCCAACACCAGCTGCGACATCCGCTGTCGCCGCTGCTACACGGTGGACGCCCCCCTGGTGAAGCCCCTGGAGCAGGTCTGCGACGAGATCCACCTGGCCTGCCAGCGACGGGCCCTGGACAGCATCACCCTGCTGGGGGGCGAGCCCACCCTGCACCCGCAGCTGCCGGAGATCATCGGCCACGTCAAGGCTCAGGGGCTCACCGCCATGCTGCTCACCAACGGCGTGCGGCTGCTGGCGCCAGGGGGAGAAGAGCTGCTGGACAGGCTCATCGGAGCGGGCCTGGATCGCTTCCTGCTGCACATCGACCAGGGCCAGGAGCAGGTGCACGACGACGTGGACGCCGCTCGGCACCGGCTGGCCGAGCGGCTCGAGGCGCGGGGCTGCTGGTTCGGGCTGGCGCTGACCCTCTACGCGGGCCAGGAGGCCTCGCTCCCGGGCATCATGCGGGCCTTCGGGCGCTACCGCTGGTTCGACGGGGTGCTGGTCACCCTGGCCTTCGATCCCGACCGCGCCTGGCTCCCCGGTCCAGCGGCCGACGACGCCCCCAGCATGCTGGCCATCCACCACGCCATGCGGTCCGAGCTGGGAGTGCAGGCCACCGCCTACCTGCCCTCCAGCCTCGATGACGACGAGGTGTGCTGGCTGATGTACTTCTACCTGCTGGACCCGGACACGGGGGCCAGCTTCGCCATCTCCGGGCGCTTCAACAGCCTGTACCGCTGGCTGCATCGGCGCTGGCGGGGGCGTGAGTTCTTCGCCGAGCCCCCCGATCCGGGCTGGGCCACCCTCAACCCGCTGCTGCTGGGGGTGGTGGAGTCGATGCTGGCGCCAGGTCGGCTCGGCGCCTTCTGGCGCCTGCAGAAGGGCAAGCGCTTGCGAGATCTGCGCTTCCAGTACGCGGTGCTGCAGCAGGCCCCGCGCCTGCACGCCAGCGGGCAGCTGCAGGTCTGCTGGCAGTGCCCCGACGCCACGGTGCGAGATGGCCAGCTGGTGCCGGTGTGCATGGCCAGCCGGCTGCGTCCGCTGGGCGGGCTGGAACCTGTCGCCCCGCCCGAGGTGGTGGCCCGCGTGCTGGAACACCTGAACGGCTGACGACCACGAGGCTGCTGTGCCCTACGAGTTCCGGAAGATCTACATCGACTGCGTCACCCCTGGCGGGGTGGTGTGCGTCGTCTACTTCACCTGGGTGCGCTTCTTCCAGCGCTGGCACGGTCACGCGGGCGCCGAGATCTACTGGCCCGATGGTGAGCGCGACCTGGTGCACGCCAGCGCCACCCCTTCGGTGTGGGATCCCGAGCGCGGCCTGGACCAGCTGCCGGTGTCGCTGCCGGCCAAGGGCGGGGAGCTGCGCCTGGAGATCAGCGCTGTCCAGGGTGCCTGGTCCCCCAAGGTGAGATCCCCCTGTCCCGAGCTGAGCTGGCAGGTGCTGGCGCTGCGCTGCGGCGTGGATGTGTCCTTCCCGGGCCCCAAGGGAGCCCGCCGGGTGCACGGCAAGGGCTACGCCGACTACGTGCGCCTGACGCGCGCCACCCGCAAGCTGGGGCTGCGCTCGCTGCGCTGGGGCCGGGCCCACCTGCCGGGGCATGCCCTGGCCTTCACCTCCCTGGAGCTCATCTCCGGTGAGCGCTGGCGGGTGGGGGTGCACCAGGCCGACGGGCTCCCGGCCATGAGCTACGGCAAGCTCTCCAGCGAGCTGCAGGCTGGGACCGGGCAGGTGCGCCTCGGGACCGGCGGCCGCGTGCTGCTGCTGGAGGCCGAGCGCCAGCTGCACGCGGGCTCGGCCTTCGACGCCGAGCGGGTGCCCAACCTGCTGCACCGGCAGGTCTGCCTGGCGGTGGGCGGCGCCACCGAGGAGCGCCGCTGGAAGGCGTCGGCCCGGCTGCGCGGCGCGAGGGACAAAGAGGGCAGCGCCCTGCACGAGATCGTCTGGTTCGGCAAGCACGCCCGCCAGGCGGCCAAGGGAGAGCTGCAGGGGTGAGCAAGGGGGGGTCAGTAGGCGGTCTGCAGGGCGGCCAGTCCGAAGTTCTGGGCCCAGAGCAGCAGCTCATCGCGGCCGTCGCCGTCGAGATCGACGACGGCGAGGGTGGGCCTGCGGGGCAGGTCGAGCCAGAAGCGGTGGGCGCCGTCCAGCTGCAGCCCGTGCAGGTCGCCAGCGCCGGTGATGGCCACCAGGGATGGCGCTCCCCCTGGTCCGAAGCCGCCCTGCAGCAGCTGCCGCGCGCTGTGGGTGGTGAACACGGGCCGCGGGCTGGAACCGTCCAGGTCCAGCAGCTGCACGCGGCGCAGGGGGGCGGCGCCCGCGTCCAGCTCCTGCAGGCTGCCGTCGGCGCTGGCCAGCAGGCTGCGCCCGTCCTGGAGCAGCAGCAGCACCTGCTCCAGCTGGGGATCCGCCGCCATGTTCACCACCGGCGAGGGCAGCGCGGTGGTCTGCAGCAGCTCGCCCTGGTGGTCGAGGAACTCCAGACGGGGGCGCTGCTCCAGCACCTGCTCGCGGGCCTCGCCCCCCGGCTTGGGGCCCAGGGGGTGGTCCACCAGCGCGCTGCCCAGGCGCAGCAGCACCACACCGGGTCGCCCACGGGCACCGCGATGCACCCCCAGGGCGGCGATGCCGTCGGTGCTGCGAGCGCTCCACAGCGCTCGCCCGTCGGGGCGCTGGGCGCGCAGGGTGGGCTTGGCGCTGGCGGCGATGAGCAGCTCCTGGCCGCCGTCACCGTCGAGATCCACCCATGCGCCCAGGTTGGCGGGCAGCGGCAGCGGGACGGCGGCGTCGGGGTCCTGGCTCAGCTCGCCCTGTGAGAGGCGCAGCGGCACCAGCTCGCTGTGGTTGCGCAGCCGGATCCAGGCCCCCCCCTGGTCATCTACCAGCAGCAGGCGCAGCTCCGCCTGCAGGGGACCGGTGCCCGCCAGCTCGAGATCCTCGGCGCCGAAGCGCGTGCTGCCGAGGGCCCGCTGGGGCGCCATCTCTCCGGAGAGCAGGGCGTGGATCTCGCGCTCGGTCTCGGCGAAGCCGAGCTCGGAGAAGCCGGTGTGATCGAGCACGATGCGCTGCTCGCTGTCCAGCACGAAGCTGCGCGGCACCGAGCGCACGCCCCAGTCGGTGGTGGCGCGGGAGCCGGCCAGGCCCACGGGCAGGGTGAGCCCCAGCTCGTCCACCATGGGCCGCACCGCGGAGCGGTCCTTGTCGATGTTGATGGCCCACACCGACAGCGCCCCGTCGGTCCTGGCCACCAGCTCCTGCAGCCGGGGCAGCTCCTGGCGACAGGGGCCGCACCAGCTCGCCCAGAAGGAGAGCACCAGCGGGCCGCTGTGCTCCGAGAGATCGAGCTGGCCTCCGTCGAGGCGGGCCACCTCCAGCCTGGGGGCGGCGGGAGGCTCGCTCAGGCCCAGTAGGCCGGGCTCCACGCCGGGGGGCCAGGGCAGGACCAGGCCGCTGCGCTCCAGGCGTCGCAGGCTGGCGGCGGGCAGCGGGGGGGCCTGCTCAGCCTGCGCCTGGTGCAGCTCCAGGGCGGCGCGGTCCGCGGGCAGCGGGCCGAAGACGGCCTGCCAGCCCGCGCTGTCGAGCGCGTCAGGTGCGAGCACCGCGGCGGCCGCGGCGGCCTGCTGGTCGCCCGCAGCCACGGCGGCGGCCAGGGCCAGCAGGGGGGCCGCCTGCTGGGGGGGCTGCCCCTCCAGCAGCGCGCTGGCCAGGGCGGCGCTGCCGCGGTGCAGCGCCAGGGTGCTGGCCGCGGCCAGGCGGGCGGCGGGATCGCGACGGACGAGGAAGGTGCGGGCCTCCTCGTGGCTGCCCAGCGCGGTCCAGAAGGCGTCTCGGCCCGCGGGGGTCAGCTCGCTCCCGGTGGCCCAGCCCAGGGCATCGGCCTCCCGCAGAACCCGCAGCAGGGCCCGGTCGGCCGCGCCGCGGTCCTCCTCCCTCGACCAGGCGGTGAGGGCTCCCTCGAGGCTCACCTCGCGTCCGGCGCGCAGGGTGCCGATGACGCGGTTGGCCTCGCGCTCCACCAACGGCAGGAAGCTGGAGCCCTTCAGCTCCTCGCTGCCGGGAGGCCGGGGGCCCCGCAGGATCTCCAGCTGCACCGGCTCGGCTCCGCGGGGGAAGGGCCGCACGGTGATGGTCAGCTCGCTGTCGAGATCGCCCTTCAGGGTGGCCGTGATCTCGTCGATGGGCAGCCCCGCCAGGGCCTGGCCGCCGGCGTGGGTGATCAGATCGCCCTCGCCCAGGCCTGCCGCCTCGGCGTGGGTGGCGGGGAAGACGGTGACCACCAGGGCGCCCTGCTTGTGGGTCCGCACCTGCAGGCCCAGGAAGCCGGGGGAGTCGGCGGCGGCCAGCGCGACCGGGACGGAGACGAGCAGGGCAGCGAGCATGGGCAGGCCGAGGAGGGGAGAGGGCGGAGTATACGGGCCGGGATCGGGCAGCGTCGAGCCGGTTGGCCCCGGGGGCAGACCGACAGGGTGCGCTCCATGGCCAGCTCCGACGCGCCGGTGATCCGCCGCGCGAGCCGAGCATCGTCACGACGCAGATGATTCCCTTGACGAATTCCTTCTGGGGTGGAGGATCTCCAACCATCCACCCAGCGTCGCCCGGAGCCCGCCTTGGCATTTTTCAAGAAGAAGACCCTCACCGGCCTGGCCCGCACCTGCGGCTGAGCGGCCAAGATCGCGCCGACGGTCTTGTCGGACGCCCTGCGAGGACTGCCCGCCCCCACCGATCCCAAGCTGCTGGTGGGCTACGAGACCGCCGACGACGCGGCGGTGTACAGGCTCAGCGATGAGATCGCCGTGATCAGCACGGTGGACTTCATCACCCCTCCGGTGGACGATCCCTGGTGGTTCGGCCAGATCGCCGCCGCAAACGCCATCTCCGACGTGTACGCCATGGGCGGGCGGCCCACCACGGCGCTCAACCTGGCGATGTTCCCCTCCAAGCAGCTGGACATGGGCCTGCTGCACGAGATCCTGCGCGGCGGCGCCGAGAAGGTGATGGAGGCAGGGGCCAGCCTGGTGGGTGGGCACACGGTGGACGACCTGGAGCCCAAGTACGGGCTGTGCGTCGACGGCCTGGTGCATCCCGAGCGGATCATCACCAACGCGGGCGGCCGCCCCGGCGACGTGCTCATCCTCACCAAGCCCATCGGCAGCGGCGTGATCTTCAACGCGGTGCGCCAGGGAAAGATGGAGCTGGCCGACATCGTGGACCATGTGCTGCCCACCATCGCCGGGCTCAACGGGCCCGCCATGGAGGCGGCGCAGGACTTCGAGCTGCACGCGGCCACCGACATCACCGGCTTCGGCCTCGTGGGTCACGTGCTGGAGGTGGCCCTGGGCTCCGAGGTGGGGGTGGTGCTGGATGCCGACGCCCTGCCCATCTACCCGGGCGCTGCGGAGATGTACCGCGAGGGTGTGTCCACCGGCTCCAACTACGGCAACCGGCTCATGAGCGCGGATCGCCTGGTGTTGCGCGCCGGCCGGCTGCCCTTCCCGGAGGAGCTGCTGTTCGATCCGCAGACCTCGGGTGGGCTGCTCATCGCCTTGCCTGGCGAGCAGGCCGCCGCCGCGCTGGCGGCGCTGAAGACGGCCGGGGTGGCGGAGGCCGCCATCGTGGGCGAGGTGATCGAGGGCGAAGCCCTGGTCACCCTGCGCTAGGAGCCGGTAGTGCATACCTCACCCGCCGCGCGGCCCGATCCGATGGCGCCTGCGGGCCTGGCTTGCATCGCCGATATCGACGTGCTGAAGCCACCCGTTACGGACGCCTTCAGCCGGCGATACTGCGCCGGGCCCCCATCCGCGGTCGCCTCGAGCCGCTCGCCAGGGTTCGGCACCGGCGTCACGGATCCCTGCGTTCGCAGGGTCCGCGCCGCCTATGCCC
>CAZEJJ010000019.1:0-62259 GCA_964512185.1 uncultured Enterobacterales bacterium | reverse complement strand
CCCTGGAGGCTCTCGCTACGACATGAACCGGCGGCAGGCTTGCCGCCTCTTTCCCTAGCGCTCCTAGGAACTTCCGAGCGCGTGCACTAGTGGGTCGACAGGTAGTTGGCGACGCCCGTGGGGCTGGCGATCATCGTGTCGGCGCCTTCGTCCCAGCCGGCGGGGCAGACCTCGCCCTCGTGGCTGGTGACGTACTGGAAGGCCTTGAGGATGCGGTAGACCTCTTCGACGTTCCGGCCCACGCTGAGGTTGTTGATGATCGCGGACTGGATCACGCCCTCGGGGTCGATGATGAACACGCCACGCAGCGCCACGCCGGCGTCTTCGTTCAGCACGCCGTAGTCCCGGCACAGCTGCTTGTTCAGATCGGCCAGCAGGGGGATCTGCAGCGCACCGAGGCCGCCCTGCTCCTTGGGGGTGTTGACCCAGGCCAGGTGGGTGAACTGGCTGTCGATGCTCGCGCCGATCACCTTGGTGTTCAGCTCGGCGAAGCGCGGGGCGGCCTCGGAGAAGGCCAGGATCTCCGTGGGGCAGACGAAGGTGAAGTCCAGTGGGTAGAAGAACAACACCGTCCATGAACCCTTCAGCGCGCTGGAGTCGATCTCGCCCAGCTCGTTGTTGATCAGGGCAGGGAGCTTGAACTCGGGGGCCTTGGTTCCGACGATTGACATCTGTTTCTCTCCTTGTGCGGCCCGCTGTGCGGGCGGGGTTTCCTTGCGCCGGGAAGCTAATCCCCGCTGGAGGGACGGCTGGTCAGCTGGCTCACGCTTTTGCGCTTGAGCGAGCCGCGTCTGTGCTACGCATGGGATCCGGTCCGGGCGCTCCGAGGACCCCTCGAACCCGCGGTCGCGGTCTGGTCGCCTGCTGCGTTGACATCGGCTTGTCACGGCAGCTATAAACCCTCTGGTGTGTGCCCACTGTGAGGCCTCATACGCCTCCAGCCCCCGGAGTTGACCATGCGCGGTCCTACCGCCCTCCTGGCCATCTTGCATCTGCCCGTCGCGGGCGCCCTGGCGGCGGGCTGTTTCCAGGATCCCGACACCGTGCAGCACCTGGACTACCCGCGTGGCGAGCTGTCCACCAGCATGGTGGAATTCGGCTCCGCCGAGCAGGGTGCCAGCGTCAGCCGTACCATCTGGCTGCAGAACCAGGGCGACCTGCCCATGGGTCTCTCCGATGTCTCCCTGGGCACGGACGATCGCTCCGAGAACTTCAGCTTCAGCCTCTCCACCTCTGACATGGAGTGTCCCGAGGGCAGCGGAGATACGGGCGCGGCCTTCAGCAAGGGCTTCGTCTCCGACAGCGGGGGCGGGGGCGAAGAGACGGGCTCCACCACGCCCGGCGAGACCGGCTCACCCGACGACACCCCGGAAGGCGTGCTGGCCGTGCTCGACCCCGAGTGCCGCGTGCCCATCCACATCAACTTCTCGCCGGTGGCCCTGGGTGAGCTCTACGGCTCCCTGATCCTCCAGACCGCCACCGAGAAGCTCGGCGAGAACGCCACCGGCGATCCGGAGTATTTCTCGGATCCCACCCACGCCAAGCGCATCGTCTACCTCAAGGGCGAAGGCGAACGCGGCATCCCCAACATCCAGGTCTCGCCGCGCCGCTACGACTACGGGCACCTGTGGAGCGGCACCGAAGAGCAGGCCTACATCTCCATCAAGAACACCGGCGACGGTGACCTCACCGTGCAGGAGCCCTACCTCGACGGTTGCTCCGATGAGTTCGAGATCACCGCCATGGGCGATGAGGGTGCCTATGCCGTGCTGGAGCCCGGCATCTCCACCTACGTCGAGATCACCTACGCGCCCGAAGACACCGACGCCACCTCCTGTGTCCTGGTCATCGAGTCCGACGACGAAGACAGCCCCAGCATCGAGGTGGACCTCGACGCCAACTCCGGCAGCGATCCCGACAACCGCCCCCCCACGGTGGTCATCCGCGACCCCGGCGTGGGCTACCAGCACGACGGGCTCGGTACGCTGGATCTCGAGCTGAACATCTTCGACATCAACCAGCCCGCCGATTCGCTGTACTGCCGCGTCAAGAGCATGGTGCTGGCCGAAGGCGCCAGCGTGGCCCACTGCGAAGCCGAGGACGAGTCCGGTCACATCTATGTCAGCGTCGACCCTGAAGACGTGGGCGTGGGCATCGACACCATCAAGGTGCAGGTCACCGACGCCTCCGAGATCATCAGCTACGCCAGCATCTCAGTGCTCTGGAACGCGGCCTTCCCCGAGTCTGACGACGACGGCGACGGCTGGGGTGACGAGAACGACCAGGACGAAGACGGCAACTACGACTGCGACGACCTCAACGCCGCCACCTACCCCTACGCGGCCGAGGTGGCCGACGGCTCCGACAACGACTGCGATGGCGTGATCGACGAGGGCACCGATTCCTACGACGACGACGGCGACTCCTTCACCGAAGACGCCGACGACTGCACCGACCACCACGGCGACAGCTACCCGGCCGCGGGGGAGTAGGCCGACGACACGGACAACGACTGCGACGGCACCATCGACGAGGGCACCTCGCTGTACGACGACGACGGCGACGGCTACACCGACATGGACGGAGACTGCGCCGACGACGACCCGGACATCCACCCCACGGCGGTGGAATACTGCGACGGCGTCGACAACGACTGCAACGGCCTGCGTGACTACTCCGACGGCTGCATCGAGATCAACTCCGATCCCTACATCGTGGGCGGCATCAACATGCAGCAGACCGCCTGCGAGCCCGATGACGCCATCATGGTGTCGGTGTTCTGCTACGACGCCGACGGCCAGAGCCTCGACTACGCCTGGTCGGGCGACGAAGGCCTGGTGATCGAGCCCCTCACCGGCTCCCCCACGGTCACGGTCAACTGCCCCGAGCCTTCCGGAGAAGGCCAGCTCTACGGCCTCTACGTGGTGTGCACCGACGAAGATGGCAACGCGGTGTGGGACTTCGACGACATCTCGGTCTACCCCACCAACAAGCTCTACATCAAGTACACGGTCATCGTGCGCGAAGAAGGTGGCTGCACCACCGGCGCCCTGGCACCGGCGCTGTCATTGGCCTGGCTGGCCCTGGTGGGTGCCGCCGTCCGGAGGCGTCGTCGCGCCTAGGACTACGCTGCTGCCATACCCTATATACTTAGAGGTGTTGGGACAGGGGCGCCCCGCGGCCTGGGGTATGGGCGCCCCACCGCGACGCCAGGGGCCGCCAGGAGCGCTCGAAAAGCCGCCATCCATCGTCCGCGGCTTCGGCACGGATCCTGCTACACTCTGAGCGGCGACTCCCCTCTCCAAGGTGGAACCCATGGACCTGCGGTCTTCCCGAACCAGGCTGGCGAGCTGTGGACGTGGCGGGCAGTCCACCGTCGAATTCGCGATCATGATCCCCTTGCTGTTCGCCATCCTGTTCATGTGCATCGAGTTCGCGTTCTACTTCGGCGCCATCCACTACGACAACTACGCAGCCTTCAGCACAGCTCGCGGGGTGCAGGTGGGCGAGGACTCCGCCAGCGATGTGCAGAGCCAGCTGCTCAACGGCAACGCCACCGGCGGTGCCTCCATCTCCGCCAGCTCCTCCAGCGCCACGGTCAGCCAGCCCTGGACCGTGGACATGCCGGGCATCAAGCAGCTGCTGGGCGACATCGACTTCAACGTCACCGCGGTGCTGGGGTCCGAGGAATTCCAGTACGAGGGCCAGGTCAATCCCACCTACGCCGACAACAACGGGGGGGGAGTATGATGCTTCGCCCAGCCCTTCGCGCTGCTCGTCGCGTCCGGCGTCGCGCGGGCCAGGCCGCGGTCTTCGTGGCCATGATCCTGTTCACCCTCGTGATCCTGCTGGCCATGGCCACCAACATCGGCATCGTGGTCAACGACAAGATCCGCATGCAGAACACCGCCGACCTGGCCACCTACGCGGCGGCCTACTCCGAGGCCCAGGTGCTCAACAACCTGGTCTACCTCAACGGCATCATCGCCGACTCGGTGGCCACCTGCCGCAGCCTGCTGGTGTCCAGCTCACCCTACGTGGACTGCCTGTGCCAGTTCGAGAGCCCCATCGCCGAGGCGGAGATCGAGGCCTGCAAGGCGGCCCTCGATCCCCTCATCATGGCCTTCGTCATGGCCGCCCAGTACAGCGCCTCGGTCACCCCCGCGCTGGAGCGCGGCTACACCACCGCCGAGAAGAACTTCAACAACATCGAGAGCCAGACCAGCTTCATGGAGACCCTGCCGGGGTCGCCCACCTTCCCCACCCAGTACTGGCTCGACTACCAGACCCACTTCATGGGCGGCGGCTCCCTGCCGGCCATCGCCAACTACACCCAGGCCACCAGCATCCAGGTGAACTACGCCCACCTCACCTTCTGCCCTGGCCCCATGTGCTCCTGCTGCATCCCCTACCTCTACTACCCACAAGACAGCCTCAACGGCTGGTTCTACAAGGAAAACTCTGATCCTGAGATCTGGGTCGAGGGCCGGGTCTACGGCGCGCCAGAGAAGCAGTTCCTCGACATCGCCTACAGCAGCGGTGGCGGAGACGGTGGCTTCTTCGGCGCCAGCAGCACCGGCGGCACCGACCTGCTCTACGCCTACGCCGTGGCCAAGCCCTACGAGGGCAGCGTCGGTCCGACGCTCACCGGCAACCCCAACGCCGACTGGACCATCGGTCCGCTCTACTCCCCGGGGCCTGGCAGCCTCATGCTCGACAAAGAGGGTGATCTCGCCATCATCGAGGAATACCGGGCCCGACTCGCCGGGCTCAACGAGGATCTGCAGGGAGGCAGCGCTCCCACGGATCTGGCCCAGATGGACGGCGCCATGCTGGGCAAGATGTGGAACGTCGCGTACTTCAAGCACTAGGATCCGGCATGATGCATAGACTCCGACCGCGTCGCGCCCAGTCTGCCGTGGAGGTCATCCTCCTCATGCCGGTGGTGATGATGGTCTTCATGGCCATGTACTACCTGTGGTCCATCACCTTCGCCGCCCAGAACTGTCACATGCGGGCGCGAGAGTACGCCTTCCACGGCGACACCTATCTAGGCGGCCGCTCCCACGGCACCAGCGGCAGCTCCGCCCTGAGCGGCAGCGACTACCAGAAGGCCGAGCGTGGGCTGCAGTCCTTCAGCTTCACCGGCAGCTCCGACGACACGTCTATCGCCGGTGTGGGCACCAGCGGCCGCAACATCTCGGTCACGGCGTACATCACGTCCGACTAGGGGCGTAGCGCGCCAGGGCTGCCGCCACGGCGGTGTCGACGCGCAGGGTGTGGGGCCCCAGGCCCGCGTCCTGGAAGCCGGCCCGGTGCGCAAGGCCCAGCTCGCGTTCCGCCAGCCCACCCTCGGGGCCTGCCAGCAGCGTCACGCTGCCCTGTGGGCGGGGCAGGGGAGGGGAGCCAGGGGAGAGCAGGAGACGCTGCGGGGGCAGCTCGCCGGCTGCCAGGGCCTGCTCCAGGCTGCTGGCCGCGTGCAGCGAGGGCAGCCAGCTGCGACCACACTGCTCGCAGGCGGAGATCAGCACACGCCGCCAGCGGTCCTCGCGGAGCCGGCGCTGGTTGCTGCGCTCGGCGACGAAGCCGTGCAGCTCCGTGGCGCCCAGCTCCGTGGCCATGCGCAGCGCGGTCTCCAGGGCCGCGGCCTTGCACAGGCCCAGCAGCAGCACCAGACGTTCCGTGGGAGCCGGCACGGGCTCCAGCCGCTCCAGGCACTCGATCACGGCGCAGCCGGCCTCGACCGCCACCAGGCGGCAGAGGGCCTGCTGGCCGTGCCCATCGAAGAGCAAGAGCGATTCCCCGCGTGGGTGGCGCCGCACCTGCAGCAGGTGGTGGCTCGCGCTGCGAGTCAGGGTGAGCTGGCTGCCGGCCTGTGGGATCCGGGGATGGTGGTAGCGGTGGCTCAAGGACGCTGCAGCTCCATGGAGACCCACTCTCCGTCGCGGCGCTTGCGGACGGGAGCCAGGGGCCGCAGCGCCTGCTCCACCGACGCGGCGCGATCGGCTAGGATGCCGGCCACCACCAGGTGACGGCTGGTGAGGCGGCGCAGGTCGGCGGACAGCTGCACCAGCACCTCGGCGTAGACATTGGCGAGCACCAGGTGGTAGCGACCGGCGAGGGCCGTGAGCGGGCGGCTGTCGAAGCGGCAGGGCAGGTCGTTGAGCAGTGCGTTGGCGCGCGAGGCCCGGACCGCGTCGGGGTCGTTGTCCACGCCTTCGCAGCGCATGCCATGGCGCGCACCGGCCAGCGCGAGCAGGCCCGTGCCGCAGCCCACGTCCAGCAGGCTGCGTCCCGGGATCGCCAGCCTGGCCACGGCCTCGAGGCAGGCCCGGGTGGTGGGGTGCAGGCCCGTCCCGAAGGCCAGGGCGGGTTCTACCAGCAGCGCGCCCGGCCGGGGATCCCAGGGGGGCGCGATCACCAGGCCGGAGCCCAGCTGGAAGGGCTGGAAGGTGGAACGCCAGCGCTCCTCCCAGTCGCCCTCGCTCAGCGTGCCCGGGGTCATGGTGGCGCCGGGAAGCTCCGACAGGACGGCGCCCATGCGCGCGATCCGCTCCTCGCTCGCCTCGTCCTGCTCGAACCAGGCCAGCAGCTGGATGCGAGGGGGCAGGGGTACCGGATCGAGATCGGCCTCCCAGGGCTGCCGCACGGCCCACTCACCCTCGCAGGGGCGCTCCTCGATGCCGATGGTGCCCAGCAGCTGCAGGGATGCGTAGAGTGGCTCCAGCTGGTCGCTGGGGACCTCCAGCTTCAACAGCTGCCACGTGCGGGGCACCCCGGCTCCTAGTGTCCCTGTTCCGGGGCCGGGCGGGGCGGCAGGAGCTCGATGCCGGAGCGGTGCGCCTCGATGACCGCCTCGATGAGCGCGGGGCGGGATTTGATCTGCACCCAGTCTTCTCCGAACAGGCCCTTGAGGAAGAAAGTGGGCGTGCCCGTGAGCTCCACCTCGTTGGCGTGGTCGCAGTCGGTCTTGACGCGCTGGGCGGTGAGGGGGTCGGCCAGGCAGGACTCGAGGGCTGCCATGTCGAGGCCGATCTGCTTGGCCATGAAGCGGATGTCCTCGCTGGACTGGTAGCGCTGGTTCTTGAACAGCAGATCCGAGAATTCCCAGAAGCGGCCCTGAGCGCGGGCACAGTCGGCGGCGGCGGCGGCTTCGCAGGAGGTGGTGTGGCCCTCGCCGCCCACGTGGGGGTTGCAGACGTTGGAGATGGGGTAGTGCTTGTAGCGCAGCTGGATGTCGCTGTGTTCGCCCACCAGCTCCTTGACGCCGCCGCCTGCGATGGCGCAGTGGGGGCAGGCATAGTCGGCCCACTCCACGATCAGGTAGGGCGCGTCGGACCTGCCCAGCATGGGCTCGCTGCCGGAGAGCTGCACCTGGCCGCGGGGCTGGTGGTAGGCGTCGGCCAGGGCCGCGGGGTCGAGGCTGGCGGCAGGGCCCTCAACGGCGCGCTTCTGGCCGTTGTAGACCCCCACCGACAGGGCGAAGATCGCCAGACCCGCCACCAGCATGACGAGGCTGGTGCGGTCACCACCGGCGCCGAAGATGGTGGCCACGATGCCAGGGCGGTCCTCGCCTTCGCTGTGCTGCTTGAGCAGGGAGGGGTTCCGCATGGCCAGCAGGCCCGCCACCAGCAGCAGCAGGTTGAGGCCGTACATGCCGATGCAGAACAGGCACCAGGTGCCCATGCTGTGGGACACCCAGGCGAGCAGGGCGCTGTAGGCCACCGCGCCCGCGCCGCACAGCACCATGATCCCGGGCAGCCCTGCGAGGCGATCGCGCCCCATGCGGCGCAGCGCCGCGGCGAAGGCCACGGCGAAGTAGAAGCCGAAGCCGAACAGGGCCACGGGGATGCCCAGCAGCTCGCTGTAGGAGCTGGTGTTCACCTTGTCGCAGTTGAAGGTCTCGTTCACCGAGCAGATGGACACCGCTCCGTGCAGGACCGCCAGGTGCTGGTTGGCCAGATAGACGGAGATGCCCATGCCCGCCAGCATGGCGAGCACCACGCCGGCGCCCAGGTCCCAGCTCATGAGGGCGGCGCACACCAGCCAGCCTGCGCCGATGCCGGTGAGCAGCGTGGCCGTGGTGTTGCCCTGGACACCCGCCGCGACAGCGGCGACGGTGGCGAGGGCGGCGAGGATGGTGAGGGCGATGCGGAGGTTGCGCATGGTCCAGATCTCGACGTTGTGCCCCTGCACATTCTCCGAACTCGGTGGCTCGGAAGAGGCCCAGGGGCCGGTGGAAGGCGCGCAGTAACCGGCGCCCATCGCCTGGGCGAGCCCCCGGGATCAGCTGTGCATTCCCTCGTAGTGGGAACGGATGGTGCGCGACGGGCTAGCGCTCCCGGCGCGCGCGTTCCATGTCGCGGCGGTCGTCCTTCTCGCGTAGGGAAGCCCTCTTGTCATGGCGCTTCTTGCCCTTGCCCAGCCCCAGCTCCACCTTGACGTGTGGACCGCGGAAGTACATGGAGATGGGAACCAGCGAGAAGCCGCGCTCGCGCACGCGGATGCCCAGGCGCCGGATCTGGCTGCGGCGCAGCAGCAGCTTGCGCTCGCGGCGGGGCTCGTGGTTCTCGTGGGTGGCCTGGGGGTAGGGCGAGATGTGGGAGCTGATGAGCCAGGCCTCGCGGTCGCGGAAGAGCACGTAGGCGTCGGACAGGTTGCCGCGTCCCTGGCGCAGGGACTTGACCTCCGAGCCCAACAGGACCAGGCCCGCCTCGACGCGCTCCGCGATCTCGTAGTCGTGGAAGACGCGCCGGTTGCGGCAGATCTGCAGTATGCGGTCGCGCTCGACGGACATGGGTGGCTCCGGGGCCCCAGCCTAGCTCGCCTCTCCAGTTGGAGCCCGTTGAGAGGGCGGAAGTTCGCTGATCCACCTCGCCCCGCCGGGGGCCGAGTCATGCCCCCCGATCTGAGACAGCGACCAGGGTCATGCCCTCTGATCTGAGACAGTTGTGGGGTGTCGAACGCTCCACCGAACCATACAACGCCGGTTTTCGGCTGGCCCGGGCCGGCCGCAGCCTGGATCTGCCTCAGAATCGGGGGCATGACCCCTCTGGCAGGGTGTCTCGAGTCCTGTGGGCCTCCAGGTCGGCGGGCGTCGCCGCGCCTGGTGGTCCACTTCGCCCCACCCGCGACCTGGGCCAGCGATCCACTTCGCCCCACCAGCGGGCCGGGCCCGCCAGGCTCCCTGTGCACAGCGCGGCTCCAGCCGCGGTCGGTCAGGCTCGCCGGGGCCCCCGCCGAAGGGAAGTTCTAGGCGGTGAGCTGGTGGTGGACGGGATTTCAGACCGTTCCAGGCTCCCAATGAGCGGGCGATCCGGTTGTTGCAAGAAGGGAAAAATTATGCAAAACCATGTGGATAAACAATGGCAAAGCAGTTGGAATTCCTGTGGAAGAAATTCGCAGGCCAGCGCTGCTGAGCCCTGATCTTCCCAATGCCCCGCCACCCTTGTTCACCTGCAAGGGCCGGCAGTATTTTTTTTTGAAGGGATGCCCTGAGGCCCGCCGCAAAAATGGAACAACAAAGCCGAATTTCATGGGCTGTGTTTTTTTATGGGGCGAAGTGTTCCGAAGTGGGCCCAAAAGGGGCGTGGTGGACTATTGTGGGTCGTGGCGGAGGCCGTGGCTGGCGGCCGAGGTCAACCGGGCTCGTTGAGGAATGAAGAAGTGTTGGGAGAATGTATCCAGGTGAGCGCCAAGCTGGATCCCAAGGGACGCCTGGTGATGCCCGCCCGCTTGCGGCGCAAGCTACAGGCCAAGGGCGTGGGCTCTCTGGTGTTCAAGGCTCATCCTGTGCTGCCCGCCATCTTCGCATTCACGGCCGAGCAATGGAAGGCCCAGGTGGAAGATCCACTGCGCGCCGGCTCCTTCCTGTTCGACAGCAAGGCCATGATCATCGCCCACGCCCTGGCAGCGGGCGCGCAGACCGTAGACCTGGACAGCCACGGGCGGGTGCTGCTGCCAGCAGCTCTGCGAGAAGAGGCCGACCTGGGCCACGAGCTGGTCCTGCAGACTATGATGGATCGGCTGGAGATCTGGTCGGTGGCCGGCTGGGCCGAGCGCAAGGCCAGGGTGGCGAAGGCCATCACCGAGATCGATCTCGCGAAGTACCTGGGGCCCTCATGATGGTGCCTCACCATCCGGTGCTGCTGCAGGACGTTGTGGGCCTCATGGCTCCCGCGCCAGGCCGCCGGTACCTGGACGGAACTCTGGGCGATGGAGGTCACGCCCTGGCGCTGTTGGAGGCGTCGGCCCCTGACGGCCTGCTGATGGGCCTGGACCGCGACCCCGAAGCACTGCAGCGCGCCGGGCGCACGCTGGAAGGCTGCCAGGAGCGCTGCGCGCTGCGCTGCCTCCCCGCCAGCGCCATGGGGAGAGCCCTGGACGAAGCAGGCTGGCCTCCGGTGGACGGCGTGCTGCTGGACCTCGGGCTGTCGTCGCCCCAGCTGGACAGCCCGGAGCGGGGCTTCTCCATCCTGCACGACGGTCCGCTGGACATGCGCTTCGACCGTCGCCAGGACACCAGCGCGGGCGAGCTGGTGAACGAAGCCTCCGAGGATGAGCTGGCGCGGATCGTTCGCCAGTACGGCGAGGAGCCCTCCGCGCGCCGCGTGGCCAGGGCCATCGTGCAGGGGCGGCCCTTCCAGGGCACCCACCAGCTGGCTGCCGCCGTCGAGCTGGCGCTCGGGGGCCGGCGGGGTCGCAGGATCCACCCGGCAACCAGGACCTTCCAGGCCCTGCGCATCGCCGTGAACTCGGAGCTCGACGAGCTGCGCGGCGCCGTGCAGGCGGCCCTGGACGCGGTCGCCCCTGACGGCCGGGTGCTGGTGATCGCCTTTCACTCTCTCGAAGACCGTATTGTAAAGCGCATGTTCGCGGAGGTGACCGGGCGTGGCACGCCCCGGGACGCCTTCGGCAACCCGATCCCTGCTCCCAGCTTCCGGTCGCTGACCCGGCGACCGGTCAAGGGCGAGCAGCAGGACTCCCACCCTCGGGCACGCTCCGCCCGCCTGCGGGCGGTGCAGCGCCTGTCCCCTGAAGCCGGGTACGACCAGACCTCGAGCAGCACGGAGCCGTCACAGCAAGCAGCAAGCAGTCGCTGACGCCGGTACGCCGGCAACGCAGAAATCTGAGCGCGGGCGAGGACGAAGAGCAGATGAAGCAGACACGCACCCTGAGAATCGACCCGACCCTCGTGTGGCCCACCGTGGCAGAGTCTCCGCTGGTGTGGCGCTACACCGCCTACCTCATGATGGTGGGGATCATGATCCTGTTCTACACCTGGAGCAGGATCGACGCCCGCGAGATGGCCCTGTCGCTGGATCATGCCCGTGCCCAGTCGGAGCTGTTCCGCGGGCAGAACGAACGGCTGATGCTGGAGCTGGCCACCATGTCCAGCCTCGGCAGCCTGCACGCCCGGGCCCTCGCCCTGGACCTGTCGGGCCGGGTCACCCTGACAGAGGTCTACTAGCAGATGCAACAGCGGCTGCGCAGCTTGTGGAGCGCCCTGTCCGGGCTCATGGTCCCGGACGAGGGTGGGTCCGCGGCGGGCGCAGCGCGACCCGACAGCTCTCCGCGCGTCTCGCCGGTGCTCGCCAGGGCGCGGGCGCGGGCGCTGGCACGCCAGCGGGCGCGGCAGCTGGCCTGGCTGGTGGGGCTCGGCCTGGTGCTGGTCAGCGTCCGCACCGCCTGGATCATGCTGGTCCCGGACGAGCGGCTGGAGGACAAGGCCAAGAACCTCTACCACGAGACGGTCCTGCTGGAGGCCCGGCGCGGCGATCTGCTGGACCGCGAGGGTGGCATCCTGGCCACCTCGGTGTCCATGCCGGCCCTGCACGCCGATCCCAAGCGCATCGCCGAGCTCGAGGGCGATGCCGCCCAGCTGGCCGCCGAGCTGGCGCCGCTGCTCGGCGTCGAGCGCGCCTGGCTCGAGCCGCGGCTGTCGCGGTCCGGGGCCCGCGACGTGCTGCTGGCCAGGGAGCTCGCTCCCCAGGCCGCGCGCGCTGCCCTCAGGCTGGGTCGCGCTGGGCGCCTCTTCGTGCGGGAGACCAGCCGGCGCTACTACCCCGATGGCCTGGTGGCCTCGGCCCTGCTCGGGTTCGTGGACCACACCGGGGTGGGGCGGGAGGGCCTGGAGCGCACGCTCAACGAGCGCCTCCGGGGCGACACCTTCCAGTTCGTGCAGACCCGCGACCGCACGGGCAGGGGCCTGCAGGCCGTGGCGGTGGCGCTGCAGGCGGCCCAGGAAGGCCAGGACGTGGTGCTCACCATCGATCGGGTGATCCAGTTCGCGGCGGAGCGGGCCCTGGACGAGGTGATGGAGCGCTCCGAGCCTCTGTCCGCCCACCTGGTGGCCATGGACATCCGCACCGGCGAGATCCTGGCCCTGGCCAACCGGCCCGCGACCGACGCCAACGACCGCCGGAACCTGGACGTGGCGGGCCTGCGCAACCACGCGGTGGCGGACGCGGTGGAGCCGGGCTCGGTGTTCAAGCCGTTCATCGTGGCCCTGGCCCTGCAGGCGGGCATCGTCACCCCCGACTCCATGATCGACTGCGAGGGGGGCGCCTGGCGGGTGGGCCGCAGCCGGATCCGGGATGACCACGCCCACGGCCTCGTGATCCTCGGCGAGGTGGTGAAATTCAGCTCCAACATCGGCGCCGCCAAGCTGGCCCTCAAGCTGGGTGCCGATGACACCATGGCGGGCCTGAAGGACTTCGGCTTCGGCCGCGATCCCGGCACGCAGATGCCTGGAGCGGTGGCGGGCTTCCTCCGCTCGCCCTCGAAGGTCAAGGCCATCGAGCTGGCCACCACTGCCTACGGGCAGGGCGTGACCTCTTCCACGCTGCAGCTGGTCTCCGCCGTCGCCACCATCGCCAACGACGGCGTGCGCATGCAGCCCTACGTGGTGGCGGAGATCCGCGACGAGGCCGGGCAGGTGGTGGAGCGCAGCGAGCCCCAGGTGGAGCACCGGGTGGTGAGCGCCGAGGTCGCGCGCGAGGTCAGCCGCATGATGGTCACGGTGACCGAGCGAGGCGGCACCGGTACCCGGGCCGCCATCGACGGCTACAAGGTGGCCGGGAAGACCGGCACCGCGCAGAAGGTGGTGGACGGCCGTTATTCGCCCACCGCCCGCGTCAGCACCTTCATCGGTTTCCTGCCCGCGGACAGGCCGCGCGTGGCCATCGCCGTCGTGGTGGACACGCCCGGCAAGGGCAGCCGCTACGGTGGCAGCGTGGCCGGGCCGGCCTTCAAGCTGGTGGCCGAGTCCGCCATGCGCCATCTGGGCGTGCCCGCGGATCCGCCGGAGCCCGAGGAAGAGCCGGAGCCGGTGGAGGCGGTGGCCCAGGCGCCCGAGCCGGCTCCCACCCACCAGGTGGCGGGCGGCTCACCCTGGTCGGTGCGGCCCCTGTCCGACCCCGCCCTGGCCCTGCAGTGGGCCGAGGACGATCAGCTCCGTGTTCCAGACCTCTCCGGCCTCGGGCTGCGGGATGTGCTGGTGCTCTTCCAGGGCTCGGGCCTCGAGCTGGCCCTGTCGGGCCACGGGCGCGCTGCAGACCAGCTCCCCCCGGCCGGGTCCCTCGTCTCTCTAGGCGAACGCGTCGAGGTCAGGTTCCAGTGATGACCCTCTCCCCCAGCACAGGCTTCGCCTCGCCCCGTGGTCCCGCGTCGGGCTGCCCCTGGCGCGTGCCCGAGGGCGTCTCTTTTCTCTCTGTGTCTTCGAGCAGGCGACGAAACCGTGAATCTACCGCGACCCAGCAGTCGCGACTGCGGCCGTCCCTGCTCGCATCGTTCTCGGCCAACGTGCTGAAAGCACACCTCCCTCGCCCGCAACTGCGCAGAACCGGCATCGCTGAGCGCCTGCTGGCCCTCGCTACGATTCGGGGCGGCCGCCTGTCGGCGACCTGTTCTGTCGCCTGCTCTTCATCTCCCCCCAGCCCTGGGGCGGGAATCCAGGACCGAAATGGTCTCTCGGGTGAACCGGCCACGGTCTCGCCCTCTGCGCTCCGGACACGACGTCTCCCCCCGGCGGCTCCGTCGCGACCCCCTCCGTGGGTCCACACCGCCTGCGTCGTCCCACCCGAGCCTGAGATCTCGACCCTGCTCCCCGCTCTGAATGATCCAGGTTGCACGCTGCATGTTGGGCGTCCTGGTCTTCCCGCCCCCGGGGCGCCTCCACGGCGCCTGGGCTGGTCCTCTTCATCCGTTCATCAGGGCGCTCCGCTCAAATCCGCGCACCGATCCCGTGCATCCCTCCTTCGCTTAGGATTCGCGGAGCGCCCTGCTTCCTTCGTCGATCGTACCCGCCGGGCATGACCTGCCCGCTGGATTTCCTCACCACCCCCTCCCACCGTCCCCCGCCTCCCCCTGGCATCCTCCCGCGGCATCCCCTGTCCACTTGTCTGTCCTTGAACGCACACCAGACCTGGCCACACTCCTGGCCAGGATCGGTCCCCTCCCAGGGGCGGAGAGCGGGGGCTCTCCGCCCCGCGGGATCGTTGTCAGCGGGCCCGTGCAGAGGCCCATCCGAGGCCTGACCCACGACTCCAGGGCGGTCGAGAAGGACTGGATCTTCGTCGCGTTGCCGGGCAAGCGTCACGATGGCCACCGCTTCGTGCCGGGCCTCGCACAGGCGGCTGCGGTGGTGGTGGAGCGCGAGGTGGCGGTGCCGGCCGGGGTCACCTGCCTGCGGGTCGTCGACAGCCGCAGAGCCCTCCCCCACCTGGCCGCCGCCTTCTACGGCCACCCGGGACGCCGGCTGCCCGTGGTTGGGGTGACCGGGACCAATGGCAAGACGACGGTCACCCGGCTCGCCGCCGCGGCGCTGCAGGGCGCCTCGGTGACCGCCGGGGTCGTGGGCACCGCCGGACACCTGGCGGGCTCCGGTGTGGTGGACTCCCACAGCATCTTGGGCGCGGCCGCGCCGGCCCACCACCACACCACGCCCGAGGCGCCCGTCCTGCAGGCCCTGCTGGCGCACATGGCCGCCAGTTCCTGTGCTGCCGTGTTGATGGAGGTGAGCAGCATCGGCCTGCATGCCCATCGCGCCGACGGTATCCCCTTCGCCGTGGCGGCCTTCACGAACCTCACGCGGGACCACCTGGACTACCACGGCAGCTTCGAGGCCTACGCGCGCGCCAAGGAGCGGCTGTTCCACGAGCTCCTGGCCCACGAGGGCACCGCCCTGCTGTGCTGCGATGATCCAGCCTGGAGACGCTTCCGCCCCCAGGGCAGGACCTGCTGGACCTATGGGATCCAGCGCGGGGACCTGCGCCTGGAGGATCTCTCCCTGGACGCGCAGGGGAGCAGCGCTCGCGTGCACACTCCGGTGGGCAGCGGCCGGCTGAGGCTGCCCCTGGTGGGTCGCCACAACCTGTCCAACGCGCTGTGCGCGCTGGGCATCAGCCTGGCGCTGGGGGCGGATCTGCAGCAGGCCCTGGTGGGGCTGAGCCGAGCCAGCGTGGTGCCCGGGCGGCTGGAAGCGGTGCCCAACCAGCGCGGCATCGCGGTCTTCGTGGACTACGCCCACACGCCCGACGCGCTGCGCCAGGTGCTGGCCAGCCTCGCGGAGCTGTCGTCCGCGCGCCTGATCACGGTGTTCGGCTGTGGCGGTGACCGCGATCGCGGCAAGCGTCCCGAGATGGGGGCGGTGGCTCGGGCCGGCTCACAGCTGGTGGTGGTCACCTCGGACAACCCCCGCAGCGAGGATCCCCTGGCCATCATCGACGAGGTGCTCGCCGGCATCGATGGCTACCCAGGGGATGAGGGTGTGAGCGTGGAGGTGGACCGCGAGGCCGCCATCCGGCTGGCCCTGTCCCTGGCTCGGCCCGGAGATCTGATCCTGGTGGCGGGCAAGGGGCACGAGACGGGGCAGGAGCTCGCGGACCGGGTCGTTCCCTTCGATGATCGGCTGGTGGCACGCTCCCTGCTCGGTGAGCAGGCATGAGATACGACGCCGCCGAGCTGGCCACCCACACCGGAGGGCACCTGGAGCTGGCAGGGCCGGCGGGCCGGGTGATCACCGACACCCGCGCGCTGGGCGCGGGGGACTGGTTCCTCGCCCTGGTGGGTGAGCGCTTCGATGGGCATGCCTTCTTGGAGCGCGCGCGCGGGGCGGGCTGCGCAGGCGCCGTGGTCTCAGGCCCAGTCCCCGTTGGCTGGGACCGGGGCCTGGTGCGCGTGTCCGACACCCTGAAGGCCCTGCAGGACCTGGCCGCGGCCAGCCGCAGCGCCTTCGAGGGGCCGGTGGTGGCCATCACCGGCAGCGTGGGCAAGACCACCACCCGCGCGCTCACCGTGCTGGCCCTCTCCCGCGCAGAGCGCGTCCATCACACCCAGGGCAACCTGAACAACCACATCGGGCTGCCCCTCACCCTGCTGGCTCGAGAGCCGGACGCCAGCTTGATGGTGCTGGAGCTGGGCATGAACGCCCCGGGCGAGATCCGGCTGCTCGCGGGCATCTGCAGGCCCCATGTCCGGCTGATCACCAACGTGGCGGCCGCGCATCTCGAGGGTCTCGGCAGCATCGAGGGCGTGGCGCGGGCCAAGGGGGAGCTCTTCGACGGGGCCCGGGTCGGGGATCTGCTCTGTGTCAACATGGATGACCCGCGCGTGGCCGCGCTGCCCCGGCCCGCAGGATCGCGGGTGCTCAGCTACGGGAGATCGCGAGGCTGCGACCTGCGGTTGATCGAGGCCCACATGGAACAGGGCAGCGGCTCGCCCCCTGAGGTGCGGCTCGTCTTCACGGTGGAGCACCGGGGTCGCCGCGTGGCGGGCGCCCTGCCTGGCGCGGGGCTCTACATGGCGGACAATGCCCTCGCCGCGCTGGCCGTGGCCGCAGGCCTGGAGCGGCCGCTCGACGAATCCGCGCAGGCTCTCGAGGCCTACCAGCCCGTGGGGCAGCGCGGTCGCCTGGAGGCGGGGCCCGGCGGCCTGACGATCCTGAACGACGCCTACAACGCCAACCCCTGCTCCATGGACGCCGCCCTGGACACGCTCTGCGCCCTGTCCGCGGCTCGCCGTGTGGCCCTGCTGGGGGACATGCTGGAGCTGGGAGACGCCGAGCTGGAGCTCCATCGGGCGCTCCTGGAGGGTGCGCTGGAGCGATCCCTTCACCTGGTGGGCGCCTGCGGCGAGCGCATGATGGCGGCGTCGGCAGGGCTCGACGGGGAGGGTCGCCTGGTGGTCGCCCCCGACGCGCCGGCGCTGGCCAGGGCGATGGCGCCGCTGCTCCGCGAGGGTGACCTGGTGCTGCTCAAGGGTAGCCGCGGCATGGCCATGGAACGGATCTTGCGTGAGCTCCACGATGGATGGCACTGATGTTCTTCCTGCTCTACAAGCACTTCTCCCAGGACGTCACGCTCTTCAACGTGTTCCGCTACACCACGTTCCGGGCGGCCTGGGGCCTGATGACCGCGCTGGCCATCTGCTACCTTGTCTACCCGCGCTTCATCGCCTGGATGCAGGCGCGCAAGCTGGAGCAGGTGATCCGCGAGGACGGACCGCAGGAGCACCTGGAGAACAAGGTGGGCACCCCCACCATGGGCGGCGCCGTGATGCTGCTGGGCATCACCGCGGCGGTGCTCCTGTGGGCGCGTCTGGACCTGGCGGTGGTGTGGATGGCCCTGGTGATCCTGCTGGGCTACGGCGCCATCGGCCTGGCGGACGACTGGATGAAGGTCAACCAGCGCTCCTCGGCGGGCCTGGCCGGGCGCTGGAAGCTGGTGTGGCAGGCGCTGATCGGCGGGGTCGTGCTGGGCATCGGCTACAGCGCGGGAGAGCTGGATCCCGCCCTGGCGCTGCCCTTCCTCAAGAACGCTGTGTTGCACTTCGACGCCCTCTGGGAGGGGGCCCCGAGCTACCTTGGCTGGGGCTACATCGCCTTCGCGGTCTTCGTGCTGGTGGCCATGTCCAATGCCGTGAACCTCACCGATGGGCTGGACGGCCTCGCCATCGGACCGGTGATGACCTCCGCCGCCACCTATGCCCTGCTGGCCTATGTCACGGGGGTGGAGCGCTTCGCCGGCTACCTGCAGATCCCCTACGTGGAGGGCGCCAGCGAGCTCACCGTGGTGGCGGTCACGGTGGTGGGTGCGGGGTTGGGCTTCCTGTGGTTCAACACCTACCCGGCCCAGGTCTTCATGGGCGACGTGGGCTCCCTGAGCCTGGGGGGCCTGCTGGGTGCCCTGGCGATCCTCACCCATCACGAGCTGCTCGTGGTACTCGTGGGTGGCATCTTCGTGCTGGAGGCGGTGAGCGTGGTGCTGCAGGTGGGCAGCTACAAGCTGCGGCGGAAGCGCATCTTCGCCATGGCTCCCATCCATCACCACTACGAGAAGAAGGGCTGGTCCGAGCCCAAGATCATCGTCCGCTTCTGGATCATCTCGGTGATCCTCGCCCTGATGGCCCTCACCACCATCAAGCTGAGGTGAGCGAGTGAGCTCAGCGCGGCAGATCACTCCCCTGGACGGCCAGCGTGTGCTGGTGGTGGGCCTGGCGCGCTCGGGCCGCGCCGCGGCCAGGCTCTGCCTGCGGGAAGGGGCGCAGGTGACCTGCGCCGATCTGCGCAGGTCGCTGGCGCCAGAGCCGGGCTGCCGCATGGCGCTCGGTCGTCACCGGCGTGAGGACTTCCTGGAGACGGACCTGGTGGTGGTCTCCCCCGGTGTGCCCGCCAGCCAGCCGGACATCCAGGCTGCGGTGGCCGCGGGGATCCCCGTGCTGGGCGAGCTGGCCCTGGCCGCGGAGCGCATCGACGCCCCCATGGTGTGCGTCACGGGGACCAACGGCAAGAGCACCGTCACCCACTTCACCGGACAGCTACTGGAGCGCGCGGGCTGCCGCTGCTTCGTGGGCGGCAACATCGGGCGTCCCCTGTCCGAGGCCCTGGGCACCGGCCCATGGGATCGGGTGGTGGCTGAGGTCAGCTCCTACCAGCTGGAGTGGCCCGGCAGGCTGGCTCCCGCGGCGGCCTGCATCCTGAACCTCAGCCCGGATCACCTCGGGCGGCACGGCACAATGGACAACTACGGCGCCACCAAGTGCCGCCTGTTCCAGCGCATGGGGCCCTCTGCCGCGGCCTTGCTTCCCAGGGGCGACGAGCGGCTCGAGCGGCTGGCGCGGGGCAGCGGAGGGATGCGCCTGTGGATCGACGGTCAGCCCGGAGTGCGCCTGTCCGACCAGGCCATCCTGCTGGACCTGCCTCACTGTGGCGCCGCGGAGGTGCCCCTGGCGGGCTTCGCGGTGCCCGGGGCGCACAATCGTTGGAACCTGGCGGTGGCCGCGGCGCTCGCGGTGGCGGTGGGCGTGGACCCTGCCGCGCTGCGCCCCGCCGGGCTCTCGGCGCTGGCGCACCGCATGGAGGTGGTGGGCGAGATCGACGGTGTGCAGTGGATCAACGACTCCAAGGCCACCAACGTGGACGCCGCCCTCACCGGGCTGCGCGGGCTGGATCGACCGCTGGTGGCCCTGCTGGGTGGCGAGGGCAAGGCCGGAGACGACTACGGCAGCCTGGAGGCGGCCCTGCGCGGCGCTCGCGCGGTGATCTGCTTCGGACAGGCGGGCTCCGAGATCGCCGCGAGCCTGTCGGCCCTGCGGCCCGAACGCGCAGCAGGCATGGCCCGGGCCATGGAGCGGGCCAGGCGACGGGCCCGGGCCGGCGACGCCGTGGTGCTGTCCCCGGCCTGCGCCTCCTTCGACGAATTCGACGACTTCGAGCACCGGGGCGACGTGTTTCGCGCCCTGGTCCGGGAGATGGCATGAGCGACACCAACCGGCGACCCGCCCCTGGCATGGACGCACCGACGCTGGGACAGGTGCTGGCGCGCCTGGTCATGGGGGACCCCCCCCAGGGGAGCCCTGAGGCGGATCGGGATCGGCAGCCCGTGGACTGGTGGATCGTGCTGATCACCCTGTCCCTCACCTTCTTCGGGCTGGTGATGGTCTACTCGGCCTCGGCCATCGAAGCGGTGGAAGCCACGGGCAGCCCCACCCACTACCTGGTGCGGCAGAGCATCGCGGCCTGCCTGGGCATCGCGGGGCTGGTGGCCTTCGCGCGCATCCCCACCCATCGGCTGGCGCGCCTGGGCTGGGTCTTCTACTTCGCCTGCCTGGTGGGCCTGGCCGCCGTGTTTCTGCCCGGCCTGGGCCACCGGGCACACGGAGCCGTGCGCTGGATCGGCCTCGGGAGCCTGCGCCTGCAGCCCTCGGAATTCATGAAGCTGGCCCTGATCCTGGTGCTGGCGGAGAGGGTGAACCGCTTCGCCGGCGGGGTCACCAGCTTCAAGCGAGGGGTGCTCCCCGTGCTGCTCGTCTCGGCTCCGGCGCTGCTGTTGGTGCTGGCCGAGCCCGACTTCGGCACGACGCTGGTGCTGGCCGGGGTGGTGGCCCTGGTGCTCTTCCTGGGTGGAACCTCCTGGCGCTCGCTGTTGGCCATGGCCAGTGTCGGCGTGCTCCTGGCCGTCATCCTCATCGCCCTGAACCCCTATCGTCTCCAGCGGGTCCTCTCCTGGCTGGAACCCTGGGCCAACGCCGAGGGCGGCGGCTACCAGGTGATCATGGGCTGGGTGGCCCTGCACTATGGCGGGCTGTGGGGGCAGGGTCTGGGCGAGGCCATGTCCAAGATGAAGTTCCTGCCCTTCGCCCACACGGATTTTGTGGCTTGCGTCGCCGGAGAGGAGCTCGGCTTCGCGCGCCTGGCGGCCCTGCTGGGTATCTACGGCCTGTTGATCTGGCGCGGGATCAGCGCGGCGTGCCGCTCCCGCAGCTACTACGGCACACTCCTGGCGGGCAGCATCACGCTGATCCTGGGCCTGCAGACGCTGTTCAACCTGGGAGTCATCCTGGGTCTCGTGCCTCCCAAGGGCCTGGTGCTGCCGTTCATGAGCTACGGGGCGAGCGCGCTGATCGCCCACCTGTGGGGCATCGGAGTGCTCCTGTCGGTGTCCGCCGAGCCGGAGGAGTCGCCCTCCGCCGAAGCTGGTCCCCTGTGGGGTGGCGGCGGCGGGCGCCTGGTGCCTGCCCGGCCCGGCCTGCTGGGTCAGGGCCTGGCTCGTGCCCTGGGGAGCGTGTTGGCGCGGCGGGGTGCGTCGTGAGCGAGATGTTCCGTGGCAAGGTCCGGCAGGTTCACTTCGTGGGCATCGGGGGCACCGGCATGTCCGGGATCGCCGAGGTGCTGCTCAACATGGGCTTCGCGGTCACCGGGTCCGACCTGGCGGCCGGCGAGGCCGTGCAGCGACTGCGCGGACTGGGGGCGCAGGTCTGTATCGGGCACCGCGAGGAGAACGTGGCCGGGGCGGACGTGGTGGTGCGCTCCACCGCCGTGCGCGCCGAGAACGTGGAGATCGTGGCCGCAGCGCGCCACGGCATCCCCGTGATCCCCCGGGCGGAGATGCTCGCGGAGCTGATGCGCATGAAGTACGGCCTCGCCATGGCGGGGACCCACGGCAAGACCACCGTCACCTCCATGCTGGCGACGGTGCTGCACGCCGCGGGGCTCGATCCCACCGTGATCATCGGCGGCCGCCTGGACCGCTTCGGCTCCAACGCGCAGCTGGGAGCGGGCCCCTACCTGGTGGCCGAGGCCGACGAGAGCGACGGCTCCTTCATGCTGCTGGCCCCCACCGTGGCGGTGGTCACCAACGTGGATCCCGAGCACCTGGGCCACTACGGCAGCTTCGAGAAGCTGGTGGAGACCTTCGTGGCCTTCACCAACAAGGTCCCCTTCTTCGGCTACGCGGTGCTCTGCCTGGATCACCCCGTGGTGCAGCGGATGCTGCCCCAGGTGCGGCGTCGAGTGGTCACCTACGGCCTGTCCGTCCAGGCCGACTATCGCGGTGAGGAGCTGGAGTACTCCGCCTTCAACAGCCGCTTCGCGGTGTGGCGGGGCCAGGATCGCCTGGGCGAGGTGCGGCTGGCCATGCCCGGGGTGCACAATGTCAGCAACGCGCTGGCCGCGCTGGCCACGGCGGTGGAGCTGGACATCCCCTTCCAGGTGGCGGCCCAGGCCCTGGAGGGCTTCACCGGCGTGCAGCGGCGCTTCACCTGGTGCGGGGAGGTGGCCGGGCGCCTGGTGGTGGATGACTACGGGCACCACCCAGAGGAGATCATGGCCACCCTCGCGGCGGCTCGAGGCGGCTTCCCCGAGCGGCGCCTGGTGGCGGTGTTCCAGCCTCATCGCTACAGCCGGGTGGCGCAGCTGCAGGACGAGTTTGCGCGCTGCTTCAACCAGGCGGACGAGGTGGTGGTCTGCCCCATCTACCGTGCCGGGGAGGCGCCGGTGCCCGGCCTGGACCAGCACTCGCTCGCCGACGCCATCCGGGCCTGTGGTCACCGCGGCGTGGTTGCGGTGGACGGGCTCGATCAGGCTGTGGATCACCTGCTGACGAGCTCGCGTCCGGGCGACCTGGTGATGACGCTGGGTGCTGGAGACGTGAACACCGTCTGCAGGGGACTGCTGGACGGGCTCGGTGCCGACGGATGAGACCTTGAGCCCGCTGCAGGGACTCGCGGGGGTGACCGCCCTCGTGGGCGAAGCCGTGGCGCGCCATGGCAACCTCAGGCTCGGCGGCGAGGTGCAGCACTACATCGTCGTCGACGACGAGGCGGGGCTGGTGGCCGCGGTGCGCGCGCTGCGGGCCTCGAAGGTGAAGCTGCGCTCATGCCACCCCTTCTCCGACATCTGGGCGCGGGAAGAGGGGCTGTCGGGCGCGCTGCTCAGGCTGGGCAGCGCTTTCGCAGAAGTGGAGGCGGTGGAAGGAGGGATCCGCGCCGGTTCTGCAGCTCCGATGGCCCTGGTGGGCCTCAGGGCGGCGCGGCTGGGCTGTGCTTGCTGGGCGCCGCTGCGCACCTGGCCCGGGACGCTGGGGGCCTGGGTCGAGGCCCAGAGTCTCGAGCGCCTCGCGCCAGGCCTGCTGCAGGTCCGCGCCTTCGCCGGGCGATCCGTCCGGCAGGTGGACCGCGACGGCATCTCGCGCCTGCCGCGCACGGCGCTGCCGGTGTCCTTCGTGCTGGCTCTCGAGCCGGCGCCGGGCTTCGACCTCCCACCACCCCCGCCGCCTCCGGGTGCCATCTGCGCTCTCGACGACGGGATCCAGCGAGCCATGACGCAGGCGGGCCTGCCGGGCCTGCGCCTGCGCCGCATCAGGCTGTGTCGCGAGCAGCCGGGGGTGGTGATCAACCTGGGCGGAGCGCGGTCCACCGACCTGGACCTGGTGCTGCGCCTGGCCAAGGAGCGGCTCGCGAAGGACCACGGTCTCACGCTGGAGATTCGCCTGCAGCCAGCGGGGAGGCCCGTGCGCCGTCGCCGCGGTCTCGAGGAGGGCTGGAATGACTGACCATCTGGATGGACCCAGGCCTGAGATCCCCAGGGACGCCCGCGTGGCGGTGCTGATGGGAGGCATGTCTGCCGAGCGCGCGGTCTCCCTGGAGAGCGGTCGCGCCGTGGCCGCCGCTCTGCGCCGCCGCGGCTGGGACACCGTCGAGCTGGACATGGGCCGCGACCTGCCGAGGCGCCTGCGGGACGAGGGCGTGCAGGTGGCTTGGCTGGCGCTGCACGGGCGCTATGGCGAGGACGGCTGCGTGCAGGGCTTGCTGGAGGTCATGGGCATCCCCTACACGGGCTCGGGGCCCACCGCCTCGACCCTGGCCATGGACAAGGTGCTCACCAAGCTGGTGCTCGCGGACCTGGGGCTGCTCCTGCCGGAGCAGTGGGTGCTGCAGCCGGGCGATCCCATCCCGGAGGGGCTGCCCCTGCCCCTGGTGGCCAAGACCCCGACGGGGGGATCGACGCTGGGCATCAGCTTCTGTCGCGATCGCCAGCAGCTGCTGGAGGGTGTGGCCGACTGCAGGCGGCATGGAGGGGCCGTGCTGCTGGAGCGCTACGTGGCCGGGGACGAGATCACGGTGGCCCTGCTGGATGGTGTGCCCCTGCCGGTGGTGGCCATCCGGCCGGAGAGCGGCTTCTTCGACTTCGAGGCCAAGTACACCAAGGGACGCACGCGCTACGTCGTGCCGGCGGACATCCCCGCGCCGTCGGCTGCTCGCGCCCAGCGCGATGCGGCCACGGCCGCGGCCGTGCTGGGCTTGCGTGGGATCGCACGCGCGGACTTCATCGTGGACCAGCATGGCTCTCCCTGGTTCCTGGAGATCAACACCATCCCGGGCATGACCGAGACGAGCCTCTCACCCATGGCCGCGGGCGAGGTGGGGATGAGCTTCGGGGAGCTGGTGGAGCGGGTCCTGCTCTCGGCCCGGCTGGAGCTGACACCCCACGGGAGCCTGCCCTGACGACGTTTGCGCCGCGGGCTTCGCGGCACGCCCTCCGCCCATCCCATCGCCGCTCTCTCGCGGGCGCCTGGAGGCATCCCGGAGCTCCGGGAGGGGAGCGGGCCCTCCCCCCGCGTCGCCCGCGCCGAGTCCGCCGGGGCAGGGGCGGAAAAAGCAGGAACAATAGTAGAAATGGCGGTCTCCATGCTGTCGTGCCGGCGACATCTTCCGGGGCTCCGCCGCTGTGCTGTGTCCGCCCTGGGCCGCCCTGCTCGCTCATGTCGTGGCTGACGAGGAAAAAGCTGCGTTCTTGCCTTGTCAAGAGATAACTGAAGCGGTAGAAATGCAAGTACAGGGAGTGGCCGGCGTTCGCCCCTCCTCGTCGCGCAAAGCGACCTCCTTCGCCGGCTCTCTGGCTCCCTCTCTCCCCGCTCTCGCCCCCACAGACCCTCCCCCCGCAGAATCCCCCCCCTCCCGTGGCAACTCCCCTCCTGGCTTCACCTGCGCCCCGCCGCAGGCGCCGACTTGGCCTGCTGGCTCTCGCGCTGGCCGCTGCCGCCCTGTGCTGGGCTTCGCAGCAGCTGGCGCATGACTACCGGTTCCGCGTGCAGCAGGTGGTGGTGGAGCACCAGGGGTCCGAGCTGCCGGAGCAGGGCCGGGCGGATTGGCGGCCGCACTGCACCCCCGCGGAGCTCCGGCATCTCGCAGACGTGCGGCAGGGGACCCCCATCTGGAGCGTGAACCTCGACCAGGTGGTGGCCGGGGTCATGCGCCATCCCTGGGTCGCGTCGGTGGAAGCATCCCGGCGTTGGCCCGACACGGTGGTCATCCGCGTGGGCGAGCACCGCCCCGCGATGCTGCTCAAGCAGGGCGGGCTCTACTACGTGGACGAGGCCGGCGAGGTCTTCAAGCGTGCGCGTGGCAGCGATCTGGATCACCCCGTCCTCACGGGCGTCGATGCCGAGCTCAGCCGCGAGGATCCCCGGCTGGCACGGCGGGTGGTGCTCGAGGCGCTGGACATCCTGGCCCAGGTAGACACCTCGACCGAGCTCCTGGTGTCCGACATCAGCGAGATCCACTTCCACCTGCAGGATGGCTTCACCCTGGTGCTGCGCGGTGGCACCGAGCTCGCGCTCGGCTTCGCCAGCGTCGAACGGCGCCTGCCGAGGCTGGCCAGGCTGCGCTCCGAGGGTCTCGATCCCTCCGTGCCGCAGCGCATCGACCTCGCCCCCGACACGGTGGCGCTGGTCGCGCCCCTTCCTCCCACGACTCCCGGGCTGGACTGACCTTCCGCGTCAGGCCCCTCCTCCCCCTCAACTCCCTCCCCCAATCCTTCCACACAACCAGCCGGACCAGGGGCGGTCGCGGCGAAACGGAGACAGTCCGATGATCGAATTGGTCGAGAACGAGATCGTCGTGCCCGCGAAGATCAAGGTGATCGGCGTCGGCGGCGCCGGCAACAATGCTGTCAACACCATGATCAACGCCGGCATGCAGGGCGTGGAGTTCATCGCGGTGAACACCGACGCCCAGGCGCTGGCCAACTCGAGAGCCTCGCGCTGCTTCCAGCTGGGTGAGCAGCTCACGCGCGGGCTGGGCGCAGGGGCCAACCCCGAGGTGGGTCGCGAGGCCGCCCTGGAAGACCAGGAGCGCCTGGCGGAGCTGGTGGCCGGCTCCGACATGGTCTTCATCACTGCGGGCATGGGAGGAGGCACTGGCACGGGCGCGGCGCCGGTCATCGCCCAGGTGTGTCGCGAGGTGGGAGCGCTGACGGTGGCGGTGGTCACCCGGCCCTTCCGCTTCGAGGCGCGCAAGCGTCACAAGCAGGCGGAAGAGGGCATCGGCAACCTCAAGAAGGTGGTGGACACCCTCATCACCATCCCCAACGAGCGGCTGGTGAGCCTGGCCAGCGAGCGCACCACCATGGTGGAGTCCTTCAAGATGGCCGACGAGGTGCTGCTGCAGGCCGTCAAGGGCGTCGCCGAGCTCATCTACCACAACGGCCACGTCAACGTGGACTTCGCCGACGTGCGCACCGTCATGGCCGCCAAGGGCGTCGCCTTGATGGGTGTGGGCCACGGCACGGGTGAGAACCGCACGGTGGATGCCGCCTACCAGGCCATCAGCAGCCCGCTGCTGGACGACGTGAGCATCGCCGGCGCCACCAGCGTGCTCATCAACATCACGGGCCCCTCCAGCCTCACCATGTATGAGATCAACGAGGCCAGCACGCTCATCCACGAAGAGGTGCACGAGGACGCCAACGTCATCTGGGGCCTGGTCATCGACGAGACCATGGAGGACACCGCCCGCGTCACCGTCATCGCCACCGGCTTCGATGCAGGGCAGATGCGCGCTCGCCGCCCGAGCGTGGAGGAGCGCATCGCGGTCCAGATGGGCGCCCGCGGAGGTCGCCGCGTCATGAGCGGCGGCCGCGAGATGGCCTCTGGCTACGACATCAGCCAAGACGACTACGACATCCCCACGTTCTTTCGGAACGCGGATTGACCCTGGGAAGGTCCCGGGGGGGAGTGGCGAGCGCCGCTCCCCCCCATCAGGGCCCCCCGGGAAGAAAGAGAGGAAGACCATGATCGATTTGCATCAGGACCCGCAGGCCACCGGCCAGATCAGCATCAAGGTGATCGGGGTGGGTGGAGCCGGCGGGAACGCCGTCAACGCCATGATCCGTGGGGGCCTCGCTGGCGTGGAGTTCATCGCCATCAACACCGACGCCCAGGTGCTGGGGCGGTCCCTCTCGCCCAGGCGCTTCCAGGTGGGCGACCAGGTCACCCGCGGCCTGGGCGCCGGGGCCGACCCGGAGCTGGGTCGTGAGGCCGCCATGGAGGACGAGCAGGCGCTCGCCGAGCTGGTGGCCGGTGCCGACATGGTCTTCATCACCGCAGGCATGGGTGGCGGCACGGGCACCGGTGCGTCGCCCGTGATCGCGCGCATCTGCCGCGAGCAGGGCGCCCTGACCGTGGCCGTGGTCACGCGGCCCTTCCGCTTCGAGGCGCGCCGTCGGGCCCGCCAGGCGGAGGAGGGCATCGCCAAGCTCACCACCTGCGTCGACAGCATCATCACCATCCCCAACGAGCGCCTGGTCAGCATGGCCAGCGAGAAGACCACGCTGCTGGATTCCTTCCGCGCCGCCGACGAGGTGCTGCACCAGGCGGTCAGGGGTGTCAGCGAGCTGGTGCGCTCCGCTGGGCACGTCAACGTCGACTTCGCCGACCTCTGCACCGTGATGAGCGGTCAGGGTGTCGCGCTCATGGGGCTGGGAGCCGCCGAGGGTCCCAACTGCGTGGTGGAAGCCGTGGACAGGGCCATCTCCAGTCCCCTGCTCGACGGCGTGAGCGTGGCTGGGGCCACCAACCTGCTCATCAACATCACCGGTCACCCCGACATGACCACCTACGGCATCAACGAGGCCTCCAGCCTTGTCTACGAGCAGGTCCACGAGGACGCCAACGTGTTCTGGGGCATGGTCTTCGACGAGTCGTTGACCGAGGAAGAAGCTCGGGTCACGGTGATCGCCACGGGCCTGCAGGAGCAGGTCGTGCAGGCTGCTCTCCAGCAGCGCCCGCGGGCCCGTTCGCGGGTGGCCGTGGCCGGAGGAACCGCGCGCAGCGCTCCCAGGCCCGCGCCCCAGGGCCCGGAGCCGGGCCTGTCCACCTACGACATCCCCACCTTCTACCGGGGTCGCTGAGAGAGGCCGCTCAGGGGGTGCCCGCTTCGCTCAGGGAGCCCAGGTCGATGGCGTCGCGCGCCTGGATCAGCGCGGGCAGGGGTCTGCCCGTGTAGCCCCACTCCTCTGCCTTGCAGATCCCGGCGTCGTAGTGGTTCCAGGCCTTGACCTGGAGCAGCGTCGCGCGCTCCTGGAGCTTGTCGAGGTAGATGGCGGTGGCCTCCTCCGAGAGGTCCCGGGGAGGGCGGCTGGCCACCAGCGCGTCGCACAGGGACTGGTAGCCCTGGCCGAGGCGCAGCAGGCCGGTGAGGATCCACTCCGGCTCGGCGAGCCAGGCCGCCGCGGCCACCTCCTGCTCCGCCTGGAGCAGCCAGGCAGCGCGCTGCTCGAGCACCCTGACCTGGCGGCGCTCGGAGCCCGTGAACTGCAGGCGGTCGGCCTCCGCCAGCCAGAGCTCGGCCCTGCTCGTGTGGGCCTTGGCCCGCAGGTAGGGCACGAGGTCGCTGTCTTCGGTGGCCACCAGAGCCTGCTCGATCAGGCGCAGGCCGCTGCGCGTGCGGCCCGCGCGGAGGTGGGAGACGCCCCGCTGCAGGTCGAGGGTGATGCGGTCGCGCAGGTCCAGGCCCTGGGTGGTGCTCACCCGGGCCAGGCTCTGCAGGGCCTCGCGGTGCTTGCCCATGTATTCGAGGCAGAGCGCGCGGCGAAACCACCCGTCTTGAGCTGCCGGTGCGTCGGGGAGCTCGCCGACGAGCCGGTCGTAGGCGGCGAGGGCCTGCTCGAATGACTCGTCTCGCTCCCAGCAGAGGCCCAGCTGGTACAGGGCGTCGGGCAGCTCTTCGGCTGCCGGTGTCTGGGAGATGACGAGCACCAGCCTGGCGCGCGCGCCGGCGGTGTCGCCGCGCAGCCGCCGCTCGGCAGCCTCCGCGATGATCTCCGAGTTGCTCAGCCCCGAGACGTCGGCCAGCTGCGGCGCTGGCGTGATGACCACCGGGTCGAAGGTCATGGTGGCGGGGCGGTGTGCGCAGGCCAGGGAGAGGAAGAGGAGAAGGTTGAACATGCCGTGGGGATCTCCAGCAGAGCACCTATCCCAGAGACGCCCCGGCCAGCCTCGCGGTTCCCACGAACCAGGCGCTGGGACGGCGCCCATGGCCCAATTGAAGACCCCCCGGCCGTGGCCGGGGGGATCCCGCTCTGGTGGTGTGCTCCGGAATGGCACCCCCTTCGCTGGGAAGGTGGGTCGGAGACCGCCGCTTCAGGCTGCTTCCTGGCGGGGAGCGGCGCACCACGACGGTACTTCAAAGATCCTGGAACGCGGTGTGGGGGAACCCTTGTCCCGGACCAAGACACCTACCGAGCAGGAGATCAGAATAGATCCTCAACAGATGCCATTGCAAGTGGGTTGGATCACCCCTTGGCATGTCTTGCCCGGCGGCGTAGGCTCTGGTGTCGTGGACAGGTGGAGATTCCTTGGCGGATCCTGGTGAAAATAAAGGGCCACGTCGGTATCGGGTGGTGCTCGTGGCCTGGCCGCCGAGGGGCAGGAGGCCGCTCATGCCGGTCCTGCCCGGCCAGAAGCTCCCCAAGCGCGACGCCCTCCCGGTGGTCCTGAGGGTCACGGAGAATGCTCGCCAGGCCTACGAGACCGCGGAACGCCTGCGCGCCGCCGAGGCGGGCGTGGTGGTGCTCGAGGAGTGGAGCGACAAGCGCCTGGTCTGCCCGGAGCATCCCACCGATCTCTTCCGCTCCTCCTGTCGCTCCTGTCACCGGGACATCTGCGCCGGCTGCCTGCTGGAAGCCGAGGGGGAACACCTCTGCCGCGGCTGCAGGCTCGAGGCGCGTTCCCAGACCCAGCGGGTGCACACCCGCCAGCTCTTCGTGGTCTTCCTGTTCTGTGTCTTCCTCTACGAGGTGTACGCGGCGTGGAGCAGGGACACCGAGCTGCGCACGAGCTTCGACGCCATCCCGGTGGCCCTGCTGCAGTTCGTGCCGTCCGGGCAGCAGCTGCATCCCACGGTCAGGGGCCTCTCCGGCCTGGACACCACTGGCTGGGACGGGCCTACCTACGCGGATATCGCCAGGTTCTTCGATGAGGAGCGCCTGCGCTACACCGGCCACGCCGGCTCTGCGCTGCAGCTGTCGGTGCGCGGGCCCTGGGCTGAGACCCCGCAGCCGCCCGAGCTGCAGCCGGACGCCGGCCTGGCCAGGGCCACCCTGGCAGCCATGCTCTACCAGCGCTACTGGCGGCGCCTCGGGTCGCTGCGCGGCGTGGACAAGAAGGCATTTCCCCTGCGCCTGTTCGTGATCTTCACGGCAGAAGAAGGAGATCAGGCCGCCGAGTCCAGGGCCGCCCTCGGCGGTCATGTCGCGGTCACCTACATCTCCCTGGACGACCCCAACCCGGTCTACCCGGCCATCACCCTCGCCCATGAGCTGGCTCACCTGCTGGGTGCCACCGACAAGTACGACGAGCAAGGCTTCTCGGTCTATCCCGAGGGCTACGTGGAGCCCTACGACGAGCCCATCTACCCCCAGCGCTACGCGGAGCTGATGTCGGTGGATATTCCCATCAGCCTGGACCTGGAGCGGGAGCCGCAGGGGCTGCACCAGCTTCGGCTGGGCTACCGGTCCGCGGCCGAGATGGGCTGGATCGCCGCGGACGTGGCCGACGCGTTCTACCGCGCCCCCGACCTCACCCCCGATCAGCTGCTGGAGCGAGGTGAGGCGGAGGAAGAGGCTCCGGATCCAGAGCCGGCGCCCCCGCTCTCGGCTGACCTGGAGGCGGGGGAAGCAGCGGTGGATCAGGGGGGTTGACCTCCGGAGTGCCGGACAGTTGACAACCGGGCTTCAAATCCCTAGAAGCCCTCGGGAAAGCTCATGTCTACTACGACCCACCAGTGCCTACTGCGACGTGTCCTGCTTGCAGCGCCCGACTGTCAGAGTCACTGCGTACGCGTTGAAAACACGCCTCCGCCGGTCGCTACTGCGCAGAACCCGTCTCGCTACGGCCCTGGAGGCTCTCGCTACGACATGAACCGGCGGCAGGTCTGCCGCCTCTTTCCCGAGGGCTCCTAGAACATGGTGAGTGACGGCCTCGCCCGGCTCCCTCCCCAGCATCCATGCGCCTGCCCACTCCCCGCCCGCGGCCACCACCCGGTGGCGCCTCTGTCCGCTCCTCTCACTCATCTCCACCCCTCCCTCCAATCCCCGCTCTGCCCGACGCTCTAGGAGGCCCGATGTCCCGTCCACGCCTGATGGTGTCCCTGGCGCTGCTCTTCCCGCTCCTCCTGGGGAGCCGCTGCAAAGAGAAGCCCGACGAGACCCCGGACATCACGGTGCCGTCCGACCTGAACGCACCCGAGGTCCAGCTGCAGGTCATCTCCATCGAGCCGGCCCAGGGGGCGGCCCATACTCCCTTCCAGGCCTACGTCTACGGCGCGGAGTTCCAGGTGGGGGCCCGGGTGCGGCTGGGCAATGTCCCTGCCCAGAAGGTGGCCCTGGTCAACGAGAACACGCTGCACATCACCGTGCCTGCCATGGAGATGGGCATCTTCGACGTCAACGTGCACAACGCCGACGGCGAGAAGGCGGTCCTGCGGCGGGGGCTGAGCATCTCGGGGCTCGAGGTGGGGCGGGCTTGCCGGCAGCTCACGGTCTACTTCGACTTCGACCGCTCCGACCTGCAGGCCGCCAGCTCCAGCCTCCTGGCGCAGAACTCCGACTGCCTCCGAGAGTCGCGGGGCACGGTGCGCGTCGAGGGCCACAGCGACGAGCGCGGCACCACCGAGTACAACCTGGCGCTGGGTGAGCGGCGTGCCCACTCCGTGCAGCGCTACCTGGTGAGCCAGGGCGTCTCGCCCGGGCGCGTCAGCACCATCTCCTACGGCGAGGAGCGGCCCGCCACCCGTGGCCAGAGCGAGTCCGCCTGGCAGCAGAATCGGCGGGCGGAGATCCTCCTCCAGGACTGATCGCGGAGCCCCAGATGCGTCGTCTCATGCTGTTGTCCATCCTGCTCCTCGGCGGCTGCGTCTGGGACCGCACCGGCCAGTCCGCCACCGAGGCCTGGCGCCGCGAGATGGCCATCCAGTCCACCCGCACCCAGACCCTCCAGGCCGCGGTGGAAGACGCGCTCACCCGGGTCGAGCAGCTGGAAGAGGTCACCAGGGCCCGTGGCCAGGACGAGATCATGCGCATGGAGACCGTCGACCAGCTGCGGCTGGAGGTGGCCCGGCTGCGCGGGGATCTCGAAGTGCTGCAGCACGAGGCCGGCCTGTCCACCGAGTCCTCGGACCTGTTCCGCGACGACGCGGAGTTCCGGATCGAGTGGCTCGAGGCGCGCGCCGTCGCCCTCGAGGAGGCCCTCGGGCTGGAGCCGCCGGATCCCCCCGAGCGCGACGTCGAAGAGGACACCGGCCTGCCGGAGGACGGCGTCGCCGAGCCCGAGGATGGCCAGGACGATCCCGAAGCCTCCGGTGACGGCGAGGGCTCCGAGGACGAGCCTGGCGACGAGGCGAGCACCCCGGAGCAGAAGCTGGACCTCGCCAACGAGCACCTCCAGGAGGGGCGCTACCTGGCGGCTCGGGCCATCTACCAGCGCCTGCTCGCAGCCGCGGACGAGTCCCTCGCGGAGCGCAGCTCGGAGCTGCGCTACCACCTGGCCGAGACCTGGTACCGCACAGGAGAGTACCAGGCCGGCATCCTGGCCTACCAAGACGTGGTGGACCACCACGGCGGCTCCGCCGAGGCGCCCTGGGCTATGCTCCGGCAGGGGGAGTGCTTCGAAGCCCTGGGGCAGCGCGACAACGCCCTGCTCTTCTATGACGATGTCATCCGGCTCTTCCCACGCAGCAAGGCCGCGCGCGAGGCCAAGGCCCTCAAGAACCGCTAGCGCGGCCTGTCCGGCGCCTCTTCTGTGAGGATTCGGGCCTCCAGGGAGGTTATCGAGTCGACATGGGCATCTCCCCGCCCCTGGTGATGGGCATCCTGAACGTCACCCCCGATTCCTTCCACGATGGCGGCCGCCACGATGCTGTCCAGGCCGCTGTCGCTCGCGGGCTGCAGCTGGCCACCGAAGGCGCGGACTGGATCGATGTGGGGGGCGAATCCACTCGGCCGGGTGCGGCCGAGGTGCCGGCCTCGCTGGAGCTGGAGCGGGTGGTTCCCGTCATCCGTGCGCTGCGTGCCGAGCTGCCAGGGCTGCCCATCAGCATCGACACCCGCAAGGCGGCGGTGGCGGTTGGCGCGATCGAGGCTGGCGCCAGCGCGGTCAACGATGTCAGCGCGCTGGGCGATCCCGCCATGGCGGGGGTCGTGGCCCAGGCGGACTGCCAGCTGGTGCTCATGCACATGCTCGGTACCCCAGCCACCATGCAGCGGGAGCCCGGCTACCACGACGTGGTGGCCGATGTGGCGTCCTTTTTGGACGAGCGCCTCGCGCGTGCTGTCCAGGCTGGCATCCCGCGCGCACGGATCTGGCTCGATCCCGGCATCGGCTTCGGCAAGACCGCGGTGCACAACCTGTCCCTGGTGCGCGGCATCCCGCGCCTGGCCGAGCTCGGGCAGCGCGTGCTGCTGGGGGCCTCCCGCAAGTCCTTCATCGGCCAGGTGCTGGAGCTGCCCGGCACGGAAGATCGGCTGGAAGGGTCGCTGGCGGTGGCTGCGGTGGCGACCTGGCTGGGTGTGCACATGCTGCGCGTGCACGACGTGCTTGCCACGCGGCGCGTGCTGCGCATGGTGGCGGCTCTGCAGGGGGTGGGGTCGTGATCGGTGAGTTCTTCTCAGCGGTGCTGTGGACCCTGTCCACCATCCACTGGAACGACATCATCGACATCGCGATCCTGTCGTACATCCTCTACCGCACCCTGCTCATCCTCAAGGGCACCCGCGCCTTCCAGAGCCTCCTGGGCCTGGTGTTCGTGCTGTTGCTCTACGCGCTCAGCGCCCGGTTCGCGCTGTACACAATGCACTGGCTGTTGCAGAAGTTCTTCGTGTACATCGTGCTGGCGGTGATCATCCTGTTCCAGAACGACATCCGGCACGGCCTGGCTCGCGCCGGCGGGCGCTTCTTCCGCTCCTTCGCCTCGCCCACCGGCGCGTCCATGCTCGAAGAAGTGGTGCGCGCCTGCTTCTCCCTGGCCTCGCGTCGCATGGGTGCGCTGATCGCCCTGCAGCGCAGCGCGGGCCTCAGCGGTTATGTCGAGGCCGCGCTGGTCATCGACGCCAAGGTGAGCCAGGAGCTGCTGCTGTCCATCTTCCACCCCACCTCGCCACTGCACGACGGCGCGGTGGTCATCCAATCAGGCCGGCTCTCGGCGGCCAAGGTCTTCCTGCCCCTGTCCCTGTCCAAGGACGTGAGCCGCTTCTTCGGCACGCGTCACCGCGCCGCGCTCGGCCTCACCGAAGAGACCGATGCCGTGGTGCTCATCGTCAGCGAGGAGCGCGGCACCGTGAGCCTGGCCATGTCGGGTGCGCTCACCCCGGTGGGTGACATGAACGAGCTGCGCCAGCGTCTACAGGAGATCTTCTCCACCAAGAGCCCCGCTGATCCGGAGTCCGTGGCCCGCGAGCTGGAGGACTAGGCATTGTCCGAAGTGGACTGGAAGCAGCGCTGGCTCAAGGTGCCCGACCCCGGCGCCCTGCGTCCCTGGCTGCGCTCCGCCTTCACCCGCAACATGGGCTTCAAGGCCCTGTCGGTGATCTTCGCCTTCGCCACCTGGGCCTGGGTGCAGGGCGAGCAGGTGGTTGAGCAGAAGGCCCGGGTGGAGATCGACTGGAACATCCCCGACCACCTGGCGCTGGTGGGCGAGGTCCCCATGTCCCTGTCCCTCACGGTCAGCGGCTCGCAGGTGTTCGTGCGCAACGTGCGCAGCGCAGACCTGCGCGTGCGGGTCGACCTCGACGACGCGGCCGTGGGCATCCAGCAGGTGCAGTTCCAGGACCGGGTCATCCACAACCTGCCCCAGAACGTCCGTGTGGTGGGCATGTCCCCCACGCTCACCGAGTTCGAGCTCGACGAGAAGGTCTCCAAGCGGGTCAAGCTCTCGCCCCTCACCATCGGTGAACCCGCCAGCGGATACCGGCTCGTGGACGTCTCTGTGGATCCCGCGAGCGTGGTGCTGGAGGGTCCAGCTGCGGTGGTGATGAGCATCAAGGAGCTGGCCACCAGCGTGGTGGATGTCTCCGACCTGCGGGCCACCACCGAAGAAGAGATCGTACCCGGCCGGTTGCCGCAGGGGATCGAGCGGGTGGATGACCTCCCGCTGCTCCTGCGGGTCGACATCGAGCCGGTCAGCTCCAGCCGGGTCTTCGATTCCGTGCCCGTGATCGTGCACAGCAAGGGCTGGAACACCGACATCGAGACCGTCACCGTGGTGTTCGACGGGCCAATCTCCGCCCTGAAGAAGCTCACACCCGAGGACGCCACCGTGGTGGTCACGGTGGACGAAGGCGCCACCCTGGAACCCCGGGTCGCTCGGCGGGGCCAGGGTGTGGCCCACTTCCGGGTGCTGTACCCCTATGAAGACCGGATCACCGTGAGCGGCGTGCAGCCCGAGACCATCCCGGTCCGACCGCTGCAGGAGTAGGAGCCTGGCCTGGTCTGGCTGGCGCTGGAGGCGAGAGCATGGCGCGGCTCGAATTCGGAACCGACGGCATCCGGGGGCGCGCCGGGCGCTTCCCCATCGACGCGCCCACAGCCCAGGCCCTGGGGCGAGTCCTGGGTCGGGGTGGGCGCCGCGTGCTGCTGGCCCGGGACTCGCGCAGCAGCGGGCCGGCGCTGGTCGAGGCGCTGGCGGCCGGGGTGCAGGCCGCCGGTGGACTGGCCGAGTCTCTTGGACTCCTGCCCACCCCGGCCCTGTCGGTGGCCCTGGCCTCCGGCTGGGGTTCCCGGGGCGTGATGGTCACCGCCAGCCACAACCCGGCAGCGGACAACGGCCTCAAGGTGCTGGGAGCCGACGGCCGCAAGCTGGCCGACTCCCAGCAGGACGCCCTCGAGGAGTCGCTGAACCGCTGCCTCGCAGAGCAGCCAGCCCCGGCCGAGCTGCTGCGCGACCAGCCCCTCGGGCCCCGGGTGCAGGCTGCGATGGCGAACTACCTGCAGCACCTGGCCCGGGCGCTGCCGCCGGGTCGCTGGCTGGAGGGCCAGGCGGTGGTGGTGGACGGCGCCCATGGTTCGGGAGCCCACAGCGCGCCGGCCCTGCTCGCCCGCCTGGGCGCGCGGGTCATCCCCATCCATTGCTCACCCGACGGCGAGCGCATCAACCTGGACTGCGGCGCCCTGCACACCGCAGACCTGGCCCGCGCCGTCCTCGTGGAAGGCGCCGACTGGGGCATGGCCCTCGACGGCGACGCGGATCGCGGCCTGATGGTCAGCGCCAGCGGTCGGGTGCTGGATGGCGACGCCATGCTGTACCTGCTGGCGCGCCCACCCGCCGTGGTGGGTACGGTGATGTCCGGTGCCGGCCTGGAGCAGGCGCTGGCGGCCCGCGGGATCCACCTGCATCGCACAGCCGTGGGCGACCGCTTCGTGGACGCGGCGCTGCATGAACACGGCCTGGACGTGGGGGCCGAGACCTCGGGGCATGTGTGCCTGGCCGATGGCCTGCCCACGGCCTGTGGGACCCTGTCTTGCCTGCGGGTCCTGGTGGGCGGCCCCGACCTCGACGCCCGCCTGGCTGACTACCGCCCCTGGCCGCGTCGGCAGCTCAACGTCGCCGTGCGGGATCGCCCGCCCCTGGACCGGCAGCCGGCCATCGTGGCTGCGCAGGATCATGCCCTGCAGCTGCTGGGCCCCGGGGGGCGCGTGCTGCTGCGCTACTCGGGCACCGCGCCGCTGCTGCGCATCCTGACCGCGGGGCGCGAGGCCGCGAGGGTGGAGCAGGCGGCCCTTGATCTGGCGCGGGGCGCGCGCGCGACCCTGTAGCGAGGAGCGAGACCATGAGCGCACGCCTGGGACTGAACATCGACCACGTGGCCACCCTGCGCGAAGCGCGCCAGGTGAGCTACCCGGACCCGCTGGCGGCGGCCCTGGCGGGTGAGCTGGCCGGGGCCGCGCAGATCACCTGCCACATCCGCGGTGACCGGCGCCACATCCAGGACCACGACCTGAGGCGGCTGCGCGAGTCGGTGCAGACCCTGCTCAACGTGGAGCTGGCGGTCACCGACGAGATGCTGGCCGTCGCCAGGCAGATCCGCCCCCACCGGGTCACCCTGGTGCCGGAGCGGCCCGGCGAGGTGTCCACCGAGGGTGGGCTCGACGTGGTGAGCCACCGCGACGCCATCGCCCTCTTCACCGAGGCCATGCAGCGAGACGGCGTCCGGGTGAGCCTGTTCATCGACCCGGCCATGGAGCAGGTGGAGGCGAGCGCCATGCCCGGTGTGGACATGGTGGAGCTCAACACCGCGGCCTACGCCGAGGGCGGCGGCGCGGCGGAGATCCAGCGCCTGGCCCTGGCCGCGCGCCGCTGCCTCGCCCTGGGCTTCGAGGTGGCCGCCGGGCACGGCCTCACCCACCACAACCTGCCCGACCTGGTGCAAGCCGTGCCCGAGGTGGTGGAGTACAACATCGGCCACGCGATCATCGGTCGTTCGGTCTTCGTTGGGCTCGACCAGGCCGTGCGCGACATCATCCACATCCTGGCGGCGGGCGCATGATCCCCGTCTCCACGGCGGCGCAGGTGCGGGCCCTGGACGCCCGGGCCATCCAGTCGGTGGGGGTCCCCGGGCCCGTGCTCATGGATCACGCCGGCAGGCTGGCCAGCTGGGCCTTGCTGCAGCACTTCCCGGCCCAGGCGCGGCGGGGTGTGCGCATCCTCTGCGGCCGCGGAAACAACGGCGGCGATGGCTGGGTCATGGCCCGCTACCTGCGCCTGGCCGGGGTGCCCGTCCGGGTCGCCGCGCTGCCGGGCCGCATGTCTCCAGACTGCGCCCTCAACCGGGGGATCTGCGAGCGCATGGGCGTGGGCGTCGACAGCGACTGGTCATCCGCGGACGATCTGGGCGCCGGCCCCGCCGGCCTGCTGGTGGACGCCCTGCTCGGCACCGGGCTCTCCTCGGAGCTGCGGGGCCAGGTGGCGGCCTGGGTCGAGCGGGCGGACGAGGCCGCGCAGCCCGTGCTGGCGGTGGATCTGCCCACGGGGCTGCACGCCGACCTGGGCTGCCCCCTGGGCCGCGCCCTGCGGGCCGACCTCACCGTCACCTTCGGCCGGCTCAAGCTGGGGTTCTTCATGGAGCCCGGGGCCGACTACTGCGGTCGGGTGGTGGTGGCCGACATCGGCCTGGATGTGGCCGATCACCTGCTGCCGGAGCACGCGCCCCAGCCAGGTGCCGACTGCGGCGCCACCCTCTGGGTGCCAGAGCCGGCCGACGTGGCGGCACTGCTTCCGGCGCGCCTCCCAGGTGCCCACAAGGGCAGCTCGGGCCACCTGGCAGTGGTGGCCGGCAGCGCAGAGAAGGCGGGCGCAGCGGTGCTCACCGCCAACGCGGCCATGCGCGCGGGAGCCGGGCTCGTCACCCTGTTCCTGCCGCGCGCGGCCTGGAGCCGCCTGCACGCCCTGCGCCCGGAGGTCATGGTCGAGGACGTGGCGTCACTGCAACCAGGCGCGTTCCAGGCGCTGGCAGTGGGCCCGGGCGTGGGCACCGAGCCCACCGCTGTCGAGCGCTGTCGGCGGCTCTGGCGGGAGGCTGCCCTGCCCGCGGTGTTCGATGCCGATGGCCTGAACGCCCTGTCGGGCGCCTTCCAGGCCTCCCCGCACCCGCGGCTCATCACGCCCCACCCGGGAGAGGCCGGCAGGCTGCTGGGCTGCCGTGCTGCAGATGTGCAGGCGGATCGCCTGGGGGCGCTCCGCAGGCTCGGAGCGGTCGCGCCCTGCCTGCTCAAGGGCCGGCACAGCCTGGCCAGCGGAGCCCTGGCCACCGTCAACCCCACCGGTGGTCCAGCGCTCGCCACGGCCGGCTCGGGTGACGTGCTCACCGGGCTGGTGGGGGCGCTCCTGGCGCGGGGCCTGGGCGTGGGGAATGCCGGCATGGTATCGGCGTTCCTCCATGGCTTCGCGGCAGAGCTGGCGGGCCCGGCGCCCATCGTGGCCGGCGACCTCGTGGCTGCCCTGCCGCGCGCGCTGGCCGAGGTGGGCCGGCGAGAGGCGGTGGTGCGCCGCGTAGCTGTGCCCACTGGAGCCTAAACAGGCTCCTGCCTGGTGCCGATGGGCTGTGTGAGCGGATCCCTCCCTCCCGCGCCCTGGAGGTTCCCATGCGACGCTTGGCTCTTCTCGCAGTTCTGGTCTCCTCACCGCCCGCCTGGGCTGACTGGAATGATCTGGAGCCCGACTTCTTGAGCAACCAGCTCTCCGTCGCCATCGCCCTGCAGGCCCACGACGTGGATGTGGAGGGAGCCAGCGCGCTGGTGGCCTCCACCACCAACGGCCCCTTGGTGAAGCGCTACGATCGCTGGCGTGGCCGCGAGCACCTGGAGACCACCCAGGCCACCACGGTGGCCTTGATGGACCTGGGAGCCTTCGCCAGCGCCGACACCCAGCAGTCCTGGAGCATCGAGGCGGGAGAGATCTGCACCAGCATCCGCGGCGCGGGCGTGCCCGTCACCCACACGCGCCTGCAGGCCCTCAGCCCCTTCGATCCTCCCAGCGACGCGCCACCCAGCGCGCAGATCTTCAGGGGCAGCGGCGAGGATGGGGACAAGGTGCTCACCTGGCTGCAGCCGGGCGAGCAGGTGACCATGGTGCAGGCGGTGAGCCGCGACGAGCGCAAGAACATAGAGCACATCGAGCTGATGCAGCGCCAGCGGCGGCTGACCCTGACGCGGGACGCGCAGGGCAGCGAGGCCTGCTACCAGGCCGAGTAGCGCCTACCTGGAGGCCTTGCGCAGGCCCAGCTCTGCCAGGGACTCGGAGATGGTGCGGCCGAGCTGGTAGATCTTGGGCGGCGTGGACAGCAGGGCCTGGTTGATCTCCAGCTCCAGGTAGACCACCTGGTGGTTCAGGCCGTGCCGCTCGGCGCTGTAGATCAGGCCTCGGCGCCCGGAGTAGGGCTCGTTGAGGGCGGTGACGAGGCCTCGCTCCCGGAGGCTCTCGGCCAGGCGGGTGGCGATGGACTCATAGGGGTTGAACAGCACCCCCGCATCGATGTTGCGCTGCAGCCCGTACAGCGCCGGGACGAAGGTGTGCACGGAGATCAGCGCCACGTCGCCGCCCATGGGGAGGCGTCGCTGGATCATGTCGTCGACGGCCCTGTGGTAGGGCCGATGGAGCTGCTCGATGCGCTGGGCGCGCTCGGCAGGCGACAGCAGCTCGTTGAACCCCAGGGGGTGGTGCTCCACGCGCGGCACGATGAGGGTGGGGTGGCCCGGAGCGCGGTTGGCGTCGACGATCAGGCGGCTGAAGCGGGCCAGCACCGCGACGGAGCCGGTGTTTCGCACCACCTCGCGGGTGAGCTCGCCGCCCCCGATGTCGTAGGCCCAGTGGGTCTCGAGCCAGGGGGCGTCGCCGGGCCCGGGACGGATGGGCGGGGGCAGGCGATTGCTGGCGTGTTCGCAGCACAGCACGTAGCGGCCATGGCCGGGCCACCCATAGAGCTCATGGGAGTCCTCGACCTCGTGGACCAGAGGCTCGTTGTCGTTCATCTCACACACCTGCTGGCTCCCTAATCGAAACGCTGCCGCCAGGGAAGGAGCCTTCGGCTGCGATCGGGGGCGTTCAGCGAGGCTCTCCGATGTCGGCGCCCGGCGTGGGGTTGCGCGGATAGGGCGCGTCCACACCGAGCTCCCGCACCAGGAAGGACCACATGTCGGCGGCCTCGTCGATGCGCATGCTCTTGGGCTTGCCGCGGGAGTGTCCGGCGCGGGTCTCGATGCGGATCAGGATGGGATCAGGCCCGGCCTGGGCCTCCTGCAGCGCGGCGGCGAACTTGAAGCTGTGGGCGGGGACCACGCGGTCGTCGTGATCGGCCGTGGTGATCAGGGTGGCCGGGTAGGCCACTCCCGGCCTGCAGTTGTGCACGGGGCTGTAGCCCAGCAGGTACTCGAACAGCTCCTTGTCGTCGGAGGTGCCATAGTCGCTGGCCCAGGCCCAGCCGATGGTGAACTGGTGGTAGCGCAGCATGTCCATGACCCCCACAGCGGCGATGGCCGCTCCCCAGAGATCGGGTCGCTGCAGCACCGAGGCTCCCACCAGCAGGCCCCCGTTGGAGCCGCCCATGATGGCCAGCTTCTCGCTGGAGGTGTAGCCATTGGCGATCAGGTGCTCGCCCGCCGCGGCGAAGTCGTCGAAGACGTTCTGCTTGTTGAGCAGCGTGCCGGCCTCGTGCCACTCCTCGCCGTACTCGCCCCCTCCACGCAGGTTGGCCACCGCGTAGATGCCGCCCATCTCCATCCACTGCAGGCGGGACACCGAGAACCAGGGGCTCAGGGAGATGTTGAAGCCGCCGTAGCCATACAGCAGGGTGGGCACCTGGCCGTTCAGCTCCACGTCCTTGCGGCGCGTCACGAACATGGGCACCCGCGTGCCGTCCTTGGACTCGTAGAAGATCTGCTCGGTGACGTAGTCTCCCGGGTCGAAGTCCACCTCGGGTCGCTTCCAGAGCTCGCTCTGGCCGGTGGCGACGTCGTAGTGGAAGATGCTGGAGGGGTCGCTGTAGCTGGAGAAGGTGAAGAAGGTCTCCGGGTCATCGGGTTCACCGCCGAAGCCCCAGGCGCTGCCCAGGCCCGGCAGCTCCACCTGCCGCAGCGCCGCGCCCTCGAGATCGAAGACCGAGACCACGCTGTGCGCGTCGGACAGGTAGGTGGCCACGAAGTGCCCGCCCACCAGGCTGACGTCCTCGAGGACGTTGTCGGACTGGGGGATGACCTCCGCCCAGTGCTCGCGCTCGGGCTGGTCGAGATCGATGGCGATGACCCGACCGCGGGGGGCGTCCAGGTTGGTCTTGAACCAGAACTTGCTGCCCTCGTTGCCCAGCAGGCTGTACTCGGCGTCAAAGTCGTCCAACAGCGGAACCACGTCCCAGCCGGGCTGGGTGAGATCTTCCAGGTAGATCCTGTTCTTCTCCTCTGTGCCTTGCCAGATGTGCACCACCAGCGTGGTGCCGTCGTCGGTGACCACGCCCGCGTAGCCCCACTCAGGCTGCTCCAGGTTCTCGTAGACCAGCTCGTCTTCGGACTGAGCGGTGCCCACGCGGTGGTAGTAGAGCTTCTGGTCGAGGTTCACCTGCTCCAGGGGGTCTTCGGGGGCGGGGTAGCGGCTGTAGAAGAAGCCCTCGCTCTCGTGGTCCCAGGAGGCTCCCGAGAACTTGACCCACTCCAGGCTGTCGGCCAGGTCTTCGCCGCTCTGCAGGTCGCGCAGCTGCCAGGTGTTCCAGTCCGAGCCACCATCGGCGCGGCCGTAGGCCAGGTAGCGACCGTCCTCGCTCACCGCGGTGCCCGACAGGGCGACGGTGCCGTCTTCGGACCAGCTGTTGGGGTCGAGCAGCAGCTCCGGCTCGGCGCTCAGGGAGTCGGCCACGTACAGCTTGCTGTGGTTCCAGCTGCCGTCGTTGTAGCTGAAGAAGTAGCGGTCGGCCTTCTTGGACGGCTGGCCGAATTGCTCGTAGGTCCACAGCCGCTCGATGCGATCGCGGATGACCTGGCGCTGCTCGATCTGCTCCAGGTAGCCGAAGGTCAGCGCGTTCTCGGCGTCGATCCAGGTTCGGCTCTCTGCTGCGTCCGGGTCTTCCAGCCAGCGGAAGGGATCGGCCACCTGGACTCCGTGGTACTCGTCCACCACCTCGCCGTGGTGGGCCTCGGGATAGGCCCAGGCAGGCGCCGCGGCGGGCGCCTCGGGCTCGGTGCTCTTGGGACAGCCCGCCAGCGCGAGCAGTGCGGTCAGGGCGAAGGCGCCGTGGCGCATCGTTACCTCCAGGGATTGGGCTGGCGGCCGCATATCACGGCCTGCGGTGATCTCGCCGTGCAGGCGCTCAGGCCAGCCCGCGCAGGAACGCGGCGGCCTCTTCGGGTGGGGTGGGGTTGACATACAGCCCGGTGGCCTGTTCGTGCCCTGCCGGGGCGAGCAGGCGCGGGAAGATGTCCAGGTGCCAGTGCCACGCGTGCTGCAGCAGGCCCGCCTCGTAGGAGTGGGGTCGCAGGGGGTGTGGGTTGGGGGCGGTGTGCAGCACCAGGTTGTAGGCGGGATCATCGAGGGCCAGGGTCAGGCGCCGGCAGGCGTCCGTGAGCAGCCGGGCCATGGAGGCCAGCTCGGCCTCGCTCGCGTCGCAGAAGTCGTGGCTGTGGCGCAGGGGCAGCAGCCGCAGCTCGAAGGGGAAGCGGCTCGCGTAGGGAGTCACGCAGGCGCTGTGCTTGTCTGCCGCCACCACGCGCTCTCCGTCGTGCAGAGCCTGGCGGAGCAGGTCGCAGATCAGGCAGCTCCTGGCGTGCTTCCAGACTTCGATGGCGCGCTCATAGGCCACCTTGGCGGTGGTGGGCGTGAAGGGGGTGGCCAGCAGCTGGCTGTGGGCATGGTCGATAGGCGCGCCGGCCGCCGCCCCGTGGCCCTTGAAGATGGTGACCTGCTCCAGGCGACCATCGCGGTAGAGATCCCGAAGGCGCAGCTGCCAGGTGGCCAGGACCTGTGCCACCTCGTCGGGCTCCAGGGCCTGCCAGTCCCGGTCGTGGTCGGGGGTCTCCACCACCAGCTCCTGGGCGCCCAGTCCGTGGCTGTACTGGTACAGGCCCGTGGAGCCCGCCTCGAGGTCACCCTCTACGCCCAGGGCCGGCTCCCGGTGGGGAAAGACGCGAATGCGCCAGGAAGAACCCGACTCCACCCGGCGGATGTCGGGCGGGGTGAGGGCCTCGCTGCCTGGGCAGAAGGGGCAATCGCCGGCCCCATGCCGCGCGCGGGGGGCGCTGTCCTGCACGCTGCCGGTCGGAGGTCTGCGGTTGCGCTCGGGGGCGATGACGACCCAGCGCTGGTGTAGAGGATCCTGGCGTAGCTCGGACATGGCTTCTCCCGTCTCCCGTCAGCCCGTGGTCCAGTGGCGCTTCACGAAGTCGGCGCCGGGGCGCCGGGTGCCAACTGTACCGTCCAGCGGCAGGCGCTCCACCCGCCCATCGGCCAGGAAGGCTTCCAGGGCAAAGGCGAGCTCCGCTCCCGGTGGCACATCGAGCCTGTCGAGATCCAGGGCCGCCTCGAAGACCCGCGCGCTGGCCCAGGTGCCCACCAGGGGGCCGCCGTTGCGCGAGATCTGACCGCCCGGTGTCGCTGTCAGCAGGATCTCTCCCTGCCGGCTGCGCAGCAGGATGCGCAGCTGGGCGCCCCGCAGGCGCGCGGCGGAGCCCGGTTCCAGCGGGTAGAGGCGCAGGTAGAGCCGCTGGGGATCGAAGCCGAAGTCCAGCCGCGCCGGCAGGGCCCTGGCCAGATCGATGGCCCCGGACTGGCTGCGGGCGTCGAAGCTGCCGGCACCCACCCAGTCGTAGTAGCGGCGGTCAGTGCCGTCGATTTGCGGGCTGATGGGCGTGTTCGGCTGCAGCACCCGCGGATGGCTAGCCGTGGCAGGGTCGAGGATGCTGCGCGCCAGCTGGGGAGGTGGATCGAAATCCAGGGCGCGCCAGGCAGCGCGCACGTGGCCCCTGAAGACCTGCTCGAAGGAGCCCTTGTGGGGGGTGGGGTGGTCGTCGCCCAGCCACCAGAACCAGTCGCTGGCCTCAGCTCTCAGCAGGTGTTCCCGGGCCGCCTCCAGGCTGCTCTCTGGCTGGCTTCCGGCCTCGGTTACGGCCTGCAGCACCGTGCGGGCGGAGGCCAGCAGCTCCCAGGCGCGGTTCTTCTCGGGGTGCCCGATCCAGGTGTCGAGCCTGGCGCTGATCCAGGAGCCCGCGCGCAGGGTGGGGAGCTCCCTGGCTGCGACGCTGCCCAGCGCCGTGGAGAAGGTGACCGTGCTCAGCCGGGGGTCCTCCCCCAGCGCCCGGTACAGCGCCTGCAAGAAGGGAACGCCGTGGTCCTCGTAGTACTCCCAGGCGTTCTCGCCATCCAGGATGATGGGCAGGCAGGTCTGGAGGGGATCCGGGTGGGAACCCAGCAGGGCTCGCGCGCGGTCCAGCAGATCCCGCACCGCATCCTGTGTAGTCCACCGGGCGTAGGTGAAGCCGATGCGGTCGGACAGCTCCGTGTCGCGGAAGAAGACCGCCGGCCCCGTGGTGCCCGCCAGGCGCCACGGGTGCAGGTGGGCGGGCCATCCGATCGAGAGCCCGGCGTGGGCCAGGGAGCGCTCCAGCAGCTGCTGATCGGTGGCCACCCAGCGCACGCCCCGCCGGTCCAGCAGGCCCAGGACCTGCTCCGAGAGGCTGCCCTCGCTGGGCCACATGCCCTCCGGGGTGCGGCCCAGCGTCCGCTGGGCCAGGGCCAGCCCGCGGTCCAGCTGCTCTCCCGCGTCTTGCGGATAGCGGAAATCCAGCCCACCCAGGGTCACGCGGGGGTTGCCCTCTCGAGCCGTCTGCAGGTCGCAGAGCAGCGGCAGGATGGGGTGGTGCAGGGGAGTGGTGGAGATCTCGATGCGCCCCGCGCCCCAGAGGCGGCGGTAGATCGCCAGCACCCGCGGCAGGAAGGCCCGCTGGAGGTCCAGCAGCTTTTCGCGTTCGGCCTCGTTGAAGCCTCCGCCCGTGCGGCTCACCAGCTCCGCGATGAAGGGATCTTCCCTGAGCGTGCGACCTGACCAGGCCAGGTGGAAGAAGACCTGCAGGTCCAGCAGATCCTGGTCGCTCAGTCGACCTGCGGCGGAGGAGGGCGGACCCCGATGGCGGCCGGCTCGCTGGTGCAGGCGGGCGTACCCCGGCACCGGCTGGATCTTGCGCTCCTCGTTGGTGCTGAACAGCTGCTCCACCAAGAAGGCGCGCTCCTCGGCGTCGAGCCCCGCCACCGGCCGGCGGCAGAGCTGGTGCACGCGATCGCGAGGCCCTGACTCCTCCAGCTGCTGCAGCTGGGAGATCAACACCGGCGTCAGGTTGAAGGTCACCGCCACGGAGGCAGGAGCTTCCTCGGCCAGCCGGGCCATGTCGTAGTAGTTCTGCAGCGCATGCAGCCGGACCCAGGGCATCTGCTCGATCCCCGTGGACGGGTGCCGGTAGTCGGGCTGGTGCATGTGCCAGAGCAGCGCGATGCGCAATTTCGCTCCCGGGCGGAGAGGCAGCGGCCGTCGAGTCCCGGACGGTATTCTCGCGCGCCCCCCTGGGCAAGGGTCCGTTCGTGCTGCACCGGCTCCCGTCCGCTCCCGGTCCGCCCTGGGCGGCCCCCGGCCCGCCTCGGGGTGGCGTTGTGCTGCGGGGGCGGAATCGCAGCCGTCTGCGCGGATGCGGCCGCCCTGGGCGGCCCCCGGCCCGCCTCGGGATGGCGTTGTGCTGCGGTGGCGGAATCGCAGCCGTCTGCGCGGATGCGGCCGCCCTGGGCGGCCCCCGGCCCGCCTCGGGATGGCGTTGTGCTGCGGTGGCGGAATCGCAGCCGTCTGCGCGGATGCGGCCGCCCTGGGCGGCCCCCGGCCCGCCCAAGGCCGTGATATCTTTCCGGCCGGAGCACCACATGAAGCACGAGCTCTTGCGTCTGCTGGCCTGTCCCGCCTGCGGGGGTTCGCCCCTCGAGCTGGACGTCACCCGCTCCTCCGAGGTGGAGGCCTGGCACGCGCACCTGTCGCCGGGCGCCGAGCCACCGGCGGGCTTGAACCGCGACAAGCGCAAGACCGTGGAGATCCTGGACGGCACGCTGTCCTGTGGTTCCTGTACGCGCAGCTACCCCATCGCCGGCGGCATCCCTCGCCTGTTGGTGGATCCCGAGGAGCGCCCGCCCAGCTCGGCCCATGGCTGGACCACCTTCGACACCGCCGAGCCGGTGTGGGAACGGAACTTCCTGGACCTGGTGGCTCCGCTGCAGCCCAAGGACTTCCTCGGCAGGCTTGTGCTCGATGCGGGCTGCGGCTTCGGACGGCACGCGTGGCTGGCCGCCCGCTGGGGAGCCGAGGTGGTGGCCATGGACATCGCCCCAGAAGCCGTGGATGCCTGTCGCCGAAACACCGAGGGCATGTTCAACGTGCACGTGGTGCAGGGAGACCTGCAGCGTCCGCCGCTGCGGGACGAGCTCTTCGACCTGGTCATCTGCCTGGGGGTGCTGCACCACATGGAGCGCGCCCGCCACGCCTTCCGCCAGCTCGGCTCAGTGCTCAGGGTGGGCGCGCGGCTGGCTGTCTGGATGTACGGGCCGCGCCAGGGCTTCGCGTCGGTGGTCAACCGCGGGCTGCGGGTGGTCACCACCCGCCTGGAGCCAGAGCAGCTGCACAAGCTCAGCCGCGTGGTGGCCGGAGGGCTGCGCGCCTTCTCCCACACACCCTACCGCTTGTTCCGCCCCATCCCCGGGCTGCACGGCGTGGTCACTCATCTTCCGGTGCACGATCACCACAAGTGGCCCTTCAACGTGGTGGTGGCCGATGTCTACGACCGGCTGCGCATCCCCGTCACCATCCTGGTCACCGGCGAGGAGCTGGAGCGCTGGTTCCACGAGGAGCGCTACGCCGACATCCACGTCACCCGCAGGGTGCGCAACAACGAGAGCTTCAGGGGTACGGGAGTGCGGCGCTGACGCGAGCTAGAACCTCGCCCGCATCATCAGGTTGAAGCCCAGCTTCTGGGACTCTCTCTTGTCGACCGGGACGCGGCTGACCTCGCCGGTAGAGGGATCGGTGTAGGCGTCGGAGAGGTTGTTGTTCACCTCGTAGAGCAGCTCCGCCACCAGCACCACGCTCTTGGAGGCGTCCACCTCGACCCCGGCCAGGCCGCCCAGGATGTTCACCGGGTCCTGCTCGTCGGGCACCGCCACGATGGTCTGCTCGTCGTACTGTACGTAGGTGTTGCCGAGCGTGTTGGTGTAGGTGGCCGGCTGCATCAGGCCCATGCCCAGGTAGGGCGCCGTGCGCGCGTCCTCCAGGTAGTGCGACGCCTTGACGCGGCCGTAGAGCTGGGGGCTGGTCTCGATCTTGTCGGAGATGGAGTAGCAGGAGGTGATGCCCGGCACATTGAACAGAATGTAGGCCAGGTCCTTGTACACGAAGTCGAGCCCGATGCTGGTGGAGCCGAACACGAACTTGCTCTGCAGGTCGCCCGCCATGGCCGACTCCAGGATGGTGGAGTTCTCCTGGTCCGCATCGATGAGGTTGTGGGTGAGGTAGTTCCACTCCACCTGGGCCAGCATGCCGAAGCCGTCGAGCTGATCGTGGGAGATGTAGGAGTCCTTCACGAAGTCCGGGCCGTTGCGGTACAGCGACAGCTCGGCGGACTCGATGAAGCGCAGCTCGGGGGTGGAGCGCCAGGCTAGCTGGCCCGCCAGGCCCAGGGCCTTGATGGGCTCGCCGAACAGCGCCGAGGCGGTCTCGCTGGAGGTGGTGATCTGCCCCTGTTGGAAGGAGCCGACACCGCCCTCTACCTTGAACCGCTCGGCCAGCTGCAGGCCGCCGCCCGCCAGGATCCCGTAGAAGGCCTGGTTGCGGGTGCCGCCGTCCTCGCTGTCCACCTGCTCCTGGTCCTGGATGGAGGTCTTGGCGCCCACGAAGGCGTAGCTGCCGCCCCACTGGAGCTGCATGCGCACGCCGGGCGAGGCCCCCGGGTCCTTGATGAAGATCTCCTTGCCGCCCCAGGAGAGATCGTAGGAGTAGCCCAGCCGGAAGCGGCTGGCGTCGATGGCGTAGCCGGTGATGGACAGGTTCTTGTCGTCGGCGCCCTGCAGCCGGCGCACCAGGCGCACGTAGGAGCCGTCGTCCTGGAGCTCCAGGCCCTCGTCGCTCTCGTCGGGATTGAGGTAGGGGGTGAACTGCACCACGAAGGCGGCCTCGGTGTACCAGTCCTTCCAGAAGCCCTCGTCCTGGCGGTACAGCGCCAGGTGGCTCTGGGAGATGTCGTCGGAGTAGCGGGTCTCGTAGTCCTCGAAGAAGGTGCGGTTGCCCCGGGCCACAAAGTTGGCGGCCGGGCTGTCGAACTCGGGCCCGGCCAGGACGCTGTCGTCCTCGAAGGCCAGGGTGACCCAGGTGTCCACGAACTCACCGGCCTGGACCGGGGCGGCGGTGGTGGCGAGCAGGAGCAGAGTGGAGAGCATGGTGATCCTCGGGAGCGGTCGGAGATCGGTGTGCAAGGGTGTTCTCTAAGAAGAAGGGGTCTGGGCGCTGGTCAGTTCCGGGGGCGCGGACGCCGCTGGGGGCGGGCCGGCGGCGGGCCGGGCCGAGCTGTGTCGGTGGGGAACGAGATGTCGGCCTCGTCCCGTGGCAGGATGATCCACTTGCCCCACACCTCGGCGAGCATGCCCTGGATGAAGTCCAGATCCTCGCCCTTGTGGTCGCTGGGGTAGAAGGTGGGCAGCGTGCCCCCCGTCTCGGCGTAGATCTCGCAGCCGTTGCTGAACTGGATGGGCCACTGGCCGTAGTCGTAGAAGTCGGAGCCCTCGTCGGAGTCGAAGTCGGGGACGCTGAGGTTCTCGGCGCGCACCAGGGAGCCTTCCAGCTTCTCCATGCTGTCGTCGTCGCAGGAGTCGTCAGGGTCGAGGGTGATGGGATCGGGGATCTCCAGCATGTCGGTCCCCACGAAGTCGAACTGGGGGAAGGAGAGCTGGGTGGTGGCCAGGTACTCCTGGTCGCCTCCGCTCAGGGAGAGCAGCTGCTGGCCGGGCTCGGCGTAGACGGTCAGGTCGTCGTCCACCTCGCCTTCGGGGGAGCTGTACTCGGGGCGGTTGTAGTTGTAGATGAACAGGCCGTTGTATTCGCCGGGAGGATCGTCGAGATCGGTCACCCACATGCCGTCCAGGCTGATGGCCACCACGATGACCCGCCGATCCTCGGCGCGAACCTCGGCGAATTCACCCTCGAGGGGGTTGGTCTCGTGGTCGTCGGTGGCCTGCAGCTGGGCCACGGTGGGCAGCTCGAACCAGAAGGCGTCTGATACGCCGGAGACGAAGCTGGCCTCGCGTCCGGCGTCGTCGCCCTGGTCGTCGGTGAACCAGATCCGCGTGGGGCCGAAGGGGTAGCGGAAGCTGACGTCGCCTTCCCAGGCGCCCTCCACCAGGGTGGCCGCATCGTCGCTCTCCAGGTCGGCCGGGCGGGCCTTGACCGAGAGCGTGCCCGCGAAGGGGAAGGGCTCGGCGTTGCGGTTCAGGGCCTCCACCTTGAGCCGCACCGTCACGGGCTCGGCGCTGAAGTCGGCGGGCTCTTCATTGCTGGTGACCAGGCCGTCGACCACCGTGACCTGCAGGAAGCTGAGCACGTTGATGTCCACGTGCTCGGTGCGATGACAGCCGCTGATGGCGGCGCCGGAGAGGAAGAGCAGGGTGGGATAGCGGCCCATCAGTACACCAGGTTGATGCGGCCTTCCTCCTCAGCCACGCCGGGCTGGGGGAGGGTGTGGTAGGCCTGGATGGTGGCGATCACCACGTCGCGGATGGAGATGCCGGTGTCCACCTGGGTGGTGTTGCGCTCCAGCATGTCGAAGCCGGAGCCACCGCCCGCGATGTAGTTGTTGGTGGCGAGCTCGTAGGTGCCGTTGAGATCCAGCGGGACACCGTTGATGACGATGTCCGTGGCGTCGCCGTTGACGCAGTCCATGGTGAAGACGATGCCCGACACCTGGGCCTGGGCGCTGCAGCCGCGCTCGGTGGAGCGGGCGGCCACGTAGTCGAGGACCTCTTCCACCTCGCGCCCGGAGAGGAACATGGTGGTGATGGTGTTGTCGAAGGGCATGGCGTTGAACATGGCGTCCAGCGTGATGTCGCCGGCGGTGAGGTCGGTGCGGATGCCCAGGGTGTTGGTGAGCGCGATCTCCGTCTCGACCCCATCGTAGAAGCGCATGGAGTCGGCGGCGAAGTTGCCCAGCATGGAGTCGCCGGTGCTGCGACCGAAGCGGTAGAGGGTCTCCTCGGCGTAGCCGATGACCTGGGTGAGGTTGTACTCCTGGGAGAGCCAGTAGTCGTACTCTTCGAGGATCTCGAGCACCTCGGCATCTTCGCCCATGGCCAGGTGGTCGAAGACCGGGATCAGCTCGTAGTCGATGGACAGGATCTCGCCGTCGCGCACCACCAGGTCCAACCGCCCCACGTACTTGGCGAAGGCCCCCGAGTGGATGACCGGGATGCGCTTGCCCGTGTGCACGTTCGTGATGATCGGCGGTGGGTCCATGGACACGTGGTGGTGGCCACCGAGGATGACGTCCACGTGGGGATTGGCGAGGTTGCGCGCCAGGAGGAAGTCGTCGTCCATGCCCAGGTGGGACAGCAGCACGATGATGTCGGCCCCCTGGTCCATGAGCAGGTCGGTCTGGTACTCGATGGCCGCTTCGGTGTCGATGGGCACCACGTCCATGCTGTTGGACTGGTCGTAGATGGACGTGAGGGAGGAGAGGTTGCCCAGGCCGATGAAGCCCACCCTGAAGCCGTCGAGCTCGTGCATGACCGACTTGTGCACGTAGTCGCCCAGCTGGGAGACCCAGGGGAGCTCGGGGTCTTCGAAGTCGTAGTTGCAGGCCAGGTAGTCGAAGCTGCCGTAGGGTCCGTAGACATCGGCCAGCGCCTGCGCTCCCTCTCCGAAGTCGTGGTTGCCCACTACCACCACGTCGTAGCCGGCCTCAGACATGGCCCGCATCTCGGCTTCGCCGGCGAATTCGTTGAAGACCACCGCTCCCTGGAAGAGATCGCCGGTGTCCACCACTACCGAGCGGCCCGCCCTGGCGCGCTCCTGGTCGAAGATCCAGCCGATGCGGGCCAGGCCGCCGTAGCAGCGGTCGCCCGTCTCGCAGCCGATGTCTTCCGGGTCGGGGATGCCCAGGTTGTTGTCGGTGTAGGTGGGCAGGAAGTCGTAGGGCAGCATGCGCGAGTGCAGGTCGCTGGTGTGCAGGATCGTGAGGCTCACGTCCTGACCCACCAGGGCTGGCGCGGGCGCCGAGACCGTGGTGGGGATCAGCGAGCAGCCCGCGGCCGCGAGGGCGAGGAATGCGGGGAACGACATGGCTCGACCGGGGCTTGGGGGACCGCTACATATGCTCGGCCAGGCCTCCCGTCAAACCGCGACGAAATGCACGAAACAAGGCTTTTTAACGGCAGGAAGCGTTGATCCCACAGGCAGGTGCGGGGAGCTTCGTCCACCACCCGAACTGCCCCATGTCAACAACCGGCTGTCGGGCGGCTCCTACACGGTGCAGGGCGGTTGACGGGCTCCACCTATCGAGCTACCCGCCCGTATCCAAAAGCCAGCTAGCCGCCCGAGGTACAGCTCATGAAGAGAATCCTGCTGCCGACGCTCCTCGCGGCCTTCTGCGCCAGCGAGGTTCAGGCCGCGGCCTGGGAGGCCAAGACCGGCCGCCTGCCGTTGTCTGTTCGAGAGGTTGAGCGTTCCCTGAACCTGGAGAAAGGCTGGCTCGAGTTCGGCCTGTCCGTCGACTGGAAGGTGGCCGATGGCTACTGGTCAGCCGACGGCGAGGCCATGGACTTCGAGTCCGCGCGCTGGACCTACAGCACCGAGCGGCTCGACATCCGCTACGGCATCACCCGCCGCTCGGAGATCTACTGGCGCATGCCCTTCCACTACATGCACCTGCAGAACGACGAGCTGGGCACCGACACCGGCACCTTCGGGCTGGGCGACCCCATCCTGGGGTACTCCTACGAGGTGTTCGGCAGCTCCGCTCCCACCAGCAGCGCCGTGGTCTACGGGCACCTCAAGGTCCCCGCCGGCGCCGAGTCCCCGGGACAGTACGTGGGCGGACCCTACACCGTCAGCAAGTTCGTGGTCTCCACGGGCACGCCCGACTGGACCCTGGGCCTCAAGGGCAAGCGCCAGGTGGGGCCCCTCGCGGTGCTCGCCGGGGCCGGGTACACCTACCGGCAGTCCTCGGTGGTCCAGTACCTCATCGAGGTCACCGAGTACCAGTTCTCCGGCCGCATCAAGCCCGGCTCCTACACCTTCGGTGAGCTGGGCATGCAGCTGGGCTTCGGCCCGGTGGTGCTGCTGGGCGACCTGTTCTACACCAACCGAGGCGAGACCTACCTGGGCACCACCGGCGCCCAGTTCGGTGGCAACAACCAGCTGGTGGCCCTCGAGGGCTCCGACGGCTGGACCCTCGACGCCGACGCCGGCTTCATGGTCAACCTCACGCGGGGCGTGGACATCCAGGGCGGGGTGGGCATTCCACTCCGCGGCGAGGATCTCCAGTTCTTCCCCCTCGAGTCCATCCATCCCACCCGCGGGCTGACCTACACCGGCACCCTCAAGCTGCGGTACTGAGCGGAGCGCCCCAATGCGAATCATGCCCCTTGCAAAGCTGGTCCCGGCGCTTCTGCTCGCTCTGTGCGTGGCCTTTGCGCCGCGCGCCGAGGCCAAGTTCACCTTCCCGCACAACCACCCGGATCTCGACTGGTACACCATCGAGACCGAGCACTTCGCGGTGCACTACCCCATGTCCCGCGACCCGGACAACCCCCACTTCCTGGAGACCGAGCGCTCCGCGCGGCTCACAGCCCGCGTCGCCGAGGAGATGTGGGGGCCCATGTGCGCCACCTTCAACTACTACCTCAAGGAACGCGTCCACATCGTGATCCTGAACCAGACCGACTTCCTGGAGGGCTTCACAGTGCCCCCCTGGGACTGGATCGAGGTGAGCGTCAACCCCGGCAGCTACTTCTACCGCATGCGCGGTCGCATGGAGTGGCTGTCCGATGTGCTCTACCACGAGTTCAGCCACGTGGTCTCCCTCAAGGCCAACGCCTCCATGGCCGAGGGCACCCAGGGCGTGCTCATCGGCGGCCTGTACCAGGACGGCATCAACGACGTGGACACTGGCGTCGAGTTCTTCTACATGGACGCCGATCCCCCGGCCTACTCCGAGGGCGTCGGTGAGGGTGCCTCCGAGATGATCGGCGGCAACTGGTGGACCTCGGCTCGCGACCAGAACCTGCGCATGACCTTCCTCGACGACGAGGGCGCCCTGGTCATGTCCTATGACCGCTGGCAGACCTTCGCCCAGAGCCGCATGTCCTGGAACGACTTCGAGCGCATCTACCAGCAGGGCTACGCCTTCAACGCCTACCTGCGCCAGCGCTTCGGTGAGAACGTGCTGGACCTGGCCTCCGTCGAGGCCGGCAAGAAGTGGCGCCCCCACTGGATGGACGTGCTCGAAGAGATGACCGGCATCCCCGCCCAGACTCTCTACCGGGACTGGTACGACTACATGCTGGAACGCTACACCGCGCAGGAGGCCGCCATCCGCGCCGACGGCGAGGTGATGGGGCGCGAGCTGCTGGAGTCGGAGCCCGACTGGGACTACGCCACCCCCTCCGCCCGCGAGGCCTGGCAGTCCGAAAAGGTCGAAGACAAGATCAAGAAGAAGGAAGCCACAGGCGTGTGGCAGGCGGAGCCCCGCTACGATGCAGAGCTGGGCATCGCCGGCATCAACAACCGCGGCGCCATCTACCTGGCCTCGATGGACCTCGACGAGCAGGAGCCCTTCACCGGGCAATACCCATCCAACCCGGCCAAGGCCGAGCTGGGTGCGCGCCTGTCCGAGGCCCTGCCGGCGGCTTTCATGCACGGCTGGGACTTCGTTCCTGGCAAGGGCCAGGTGGTGGTCACCGGCCCAGAAGACATGATCGACGGCGCCTTCTCCAAGATCACCGGCATCGACCCGGACATCCACGGCTACCTCTACAAGCAGCTGTATGTCATCGACCTGTTGGAGCGCGAGGAGAAGGACAACGGGGTCGAGTACCAGACCTGGCACCGCAAGCGCCTGTTCAACGGCGCGCGCGTGTACCAGAAGGACCAGGCGCGGGGCATCCCCAACACCCTGCGCGGCTCCGATCCCTCGGTGCACCCCGACGGCGACAAGGTCGCCTACATGCAGTACCGCGACGGCACCATGAACCTGGCCGTGATCAACATGGACGGCACCGGCAAGGAGCTGCTCACCGAGTTCGATGACGGCACCTGGCTGCAGGCCCCCAAGTGGTCGCCCGACGGCACGAAGATCGCCGTGGCGGTGTTCCGCAACTACCGCCAGAACATCTACATCTACGACGTGGCTGCCAGGACCTTCGAGGCCCTCACCTGGGACGAGTACGAAGAGCAGGACGCTTTCTGGTCGGCCGACGGCGACACCCTCTTCTTCTCGGCCGATCCCACCGGCGTGTACAACATCTTCGCCATGGACCTGCAGAGCCGCCAGGTCAAGCAGATCACCAACGTGGTGGGGGGCGGCTCCTGTCCCCTGGTCACGCCTGAAGGGAACCTGGTCTACAACAACTACTCGGGCCACGGCTGGAAGGTCTACGGCCTGCACAAGGCCGACTTCCTCAACCGCGACGTCACGGCGCTGTTCAACACCCAGCCCGACCCGGCCGAGGTGGAGGCCAACTGGGCCTACACCGAAGATCTCACCGAGTGGGAAGCCAAGACCCATCCCTATCGTTGGAGCAAGGCGCTCATGCCGCCCACCGCGGTGCCCATGCTGCGCCTCGAGAACGACTCGCGCACCAACATCGGCCTGCAGGGCGGCTTCCAGGTCTTCATGCAGGACTACGTCGAGAAGCACGGCGCGTTCCTGTACATGCTCATCGGTGAAGATCTGCTCTTCCTGGGCCAGTACTTCAACCAGATGTGGTACCCCAACCTGTACCTCATGGCCTACCACTACGAGGTCAAGTACGACTACGGCTACATGATCGACTGGGACGACGATCTGTCCACCACCGACGACCAGGACATCTACGAGTCCAAGAACCAGCAGTACGCCAACATCGGCTTCGCCTGGATCGAGCTGCCCTGGAGCGACCGCTGGTCCACCAGCCTCACCGGCATGTACCTGGAGTACGGCTTCAAGACCACCAGCGAGAACGAGTTCGTGCCCTACCAGTACGGCTGGGAAGCAGGCTTCGAAGGAGCCTTCTCCAACATCAGCTACCGCTACGCCCGCAGCCCGAACCCGCCCGCGGGCCGCAACGTGGAATTCTCCGCGCTGCATGCCTTCACCGACGTGGTCTACGAGCCCTACGGCGGCGTCACCCCCGACGACGGCCAGCTGCTCGACAAGTACCACTACGGCAAGTACGAGATGCGCTGGACCGAGCAGATCAGCGTCCCGGGTCTGGGCGTCGGCTTCCTCGAAAAAGCGCGTGAGAAGGGCCATCGCATCCAGCTCGACGGCCGCATCGGCTGGATCAACAAGAACGTGAACTTCAACGACGAGTTCCGCGCCGGTGGCCAACACCCCTACTACTGGGGCAACAACTCGCTGCGACCCAACACCCAGTTCGCCGGCTACCCGCCCTACGCGCTCTCCGGTGAGACCATGCTCATCGCCAACGCCGCCTACCGCTTCCCGATCAAGAAGTACCTCAAGCAGCGCGTCGGTCCCATCTGGCTCGACTCGGTCTACGGCCAGCTCATGGGCGGCGCGGGCAACCTCTGGTCCTTCCGGCCGCCGGACGATCCTGAGGACTACTGGCGCAACGAGTACGACGAGCGCATCGCCAACGACCCCGACGCCATCATCCGCGAGATCCCCTTCCTGGACGAGGCCTACAAGAACGGCAACCCCATGGTCTACGACGCGGGTGCCGAGATCAGGGTGTCCGGGGCCATGTTCAACTCGGCCTACTGGAACAGCTTCCTGCGCCTGGCCTACGGCTTCCAGGAAGTGCGTGGCTACGGCGACGTGGACGGTGACGACATCTACGACACCAGCGAGAGCGCCATCGGTGACGAGCTCTCCAACGAGACCCACCCCGCCGGGTTCCGGGTCTACATCGGCCTGGGTACGGGCTGGTAGCGCAGGAGGCAAGCATGCGATTTCATTCCCAATCATTGCTCCTGGCGCTGCTCCTCGTGGGCTGCGGCCGAGCCACCACCCCTTCGGACGTCAAGATGGTCGGCGTGGGCTACCACCCCGACGAGATCGGTCCTGCTCCCACGCCCTACGGCGGCGTGCTGGAGTACAACCTGTTCGAGTTCGCGGGCGCGGGCCTGTCTCTGGGCTTCGCCAGCCTGCTGAGCTTCGAAGAGGTGGGCAGCGACCTGGGCTTCCAGCCGCCCTACTCGCTGGTTTATGGCTTCGGCTACATCTTCGATGTGAAGCTCGACGGCGCGGTCAGCGTGGGCACGGTCCAGCCAGCCCCGGTGGCCGAAGACAGCTGCTACACCATCGCCGAGGGTGTGGGTCCCATCGGGTCCTTCACCACCACCGATGTGGGAACGGCCGTCACCTTCTCCTCCACGGAGAGCGACGCCGCTTTCTCCATCGAGCGCAACCCCACCGACTACCCGCCCGATCCCCAGGACATGTTCATCTATTACTCCAGCATCTCGGGCTACCGCCCCGAGGCGGCCACCGGCTACGTGCCTGGCGCCACGAGCGACCCGCTGGACATGGAGACGCGCGTCCTGCGGTCCGCCAACTTCCCCTTCGGCGAGACCGTGGCCATGTCATTCCCCGGCGGCGTAGCCCAGGAGCACGCTCCGGTGGGCTCCCTGCCGCTGCCCTCCAGCTACGTGGGTGACGCCGAGGTGGTCCTGCCACACCGTCACGACGGTGTGCGCCTCTCGTGGGCTGGTCCCCTCTACAACAACAAGGGCCAGCTGTTGGCCTCCGAAGGCGAGCAGGCCACCTGCCTGAGCTACCACTGGCCCGATGAGCTGGCCATCCCCGAGACCGCCCAGGGCTGCGCCGACGCCGAGCTGGAATACAGCGGCGAGAGCGGCCAGATCTACACCGGGCCCTGGGACACCGAAGAGGGCAAGGTCAAGTTCGAGTGGACCGTGCCCGAAGACGGCGACGACGAGGTGGTCACCCTCTCCGTGCGCCTGCTCGGGGAGGTGGACCGCGACGACTTCGAGTACTTCGGCCGCTACATGGTCAACGGCGACTGGGATGCCTCCAGCGGCACCTGGAAGGAAGGCACCGACCCCCGCTGCGGCCGCAACGCCCAGTCCTGCGAAGAGGGCGAGTGGGTCTTCGACCCCAGCTACTACGACGTCGACTACTACGATCCGGAAGACGGCTCCTGCAACGACGCCGACCACCCCCTGGACGATGAGGCGCCCCTCATCCCGGCGCTGCAGGGCGACCCCATGCACACCGTGGCCGAGGTCACCTGCCGCCTGCAGGACGACGGTGAGTTCGAGCTCAGCGAGGATCTGCTGGCCAGGGCCCACGGCTACGCCGCACAGTACGGCGCCTACGGCGCCATCTTCCTGCTCACCCGGACCAGCTCCGTCGAAGCGGAGGTGCCGGACGTCAAGGATGCCTACGACCACCGACGACCCATCACCCCGGTGCAGGTGAACGCCCGCACCGTCACTTTCGGGCGCTTCTGGTATGGCGAGAACACCGGAACCATCGAAGGCGAGGAGTAGAGCGATGCGCAGCAACAGCCTCGTGGTCCTGGCCCTCCTGGCCTCCGGTTGCAGCTTCCTGGGCACTGAGCTCGTGCCCTACTACCCCGACGTGGGTGGGCCCGAGATCACCGGCCTGGACATCGAGTCCGAGCAGGGCAACCTGGGCGGTGGCACGGTCACCATCAGCGGCACCGGCTTCGGCTCCGACACCAGCGGCCTGGTGGTGCTCTTCAGCGACAAGAACGCCGAGATCGTCGCTGTGAGCGACACCGCCATCACAGTGGTGGTGCCCAACGGTCCCGTGCAGGCCGGCAAGGTGCCGGTCACCGTGGCTGCCGAGGGCGGCTACTTCGTGTACGGCGACGACGAAGGCGAGGCTGGCTACACCTTCGATCCTGGCCCCACCTTCGAAGACGACGCCAGCGCCGGCTCCATCTACGACAACCAGAACGCCTACCTGGTGCTGTCGAACTTCTACGACACATACTGGGCCTCCTGGGTCGGCTGGACCGGAGTGGACGCCAACGCCGAGTTCCTGGAATTCGCCTATCCGCGCTACCACACCCAGGACATCGGCATGGCCTTCGCTGGCGACGCCGCCTCGTCCGAGGAGTGGGTGGTGCAGGTGCCTGCGATGGCCGACTGGATCGGCGGCCTCGAAGATCTGCGGGTGATGGTCGACAACTTCCAGCTCATCAACCTGCAGAACGCCGGCTACGAAGAGTGGGTCGATGCCGAGACCCTCGATCCTGCCCGAGCGGGCGATCCCAACATCCTCACCTACGACACCTCGCGCCTGGACGTCTGCGAAGAGGCCTGGCAGGACGAGCGCGATCGGCTGCACTACAGCTCCGAGTGGCCTGTCGAGGAAGACTTCTTCTGGACCGGCACCGATGACGGGAGCGTCGAGGTCACCCTCAGCTTCGAGCACAGCGAGGCCGACGAGGACGAGGGCATCGAGATCGGTGATCCGCTCGACCATCCCCTGGTGTTCTCCGATGGCTCCGCCTCGGTCGACATCCTGCTGCCGCCCAAGATGGAGGTCTGGGGTACCGAAGGCTTCGCGGGCGGTGGCGAGACCGCGGGCGACTGGACCTTGACCAGCGCCGGTGTGGGCACCTTCGACGACTGCTTCGACGATGACGACGACGACGACGTGGACACCACCCTCGACGACGTCGCGCTGCGCTGGGAGTGGGAGCCGCTGCCCGAGGACTTCACCATCCCCGTCGATGGCGAAGAGGGCCCTCTGGTGGAGGTCACCACCTTCGTGCGTTTCAACATCACCCAGCTCTCCCTCGGCTGGATCGGCGGCGAGGCCTACCCCATCCGCACCACCCTGGTGGTGCCCGATGACCACGACTACGACTCCGAGACCGGGCGCTCCGCGGTGGAGATGCCCATGGACGTCTTCTACCAGCTCCCCACCGCCGACGTGTTCGTGGGTGGCTCGGGCATGATGGGCACGCCCACCTTCGACGATCCCCTGGATCCTCGCTGGGGCTACACCTTTGTCTCCGCCGAGCGCATCACCGAGTACCGCTACGCTACCGATCCCGACGATGGCATCGGGCTCACCGGCGACCTCGTCGTGGCCTACGTCACCGGCGACTTCGGGCTGTTCTCCTACGATCACCCACTCGACCTGGGCTCCTGCGGCGACTGCCTCGACAACGACGGCGACGGCTGGGTCGACTCGGACGACCCCGACTGCGACTGGCAGAACCGCGACGACGACAGCGACGAAGCCGAGGACGACTACACCTACGGCACCTACAGCTGCAACGACGGCGCCGACAACGACGCCGACGGCCTCATCGACGCCGAGGATGACGACTGCGAGAGCGGCGGCGAGACCGAGTCCAACTGCGACGACGGCCTCGACAACGACGAGGACGGCTGGATCGATGAGCTCGACGGTGAGTGCATCGACGGTGGCGCCGAGCTCGCCGCCGACGACTGGAGCTGCACCGACGGCCTCGACGACGACGAAGACGGCTGGATCGACTCAGCCGACCCCGACTGCACCGATGGCCAGCAGGAAGAGCTGGGCTTCGGCGACACCGCCTGCAACGACGGCGAAGACAACGACGGTCACGGCGACATCGACGCCCTGGACGTCTACTGCTTCTACTCCTCCGATGGCGCCCTGGAGGACCTCGAGGAGCCGGAGATGAGCAGCTACTGCGCCGACGGCGAAGACAACGACGCCGACAGCTTCATCGACTCCAACGACCCCGACTGCGAGACCGGCTCCTACTACGCCGAGTACCAGACCTACATGTCCACGGACTACTACGACTTCATCCCGGTCTGCTACAACGGCGAAGACGATGACGGCGACGGCTTCACCGACGCCGAGGATCCGGGCTGCGAGCTGGACGGCGAGCCCGACGGCTACCAGGCCGACGAAGAAGACTAGTCAAGGCCACCACCGGACCGGGAGCAGCAGGTCCACCACAGAGCACACAGAGGCTGCCGCTCCGCACCCTCGATGGGTGGTGGCGGCCGGGTCGACTCCGGCACGCCATGGGTGCTCGGGTCTCCTCGCTCTGGGCGCTCACCACCCTCGCCGCCCTGCTGCCCGGTGTGTCCCCGCGAGGACGGAGCGGTAGCCCCTGCCGCCCCTCTGTGCTCTCTATGCTCTCTGTGGCCTCTGCGGTGAATCCCCCCTGTCCGCAGCTCGAGTGGAGCACGCCAGCATCGGCCGAAGCTCGGGCCTCCGCCAGGCCACAGGACCGGGACGAGCAGGTCGGGGCTCCCAGCCTCGCGACCTGGGCCATTTCGTGGGCCCTGAGTCGTATCAGCGCCAACTTCCAGCGCGTGAGCGCGCGCAGAATCCACCAAGTGAGCGCCACGCGACGCGGCGATAGACGTACTTGAAAGCCGGATAATGGAATGTAAGAATTATCGCCAGGAGGGCTTGACAGGCAGGTGGTCAGCTAGTAAATTCGGCCGGCTCCGAGGGAAGGTCCCCTTCCCGAGGCTGCGCTGTTCTCTGATATCGTGCTCACACCGCTCGAGTCCCTCCACGGGAGACGAGCCGGTTCCCAGGTCTCCGCCGGGCAGCTGCCAGGCTCGACCACCAAGAAAAAGAGAATCGCACTTGACGCCCCCGACCGGACCCCATAAGTTCGGTGGGCTCCGGGCGGTGCGGTTTCGAAAAAGGGAACCAGAGCGCGCGGAGAGCGGTACGCCCGCATGGGCGCCACGGTCTTTGAAAATTTGGTAGCAGCCCCTGAATAGAATTCAGAGAGTTTTTCGGATTAAACTGGAGAGTTTGATCCTGGCTCAGAGCGAACGCTAGCGGCGAGCTTAACACATGCAAGTCGAGCGAGGAGCTTCGGCTCCTAGCGGCGAACGGGTGAGTAACACGTAGGTTACGTACCCTTTGGTTCGGGATACCCCAGGGAAACCTGGCTCAATACCGGATGTCGTCCTTCGGGATGAAAGCCTTCGGGCGCCAGAGGATCGGCCTGCGGCCCATTATCTAATCCTAGTTGGTAGGGTAACGGCCTACCAAGGGTACGATGGGTAGCTGGTCTGAGAGGATGATCAGCCACACTGGGACTGAGACACGGCCCAGACTCCTACGGGAGGCAGCAGTGGGGAATATTGCGCAATGGGCGAAAGCCTGACGCAGCTACGTCGCGTGTGTGATGAAGGCCTTCGGGTTGTAAAGCACTGTCGGGAGGGAAGAAGGCACTTCGGTGCTTGACGGTACCTCGCAAGAAAGCGCCGGCTAACTCCGTGCCAGCAGCCGCGGTAATACGGAGGGCGCAAGCGTTGCTCGGAATTATTGGGCGTAAAGCGCACGCAGGCGGCAGGTCAAGTCGGGTGTGAAAGCCCCGGGCTCAACCCGGGAACTGCATTCGAAACTGGCCAGCTAGAGTACGTGAGAGGGAAGCGGAATTCCTGGTGTAGAGGTGAAATTCGTAGATATCAGGAGG